>JAEEHP010000166.1 GCA_016280855.1 Bacteroidaceae bacterium
AAGGCGAAGCGGCAAAGCCGAGCGATAAGGTGAAATATGTTTCTTCTGTCTATATGATAGCTGTTCTCACCTAAAAACCTATAAGCGAAGCGACCTAATAATCTGAAAACCTAACGAAACTGAGCTTGCGAAAGTTGAGTTATATTACAGCACTAAGGCTAATGTGTCTGCCTAAGCGTTCAACCGCTGTCATCGACACGTCAAGCCGTCGGCATCGACACTTCAAGCCGCTGGCATCGACACTTCAAGCCGCTGCCGTCGTAACGTTCTAACGTCGCAACCAGAACGGTTAATCGTTTCGTTCGTTCGCTCGCGACCGAACGAGCCACACCGTTAGAAGTGTTTTCTTAGCTCCCGACAGCTTATCCTGCTAATCGCTAAAGATGGCGGACGAAAGATATGGCCGCGATCCGTTTCTTGACATAAGTTACTGCTTTCATCAACCTCGAACACAACACGGAAAGCATGATGTATGTTATTTAAGAAAAAAATCCCGGATTTGAATGTGTTTATTTAAGAGATCCGCCATGTGAATGGCCGCAAATCCTCCTCTTCCGGAGGGAATGTTTCATGGTAATCGCTCATAGCTTCTCGCCGCAATGAGAGCAGAACTTGTCGCCTTTGCGAACCTTGGAGTCGCAGCGCGGACAGCGTCCGTTGCGAACAGGGTCGCGGGTTTCATCAATGAATGAGGCGGAGACGATGCCGGTGGGGACGGCGATGATGGTGTAGCCAAGGAGCATGATGAAGCCGCTGAGCATACGGCCCATGAAGGTGACGGGGGTGATGTCGCCATAACCTACGGTGCTCAGCGTGGTGATGGCCCAGTAGATGCTCGTGCCGATGTCCGTAAATGCGGAGCCGGGTTGTCCACCTTCGATGATGAACATGAGGGTGCCGAGACAACTGGTGAGAATCAGCACGAAGAGGAAATAGACGGCAATCTTATGGAGGCTGCGTCCCACGGCATTCAGGAGCAGCTGTCCCTCGTTGATGAAGACGAAAGCACGGAAGATGCGGAAGATGCGAAGGAAGCGTATGCTCCTGAGCATGAGCATATAGCGGGCTCCCGGCAGGATGATGGCCAGATAGGGAGGGAGCGTGGCCACCAGGTCGATGATGCCCCAGAGGGACAGGGCATAGCCCCGGCGGCTCTTGGCACAGTAGAGTCGGAGGATGTACTCCACGGTGAAGAGCACGGTCAGCACGCCCTCCAACCATTTCAGGACGAGCTTCAGCGTTGGCGGCAGCATCGGCAGGCTCTCCACGAAAAGGATGACCAGGCTGACGGCGATGGCGATGATGATGACGATGTCGAAGGTGCTGTCGGGACGATCGTCGGAGCCGAACATGATGGTTCTCAGGTTTTCTTTTTCAGTCCAGGCGGGGCGTTTCATAAGTGTTTTATCGTTGAAGTGAGTGTTTACGGCAACAAAAGTACAACTTTTCCGTAAATCAGCCGCATCAAATGGATGAAAAAAGCAACAAATCGGCAACAACAAACTTTTTTTGCTGTTTTTTTGGCGTTGTGCTCACTTATTCGTACCTTTGCTCCGCAAAGATTATCAAAGCACACATTATTCACGAAAAAAAATACGGATTATTATGACTCAAGGAAATGTACGTCCGGCTGACATGGAGCGCATCACCACTCCGGCTTTAGCCAAGAAATTCATCGACGAACAGTTGCAAGAGCTTCGCGCTCAGATTGGTGACAAGAAGGTGCTGCTGGCCCTCTCCGGCGGTGTCGATTCATCGGTTGTTGCCGCGTTGCTGATCAAGGCCGTTGGCAAGCAGCTGGTTTCGGTTCACGTCAATCACGGCTTGCTGCGTAAGGGCGAACCCGAGCAGGTGGTTCGTGTGTTCCGCGACGAGTTGGACGCCAACCTGGTTTACGTGGATGCCACGGATCGTTTTCTCGACAAGCTGGCCGGCGTGGCCGATCCTGAGCAGAAGCGCAAGATCATCGGTGCGGAGTTCATCCGCGTTTTCGAGGAGGAAGCCCGCAAGCAGGAGGGCATCAGTTTCCTGGCTCAGGGCACCATCTATCCCGACATCGTGGAGTCCGGTCCCGTGAAGTCGCACCATAATGTCGGCGGTCTGCCCGAGGATCTTCAGTTTGAACTCGTCGAGCCCATCAAGCTACTCTATAAAGATGAGGTACGCGTGGTAGGCAAGGAACTGGGATTGCCCGACAACATGGTGTTCCGCCAACCGTTCCCCGGACCGGGTCTGGGTGTTCGCTGCACCGGAGCCATCACCCGTGACCGTCTGGAAGCACTTCGCGAGAGCGATGCCATTCTGCGTGAGGAATTCGCCAAGAATGGCCTCGAAGGCAAGGTGTGGCAGTACTTCACCATCGTGCCGGACTACAAGTCCACGGGCGTCAAGGACGATAAGCGCAGCTGGGACTGGCCCGTCATCATCCGTGCGGTGAACACCCGCGATGCCATGACCGCCACCATCGAGGAGATCCCCTACCCGCTCCTCCATCATATCACCCAGCGCATCATCACCGAGGTGCCCGGCGTCAATCGCGTGCTTTACGACCTGACTCCGAAACCTACGGGCACCATCGAGTGGGAATAAGCATTTAACGAGTCCACGGAAGAAATCACCTCATCAAACGCCTATGAAGACGACCATCAAGGACCTCGGCAATGAAGTCATCATTAGCCTTGCAGGACGTTTAGACACGGCCACATCGTCGGATGTCCAAGCCAAGATTACCCGTGAGCTGAGCCAGAGAGCATCCATCGGGCGGCTGACGCTCGACGCCTCGCAGTTGGAATACATCTCCAGCTCCGGCCTGCGCATCCTCTTGTCGCTTTCCAAGCAATACAAAGAAAAGTTTCACGTGCACAATGTCCAGTCTCAGGTCTATGAAGTGCTTGACATAACGGGCTTTACCAAGATCATGCCCGTCGAGCGTGCCATCCGTCAGATGGTCATCGATGGTTGCGAGGTCATCGGCATAGGCGGCGTCGGCACCGTTTACCGTCTCAACGGCGACACCATCATCAAGGTGTTCCGCGAAGGGACGACCTTAGACGAGGTGCGTCGCGAGATCACGATGTCCAAGGAGGCGCTCGTGCTGGGCATGCCTACGGCCATCTCCTTCGACATCGTCCGTGTGGCACCGACTGCCGCCTGCCGCTGCGAGCGCTACGGACTGGTCTATGAGCTGCTGCACGCCGAAACGCTGAGCAGCGTCGTCAAGCAGCACCCCGAACAGATCGAAAGCTATGCCCGCAAGTATGCCGACCTGTTCCAACAGATGCACAGCATCGAGGTGCCCGTCGGAGGCAATGTGCCGTCGGCCATCGAACGCGAACGTCAGCAGGTGGAGCATATCCGCCGCTATTTCTCGCAAGAGGAAGTAGATATGCTGCTCGCCATCCTCGACAGCATACCTGCCGGCAACCGTCTGTTGCACATGGACCTGCAGACCAAAAACGCCATGTTGCAGGACAACGAGCTCATGCTCATCGACATGGGTGAGGTAGGCTACGGCCATCCGCTGCTCGACTTGGGTCATGCCTATTCCGCCATGGTGAGCCTCGTCGGCGACTACGACAAGATCATCGGCATGCCACGCGAATTGGGCAATCAGATATGGGACCTCGCCATCGAACATTATTTTGCCGGGCTTCCCGCCGAAGTCGTTGCCCAGCGCAAGGCCCAGATCGAAGTGGTCTCCTGCGTGAGGAACTTCAGCTGGCTCGCCCTCTCCGACTCGTTCCCCGAGGACGTGGTCAAGGCGTGCCAGGCACTGTTCCACGAACGCGTCGCCAGCCGCTACGACTACATCATGGAGGTCTGCAAGACCTTCAGCGACTGGACGTTATAAAGAGCTAATGAATCCAAGAATATGTTCCGAGCATTACTACCTATATTATTATGCCTTCTGAGCGCCCCACTGGCAAGCGCTCAGAAGGTATATCGCGGCACGTCCAGCTACACCTCGGACATCGTGTGCAACATCAAAGACGGAAAGGTGTACAAAGGGACTTCTTCCTATACCGCCGATGTCTTAGTCCGTTTCGACGGCACGCACCTCTACCGCGGCAACAGCAGCTATTCCAGCGACATCATCATGACGTGGCGCGATGGCAAGATCTATCGCGGCCGTTCCTCCTACCAGTCGGATGTCCTCGCTACGTGGCGCGACGGCAAGATGTACGACGGCACCTCATCCTACCAGTCCGACATCCTGTTCACCTATCGTGGCAACAAGGTCTATCGCAAGAACGACACTTACCAGAGCAGTATCCTCCTCACTACCTCATCCCAGATTCACCCCCTCCTACTCTACTGGTTGCTAAGATGATGGCATTTTTTCAGCGCTTTTGAAACAAGTTATTGGAAAAAGCGTTATCTTTGCGGCGTCCTATTACACTA
>JAEEHP010000019.1 GCA_016280855.1 Bacteroidaceae bacterium
AATTCACAATTCATAATTCATAATTCATAATTCATAATTCATAATTCATAATTCATAATTCATAATTCATCAAACGATAACGATAACGAAGACGATAACGAAAACGAAAACAGTCTCATAGTTACTTTTATTTTTCACTTTTAGCTTTGCTGACTTTCGTCACGAAAGGCTACGGGTAGGCGAGCAAAGCTCGGGAATCTCGGCAATTCAAACAAGCTTGATTGCTCTCGCTGCTCCGAAAGTTCACTTTTCACTCTTCACTCTTCACTTTCAACTTTCAACTTTCAACTTTCAACTTATAACTTATAAAACATGCGTTACCTATTTCCATCCGATTACATGGCAGACCCTTCGGGTCACGTCTTTGGCGACCGCCTATTCATCTATCCCTCGCACGACCGTGAGAGTGGTATTCCCGAGAACGACAACGGTGACCACTTCGACATGAAGGACTACCACGTGCTGGTGCTCGATGACCCCGAACAATTAGAAGCCCTCGACCTGGGCAAGATCCTCGACGTGGAGGATATCCCCTGGGCGGGACGCCAGCTGTGGGACAGCGACGTCGTGGAGAAGGACGGCCGTTACTATCTCATCTACAGTTTGAAGGATAAGAACGATACCTTCCACCTCGGCGTAGCCATTGCCGAGAAGCCCGAAGGCCCCTTCATCCCCCTCCCCGACCCCATCCGCGGCAGCTACAGCATCGATCCCTGCGCCTTCAAGGATGACGACGGCGAGATCTACGTCTATTTCGGCGGCCTTTGGGGCGGTCAGCTGCAGCGCTACCGCGACAACAAAGCGTTGGAGAGCGCCATCCTGCCCGAAGGTGCTGAGCCCGCACTGCCGGCACGTGTCGTGCGCATGGCGGCTGACGTCACGCAGTTCGCCGAGGAGCCGAAACCCGTGGTCATCGTTGACGACAACGGTCAGCCGCTGCGCGCCGATGATCCCCACCGTTTCTTCGAAGCCTCATGGATGCACAAGCGGGGTGGCCTCTACTATTTCAGCTACTCCACTGGCGACAGCCACCTGCTCTGCTACGCCACCAGCACGTCGCCCTATGGTCCCTTCCGCTTCCGCGGCGAGCTGCTGCAACCCGTCGTAGGATGGACCACACACCACAGCATCGTGGAATGGCGCGGGCGCTGGTTCCTGTTGCACCACGACAGCGTGCCTAGCGGCGGCCGCACATGGTTGCGAAGCGTCAAGATTGCCGAGTTGGAGTACGACGAGGACGGCGCTTTGCATCTTAAAGATGAAAAATAATCCGCAGAAGTGGCAGAAAGTCGAATATATTTGCTTACTTTGCAGTGAAAAAACCTGCAAAGTATAATGAAACGACTGCTTTTTACGCTTACGATATGCCTGTTTTGTGCCTCATTAAGTGCACAAAACGGGCTCTTTTTTAGTGCCGACCACCTGTCCAGCTCGATGATCAACGCCATCGCCCAAGATGCGCGCGGCATGCTGTGGATTGGCACGGCGCATGGCCTCGACCGCTTCGACGGCTACAGCTTCGTGAACCACTCGATGCTGAACCCCTCCGACCCGCGCCCCACCGACGTCAGCTCGCTATTGTCCACGAGCGACGGCCACTTCTGGGTAGGCACCTCGCGCGGCCTGTTCATGTACGACGAGGCTTCCGATGCCTACCTCCCCATCGCCTTCCCCGACAGCCTGCAGCCCCGCGTCAGCTCGCTCCTGCAGCTGAGCGACGGACGTCTGCTGGCCGGCACGGCGGGCTACGGCCTTTACATCATCGATGCCACGTCCATGCAAGCCCTGCCGACGGCGGGATGGGCTCCGAGCGACGACAATTCGTACTTCAACAACCTTTTCCAATCGAGCACGGGCAAGCTGTGGAAAGCCGGTGCCGACGAACGCATCGTACGTTGCGACGAGCAAGGCAAAGCCTCGACGATGCTATCTGCCCAAGGTGGCATCGTAGCATTCTGCGAGCGCAAAGGTGTGACCTATGCCCTGTGCCAGCACGGATTCATGGAACTCGAGGGTCAGGCGACACGCTGTTTCGAGAGCGATGCGCTGCCGGCTCATTTCACGACCGCCATCGCTGATGCGCAGGGGAACATATATATAGGATCGCGCACGGAAGGACTCTTCTGGCTCCCTACCGGCGAGCAGACGATTCGCCGCCTGCCCGTACTTACCATCGGCGTAGATGTGAGCCGCGCCAGCATCGAGGCCCTCTTCCTGGACCGCCGCGGCAACCTATGGGTAGGCTGCCAGCAGAAAGGACTGCTGATGATCCCCTTGCACCGTCAACCGCTGTTCCGCACATGGAGCTTTTCGGCACAACATATACAAACGACCACGTCAGTAGCTGCCATCGTGCCGGGAAGCGATGCCGTCACGTGGTGCGCAGTGCCGGGCGACGGCGTCTATGGCTTCGATGAAAGCGGCTTTGTCGTCAGCCATCCCCAATCGCCCAAGGACATCGAAACACTGATGCGCGATGGCGAAGGCACCTATTGGTTGGGCTCGACCAACGACCTGTTCCGATACGACCCTTCGCAAGGCGCCTACGAACAAACGGCTCATCTACCGGGGACGCGCGTGAATCAGATCACCGATCTGGGCGATGGACTGCTGGCCGTATCGGCATTCGGCGCAGGACTGAACATCGTGGACAAACGTACTGGCAATATCGTTCGTCACCTGACGATGCACGACACCGACACAACAGGACGGGGCAGACTAGTCAACGACTGGATCCACTGCATGGACATCGACCGGCACGGCCGCCTGTGGCTCGGCACAGCATCGGGCATCTGCTGCTATGATGCGGCCAAGAACACGTTCCGTCCCGACGGCATCGAAGCCTTTGCCGAGAACGAGGCCTGCCAGTCGTTGCGCGTACTGACATCAGGCGAGCTGGCTTTGGGATTGGAACGCGGCCTCTGCCGATGGACGCCAAAGGGCGGTCTCGCGACGGAAGAATGTGCCGAAGCGATGCGCGGACGGTCGATCTCCTACATCACCGAAGACCGCCACCACGACCTGTGGCTGAGCACCAACGACGGTCTGTGGCGATGGTCGCCAACGGCGAAGACGCTGGTCTCATACGTCGGAGCCGGAGGGCTTCAGGCGCGCGAGTTTGTACAAGGCGCCGGCCTCCAAACCGCCGACGGACATATCCTCTTAGGCACCTCGGACGGCGTGACCGTTTTCTCGCCCGACAGCCTGCACGCCACAAGCAGCGGCACGGAAAGCGTGCAGCTGACGGCGCTCGTCGTTGGCGGGCAACACGCCAATGTCACCACGCGCAGCAACGGTCGCAAGATCATGAACGAAGCACTGCTCGACAGCCATCACTTCCGCCTGAGTTACATTGATGCCACCTTCCAGCTGGAGTTTTCCCTGCTCCATTTCGACGATGCCGCCGACGTCACATTTGAATACCGGCTGGCCGATGAGAACCGCTGGCATATCTTAGGACGCGGACAGAACGCCATCGCCTTCAACCATCTGGAAGCCGGCGAATACGAGTTGGAAGTGCGGGCACGGCAAGCCGGCATCGTGACAGCATCGAGCAACTATACCATCGAAGTGCTGCCGCCATGGTGGCGTTCGCCACTGGCTTTCTGGATCTACGCCATGTTCTTTGTCACTGGCTTATTCGTTGCCATTAAGTTGTACAACCGCCATGTTCAGCAGCTGCACGACCAGGAAAAACTCCATCTGCTGATGAGCGCAATGAACGCCGACGACACACCGTTGACTTTGGATGAGATGAAACGAGCCATCAACAGCTTCGTACAGAGCCGTAAACGCAAACGTGGCATCTACGGCGACGTGGAAGCCGTGGCCGACCAAATGGGGCTGCCCGAACAGCGCGGCAACGATGAGCTGCTGATGGACCGTATCATGCAGAGCGTGAACCGCCACCTGGGCGACAGCGACTTCACCGTGGAACAGCTATGCAGCGAAGCCGCTATCAGCCGCGCTCATCTCCATCGTAAGATGAAGGAGATGACGGGCATGTCAGTGACCGAGTTCATCCGTGATATCCGGTTGGAGCAGGCAGCACGACTGCTGCGCGAGCAAAAGCTGAATATAACACAAGTGGCGTATAGCGTCGGCTTTTCGAGCCTCGGCTATTTCGCCACTGTGTTCCGTAAACATTTCGGTGTCGCTCCTCGCGACTATATGGCTCAGTGCCGTCCGTCGTAACGTACTTTCTTTCCGCCAACAACGTAGATGCCAGGACGTAGTCCTTCGAAGGCATTGGCAGCATCCGCCTGACGGCGCACGCAAATGCCGGCGATGGTATAGACGTCAACCTTTTCAGGCACAGCCTCGAACGTCTCGATAGCGTCGGGTTCGCCGGGCGAGTAGTCATCGTTGTTGGTGAGATACATATCATCGACGACGATGCTCTTGTAGTCGGCCCAGAAACTCACGATGCGAATATTCGAGAGGTCAACAGCCTGACCCTGCTTGTTGCCATTCGTGTACTTGATCGTCTGCAACTTGACCACAATCTGCTTCTTCGAACCGAAGTCCGCGGTGGAGTAGCAGTCGCTCCAAATGCTGCCGGCGGTGAAGAGGTTAAGGTGTGCACCGCTGCACGCACGCTTGAGCTTGATGACGAGGTACTTGTAATCGCTCCAGTCGGCACCCTCGCGGTACTCCCATCCCATCTGACCGTACTGCCCGGTCTTGAAGGTATGCGAGCTCTCGGTGTAGGTACCGTCGGAGAACAGGTTCGTGGTGATGTATTCCTTGGCGAAGGGGAAGAAGGTGGAACGTACGGTGAAGGTCGTGGTGAGCGTGTTGCCCATCGGATCCTTGTAGGAAACCTCGACATTGACGGTGCCTTCTTTCAATCCGCGCAGACGTCCGTTGCCGGCGCTGATGATGTCATCGGTGCTGAGGGTGTATTTGACCTGCGATGCCACGTTCTGGGAGTGACCGTCGCGGAAGATAGCCTTTACCTCGAGGGCCGTGCTGTTTCCGACCATGATTTCGATGACGTCTTTGTCGAGTACAAGAGATTCAGCGGTGAGCATATCCTGGTTGTAGCCCTCGAAGGTATCAGGATAGTAGTAGGATTCATCGTAGTCGCTCTCGGTGGTAAACCAGTCAAAGTCGGCGTAGCCCTCGCTGCCGTCCTGCGTAGCGTAGCAGAAGAGGCCGTAGCGGGCACCGACGAACACAGTGAGGCTGAAGCCCAGCGTTGTCTCGCCACCGATGGGCTGGTAGTTGATGTTGTCGAGTGAGTAGTAGAACTGCGTGCGGCTGGTGGCGTAGGAAACGGTGGCACGCAGATAGACGACATCATTGATGCCGACCTCCTCGACTTGCTCCGCAGGCGAGAAGCTGTCGTGGACGCGCAGCGTGTCCTGACGCCAGACGAGCTGACGCTGACCGTCCTTCACGCGCACGGCGAGCATGGCATAAGGATCCTGGAAGATACAGATACCGGCGTAGTCGCCCTCCTGCAAGTTGCTGGCATCGAGACGGATGGTACCCATAGAGGGTGCCTTCTCGTTGGCGAAGATGCGCTGAGTTAACATATTGCGGGCCTGAGTAAGACGTGAGACAGGAGCTCCGGTCTTCAGGCGCAGCCAGCCCGGACGCTCGAACAACGACCAGGCGCCGTCATCGGGATTGTGATTCCACTGCCACTGCATGCCCATGGGATAGCCGCGGAAGTTATCGTTCGTGGGCAGCGGCACGCGCTTCGTGGCACCGCCGGTGACAGGTTTCTTGGTCGTCTCGTAAGGCACGCCGTTGTTGCCCACGACTGGCCAATCGTTAGACCACTTGACGGGTTGCAGGTTGGGGAAGCGTCCGAGGCAACCCTTGTCCTCCTGCATGATTGTCCACCAATCGCCCGTCGAAGTCTCGATAAGAGCACCCTGATGGATCGTGTTGGGCTTATTATTGATGGTCTTCTCAACAAGCACTTTCTCCTCGTAGTTGCCAAAGATGCTCGAAGAGCGGAAAGCCACCTGCCCCGAAGGCCAGCCGCCATAAGTGGCATAGATATAATAGTAATCGCCTATCTTATAGAGATGCGAGCCTTCGAGACCTGAGTTGTCACGCTTGACAACCGTCTTCTCCTGAATGAAGTTGAAGTCCTCGTCAAGCTCGCAGATCTTGATTTCATTGATTCCGCAGGCAACATAAACCTTTCCGTTGTCGAAGAGCATACCTGGGTCGTAATAGATGCGCGAGAGCTTTTTCATCTCCCACTCACCCTCGGGGTCGCTTGCCGTAAGTACATAACCGCCAGCATCGTTACCGTTGATAAGGATATAGAACGTGCCGTTGTGATAAGCCATGGAGCAGGCCCACATGCCGGCAGCGTAGGCATTCTGGTCGTTCGCCAGACTGTAGCGGTCGGAGGCTGAAAGCTGCATGAGCGGCTGTGCGCAGTACTCCCAGTTGACCAAATCCTTGGACTTCAGGATCGTGGCACCGGGGAAGTGGTGCATCGTTGTCGAAACCATATAGAAAGTGTCGCCAGCCCGCACTACATCGGGGTCGGGGAAGTCGGCCATGACGACAGGATTCCTATACTTGCCGTTGCCCAAGTCGCCCATAACGCCGTTCTTGAAGTCAGGATGAGCCCAGTCCTTCTCGTAGTACTCGGCGTACCAGTCCATGCACGCTTTGCCACAGGCTTCCTCCAGTCCACCGAAAGCAGGTGTCACGGTGCCGTCGGCCAGCAGCTTGTCAACGTCAATCAGACAGCTGGTGCCGGAAAGGGTCATTGAGATATTGCCATAGTGGTCAAGCATCGCCTTAAAGGCCTTGCCCCACTTGGACGTGGAACCCGTGGCCCAAGTGCCGTAGTTGGGCTGCACCCAGTCGCCGTGCTCGTTGTAGTGACCCTCGGCATCGGGATTGGTAGGACTCCAGTCCACCTCGGTGATGATGACAGGTGCGAAGTCCACAACGGGCACTTGTGTGTGGAACTGGTTGATCTTATTCTGTGGATTAGGCGTATTATCGCTGCAGCCATACCAACCACAGTAGTCGTGCACGGCATAACCGATGTCGGCGCCCTCGATGGGGAAAGAGGCATAGCTCGTGTAGTTGGCCTGCCAGCCTGTGCCCGGAGCCCAGATAATGCCCGTGAAACCATTGGCACGAATCTTATCGACGATGGGCTGGAAGTAGTCATGCAGCGCGGCTGGGTCATCCTGCCCGCTGGCATTCCTCAGCGATACAGGTTCGTTGGCCAGCTCAATACTGATCTGTCCGGCATACTTCTTAACGGAATCGTTCTGCGAGACGATATCCCAAACGGTCATGAGGTAGTCGTTGTAGTAGTCGCCGACCTTCAGGTTGCCGGGGCACACTCCTGGCGGACGCATGACAACATACATGCCGTGGTCGATAGCATCCTTGGCCAAAGGGAAGTAGAGCGAGCGCAGGAAGGTCTTCAGACGAGTGGGATTAAACTTCTTGATGTCAGCCTCACCGCCGGCATCAGCGGCCTGACCTTCGGAACCGGCATAGACATAGGTGCTTGAAGGATCGTTGGTCCAGGCGGGATCCAAGTGGAGGCGGAACACATCGCACTTGGCCTCTTCCAGGCCGGCAAAGATCTTCTTGAAATAAGCCTTACACTTCGTGGCACCGTTGCTATCGTAGTTGACCGAAGGATTGCCCCAAGGCGAGCCCCAACGCCAGCCGTTAAAATACATGCTCGGTGTGTCCATGACGCCGTGCAACACGACGTGGTTGCCGTAGGCATCGACAAGCCACTTGCCCTCGACATGGAGATTGGGCAGCGGCTTCTCCAAGTGTGTCGGTGCCTCACGCTGCGCAATCGCATTCGTCGAAAACGCGATGAAAGCGATGAATAATGAATGTTTAAGAATGGATAAATTTCGCATTTTTGACTTGATTATGATTGGTTGAGTTGATTCTCGGAAGCGACCCCGCCCCTCCTTTGGGGAGGGGAGGGAAACCTTTTTTATTTAAACAGAAGCTGTGCCATCTGATAGAGGCTGCGGCGCCAGGTGAGGAACTCGTGGGCGGTGCCGTCAGAGACGTAGCCTACGGCATTAAAGCCGGCAGCTTTCAGGGCAGCCACGGAGCTGTTGATGCCATCGGGGTTCTCCTTGCTGCCGCAGCTCTCGAAGATGAGCTTCACCTGGTTCTTGTCCTTGATGTCTTCGGGGCTGTAGGTGCCACCGCTGAAGAGACCGTAGTAGCCGAATACCTCGGGGCAGCGCAGGGTAATGGTCTTCGTTTCCATGCCGCCCATCGAGAGGCCTGCCATGGCACGCGACTCCTTCTTAGCAATGGTGCGGAAATTGCTGTCGATGAAAGGCACCAGTTCGTCAACCAGCACGGTCTCGAAATCCTTGGCCGTGAAATCGCCGAGACCTCCGAAACGTACTTCGTTGGTCATGCCGTAGGTCATGACGACGATGAACGGCACGCATTTGCCTTCGGCCAGCAGGTTGTCCATGATGATGCCGGCACACCCCTGACGGCTCCACGAGGTCTCGTCCTCGCCCCAGCCGTGCTGCAGGTAGAGCACAGGATATTTCTTCTTGTCCTTGCCATAGGTGGGCGGTGTATAGACGAAGGCACGGCGCATCTGCTTGGTGCTCTCGCTCCAGAACAGCACTTCGCTCATGTTGCCATGCGGGATGTTCTTGATGGCGTAGAAGTCCTGGTCGTGGGCAGGCACTTCGATGCCACTCTCGTAGCGTGCACCGCCGGCATAGATATGCGTGCCGGGGTCGGTCACGAGGCCGCCATCGACGGTGAGATGATAGTAGTGGAAGCCCTCATCCTCAGGCTTCGCGGTCTGGCCTACCCATGAGCCGTCGTAGCACTGGTGCAGCGGTGTGCCGCCACCTCCGCCGATGGTGCTGACCACCGACTTGGCTTCGGGCAGCTCAATGCGAAAACGCACGTAACCCTGTGAGTTGACCTGAGGGTAGTCCTGACGGGCAAGGTTTGTGGCACAGGGCTTGAAATCCTCCTTGACGCCCGGCTTCTCGGGGAAGGCAAGGGCGGCATTGAACGGCGCGCGCTGCTGTTGCTGACCACGCTGACCGCGACGGCGCTGGTTCTGACCCTGCTGTCCCTGCGGGCGAGGTTGGCGTGCCGGGCGCTGCGGCAGCTGCCACTCGGGATTGCGCATGTTCTTGATGTAGTCGTAAGCCATCTTGGGCTGATATTCGGAATCGAAGGGCAACGGATAGTTGCGGACACCGAGCCAAGAGTCGCGGTCAGAGAGGTTCCAGAACGTCACGTTGTCGATGACATCCTTGTGTTTGCGCAGTACGCGGAAGATGCGGGCGTACTGGTCGGCAAGGTGCTGCTTGAGGGAATCGCTGACCTCCATGCCTTCCTGACTGAACTGCAGGGCACCACCCATCTCCTCGTTGGCACGCACGTCGAGCTCCGTCATGTGGATGTGCTTCACCACCGTCTTGTAGAGCGAGATGGCGGCGTCGATCTCGTCCTCCTTAGGGCCGTAGATATTGTAGTGACCTTGCATGCCAATACCGTCGATGGGCACACCGTTGTCCTTCATCTTCTTGACCATTTCATAGATGCGACGGCTCTTCACGGGATCGGTCTCGTTGTAGTCGTTGTAGAACAACAGCACGTCGGGGTCCGCCTCGCGAGCATAGCGGAAGGCCTGCGCGATGAACTCGTCGCCGGCAATCTTGTACATCGGGGACTGACGGTAGGGATCGGTAGCATTGCGGTCGTCGGTCATGGCTTCGTTGACCACGTCCCAGCAATAGACCACATCCTTGTAGCGGTTGACCACGGTGTGGATATGCTCGCGCATGCGCTTGAAGAACTCCTCCTTGGGGAGCAACTCGCCCTGCTCGTCCTTGTAGATCCACTCGCCGATCTGCGAGTGCCACATGAGGCAGTGACCACGCATCTTGATGCCGTTCTGGCGGCAGAAATTAGCGATGCGGTCGGCGCGCGAGAAATCGAACTGCCCCTGCCGCGGCTCCGTGGGCTGAGGCTTCATGTCATTCTCAGCCGTCACGCTGTTGAACTCGCGGACGATGAGCGCCTGCTGCTCGGGGTTGGTGACGTTGCGCTGGTTCACAGCCACGCCAATGGTAAAATAACCTTTGTAGGCGTCCTTGAGACCCTGTGCCCAGGCGCCGCAGCTGCCAACAAGGAGCAGCATTGCAATCATACTTCTTTTCATCTTGTGTTGGTGATTGAGTGAGTTAGTAAGTCTTTTGTTTTGCGCTGCAAAGGTACACACGCGCACGCATATTCTTTTATAATAACGTCTCAAAACGTTCACACATCGTCTCAAAAAAGTGAAAAATGAAAAGTGAAAAGTGAAAAATGAAAGTAACTATAACGAAGACGATAACGATAACTAACAACTCGTCAACTTGTCAACTCGTCAACTTGTCAACTTGTCAATGAGCTTCGAGCCAGTTGCTGCCCCATCCTGCATCGGCGATGAGGGGGACGCGCAGCTCAGCGGCTGCTTGCATCTCGGCAAGAACGATGGCTTCGACGCGTTCGCGCTCCTCGGGCAGCACGCTGAAGTTGAGTTCGTCGTGCACCTGCAGAATCATCTTCGAGCGCAGACCTTCCTCACGGAAACGGCGGTGGATACGCACCATGGCGACCTTGATGATGTCGGCTGCAGAGCCTTGGATAGGCGAGTTGATGGCGTTGCGTTCGGCAAAGCCACGCACGGTGGCGTTAGCCGAATTGATGTCACGCAGGTAACAGCGGCGTCCGAGGAGTGTCTCCGTGTAGCCCAGCTGACGAGCTCGGTCGATGCTCTCCTGCATGAAAGCGTGAACGCGGGGATAAGTTGCGAAATAATTATCAATGAGCTGCTTGGACTCGGTGCGGCTGATGCCTAAGCGTTCAGTAAGCCCGAAGGCGGTGATGCCGTAGATGATACCGAAATTGGCCGTCTTGGCACGTCCACGTTCCTCGCGTGTGACGTCGGTGATATCCTTGTGAAAGATTTTGGCGGCGGTGGCGGCATGAATGTCATGACCGAGGAGGAAATCCCCGATGAGGCCTTCGTCGCCGCTGAGATGCGCCATGATGCGAAGCTCGATCTGCGAATAGTCGGCTGAGAAGAAGAGCTGTCCCGGTTCAGGCACAAAGGCCTTGCGGATTTCCTGTCCATCGGCCGTACGTACAGGGATATTCTGGAGGTTAGGATTGCTGCTGGAGAGGCGACCTGTAGCGGCTACGGTCTGGTTGAAGGAGGTATGGATATGACCCGTGCGGGGGTTAATGAGTTTGGGCAGGGCATCGAGGTAGGTGCTGATGAGTTTCTGCTTGCCGCGATAGTCAAGGATTTTGTCCACCACGGGATGTTTGGAGCGGATGCGTTGCAGCACTTCTTCGTTGGTAGAGTAAGCTCCCGTCTTGGTTTTCTTGGCATTAGGCAACAGATGGAGACGGTCAAAGAGCACTTCGCCGACCTGCTTAGGCGAACCGATGTTGAACTCCGTACCCGCTAAGTCGTAGATTTCCTTCTCGGTGGCGAGGAGCTGTGCGGTAAGCGCTTCGCTGGCCTGTCGCAAGGCCCCGGTGTCGAGGCAAACGCCCGTCATTTCCATATCCGCAAGCACGGGCATAAGGGGCATCTCGACCTCCTCAAAAAGGCGGCGGGCTCCTTCGGCTTCAAGCATCGGCTCGAAGACATGCTTGAGGCGCAACGTGACGAAAGCATCTTCAGCAGCATAAGGGCAAACATCCTCGACAGGCACTTCGCGCATGGTTTTCTGCGGCTTACCACGTTCCTTGGTGCCGATGAGGGTGTCGATGTGTATGGTCTTATAACCCAGGTAAGCCTCAGCAAGATAATCCATGCCGTGACGCATCTCGGGTTGCAGGAGGTAGTGGGCTATCATCGTGTCCCACATCGGTTCGACAAGATGAATGCCATAGTTAGCGAGGACTTCCAGGTCATACTTGATGTTCTGCCCCACCTTGAGTATGGTCGTGTTCTCATAAACGGGTCGGAACTCCTCGAGGATGGCAAGCGCCTCGTCGCGATTCTCTGGAATAGGAACATAGTAGCCTTCGTCCTCCTTGACCGCGAAACTCAAGCCAACCAGCTCGGCACTGATAGCGTCGGTCGATGTGGTCTCGGTGTCTAACGCCACTTCCTTTGCAGCAAGGAGTTTAGATATAAGATTCGCGCGCGCGGAAGGAGTTGACACGAGATGAGAAAGAGAAGGCGCAGACTCCTGCAGGCCACCTTCTTGCCCATCTAAGGGAGTAAACACTTGTGAGGATTGTGGGGCAATTGGGGCGGAGTCCACTGCCGTGTCCACTGCAAACAAATCCAATTGTCCATCTGCAACGCCAGATGCTATCGCTTCCGGGCTATCGGCCTTCGATGACCGCTCCCGCCCTATCTGGATGCCTGCAAGGAGGGGCTGAGTACCCCTCTTGGAGGGGCTCGAAGGAAGGGCCTGGAATTTCCTATTAATCAAGCTCCGCATCTCGAGATCCGAGAACTTGGCAATGAGAGCTTCGCTGTCGGGCTCCTTGAAGGCTAATGACTCCATGTCCAAGGCGATGGGAACGTCGATGACGATCTGTGCAAGCCAACGCGAGAGGGAGATCTGTTCGCGACTACCCTCCACACGCTCGCGGAGTTTCCCTTTGAGTTGGTCGGTGTTGGCCAGAAGGTTGTCGATGGATCCAAACTGCTGGATAAGCGACGAAGCCGTCTTCTCGCCGACGCCAGGGCAACCGGGGATATTATCGGAAGCATCACCCATGAGACCAAGAATATCTATGACCTGTTCGGGACGATCAATGCCCCATTTCGCACAGACCTCCGCAGGGCCGAGGATGTCGAAACCGACGCCGAAGTTCTTGGGTTTGAACATACGCACGTGCTCCGAGACGAGCTGGCCGTAATCCTTATCGGGCGTCATCATAAAGGTATCTATGCCGGCGGCTTCGGCTTGTGTGGCAAGTGTGCCAATGACGTCATCAGCCTCGTAGCCCTCCACCTCGAGAACCGGAATATGGTAGGCGGCAAGAATGTCCTTGATGACGGGTACGCCGAAGCGGATGGCCTCAGGTGTCTCCTCGCGCTGAGCCTTGTAGGGTGGATAGGCCTTATGACGGAAAGTGCCGCCATGAGGGTCGAAGGCTACACCGATATGCGTGGGCTGTTCCTTAGCCAACACCTCTTCGAGAGTGTTGAAGAAACCAAAAACAGCGGATACGTTCTCGCCGCGGCTGTTGATACGCGGATTTTTGATGAGACCGTAGTAAGCACGGTAGATGAGGGCGTAGGCATCGAGGAGGAAGAGCTTCATAGAAGTTGAAAGTTGAAAGTTGAGAGTTGAAAGTTGAGAGTTGGGAGTTGAAAGTGAAAAGTGAAAAGTGAAAAGTGAACTTTCGGAGCAGCGAGAGCTATCAAGCTTGTTTGAATTGCCGAGTCGTGACGAAAGTCAGCAAAGCTAAAAGTGAAAAAAAAGTAACTATGATACTGTTATCGTTATGTTTTCGTTATCGTTTTCGTTATCGTTTGATAAATTATGAATTGTGAATTATGAATTATGAATTGTTTTCGTTATCGTTTTCGAATAAGGGTGAGACCGTCGCGCAAAGGGAGGATGACGCGCTCAACAGCGGGATCGGAGGCGACGAGGTCGTTGAAATCGATGATTCCTCGAGTCTGAGAGTCCTTTGCGTTCAAGGAAGAAGTGGTGTTCAAGGAATCGGCAACAACGTGACCGTCCCAAAGGGTGTTGTCGGCGATAATGAAACCGCCGGGACGCAGGTGAGGCATCACGGCACGATAGTAGTCGCAGTAGTGACGCTTGTCGGCATCGATAAAAATGAGGTCAAAAACAGACCCACCCCCCGCCCTCCCTGTTAGGGAGGGAGCGGTATGTTCTGAGCATACATCCGCTTTCACAGAGTCATCGGTAATTGCTCCCTCCCTAACAGGGAGGGCGGGGGGTGGGTCTCTCAATATTTCCAACGCATCGCCAATGTGAAAGTGGATGCGGTCGGCCCAGGGTGAGTTCTCAAGCCAGGGACGCGTGAAATCCTCCTGTTCATCGTTGATCTCTATCGTGTGAAGTTCTGCTCCTGGTTCAAGGGCGCTGGCCATGGAAAGCGTACTGTAGCCGGTGAAGGTTCCTATCTCGAGGACGCGACGGGGACGAATCATGTGAACGAGCATCGCCAGCACCCGGCCCTGCAGATGACCGCTGGCCATGCGAGGATAGTTCAGGTGCAGGTTCGTCGCCCGCCAGAGCTGATGCAAATACTCTGGTTCGGGATCGATATGTGCAAGGATGTAATCGTCGAGCGTCATAGCAGCGCTTCCACAGCGAGGCGGTAGCTGTCGAGCCCGAAGCCGCAGATGACACCACGACAGGCGGCACTGATGAGGCTACGATGACGGAACTCCTCGCGTTGGTGAACATTGGAGATGTGCACTTCGATGACCGGTGCCGTAACGGCACGGATGGCATCGTGCAACGCTACGCTGGTATGCGTATAGGCTCCCGCATTCAGGATGATGCCATCGGCCTCGAAGCCACAAGCGTGTATGCAGTTGATGAGCTCGCCCTCGCAGTTGCTCTGGAAGTAATCGAGCTGCACATCGGGGTAACGCAGGCGAAGCTCTTTGAGATAATCCTCGAAGGAACGAGAGCCATAGACTCCCGGCTCACGACGTCCAAGGAGGTTGAGATTAGGGCCGTTGATGATCTGAATTATTTTCATTGCAGGAATAGCGGTTAAGTGAAAAGTGGAAAGTGAAAAGTGAAAAATAAAGATTACCTTTTAAAAGGGGAAAGTGGATGAATATTCAAAGGTTACGCTGAACGACATAATCGATGTAATGATGAAGGGCCTGAGCCACTTCACGATTGTGGAGGTCATTAAGCAGGGCCACAGCTTCATCGCGCAGCCGTAGCATCTCAGATTCAGCATACTCCAGGCCGTCGCGCCTGATCGTGAAATCGACCAGCTCCTGAATCTCTAATCGCGAAGCCTCGTGCGCACGCACTTTCAACGCCAAACGGCGATAGTAGTCGTCACAACCGTCAAGGGCATAGAGCACGGGCAGCGTGAGCTTACCCTCCTGCAGGTCATTGCCCTTGGGCTTGCCTACATTGAGGCTCTCGTCGAAGTCGAAGATGTCGTCGCGCAGTTGGAAACACAACCCGACGAGATGCCCGAAGTGCTCAAGCAACGCCACTGTGGCCGCTTCGCCGCCAGCGAGGAGGGCACCCAAACGGGCACAGGTAGAGAACAGCGCAGCCGTCTTCTTGGAGATGACCTCGTAGTAAGCCTCGCGGCTGAAGGTACTGCGCTGTGTATTGCCCAGCTGCAACAGCTCGCCATCGGCCAGCGTCTGCCCAAGCCACGCCATGCGCTCTACGGCTTCGAGACTATGGGTCAGGGCTATCTCGGCAAGGGCTTTCGACGTGATGAAATCACCGACAAGCACTGCGGCTTTGTTGTCGAAGAGCGCATTGACAGAACGCTGACCGCGACGCATATCACTCTCATCGACGACATCGTCGTGAACGAGGCTCGCCGTATGAAGCATCTCAAGACCAGCCGCCGCGTGCATCACCTCATCAGTGACCGTGCCAGCCTCCTTGGCACACAGCAGAACGAGCGTGGGGCGCATCATCTTGCCGAGTTTGCGCGTCAGATGTTCAAGAGCTGCCGACAGCAATGCGTTGTCGGATTGCAGTGAGGAACGGAAGAGCTGCTGATAGCTTTCCAGCTCCGCGAGAATGGGTTTTCGGATGTCTTCTAACATATTTCGGTACAAAAGTAGTAAAAAGTTTAAAGTTTTGAGTTTAAAGTTTAAAGTTTTTGCGCTGAAACACTCATTTTTCACTTTTCATTCTTTCATTTTTCACTTTTTGCTTACCTTTGCTACCGAAATGAGCACTGTTATCTATCCTTCGCCCATCTTCGGGCCTATTCACAGCCGCCGCCTCGGCGTTTCGCTCGGCATCAACCTGTTGCCGGCGGATGGTAAATTCTGTACCTTCGACTGCATCTATTGCGAATGCGGTCTGAACGGCGACCATCGTCCTCACGCAAAGTTGCCTACACGTGAAGCAGTGCGCGAGGCATTGGAAGACCGCCTACAGCGCATGACGAAGGAAGGGCCGCGGCCTGACGTGCTCACCTTTGCCGGCAACGGCGAGCCGACTACGCATCCTCACTTCCCCGAAATCATCGACGATACGATAGCCCTGCGCGATCGCTATTTCCCTAATGCACACATCAGCGTGCTTTCCAACGCAACGCAAGTCGTGCGCCCCGAGGTACATAATGCGCTGATGCTCGTCGATAATAATATTCAGAAGTTAGACACGGTGGATCTGGATTTCATCCATCGTGTGGATCGCCCCACTGGGCACTACGACTTGGAGGCTATCATTCGACAGTTGGCAGCGTTCAACGGGCATGTCATCATCCAGACGATGTTTCTCGGCGGAACGGACGAGGAAGGCTTCGACGTGCAAAACACATCGAAGCGCTTTGTGGATCCATGGCTCGAGACACTGCAACGCATACGCCCGGAAAAGGTCATGATTTATACGATCGATCGTGAGACGCCCGTGCGTACGCTTGAAAAAGCAACGCCCGCCGTGTTGGACGAAATCGCCGAACGCGTGCAGGCATTGGGGTTAGAGTGTTCCGTGGCCTATTGAGGAGCAACGTAAATCAAGCCAAATAATCTTTAGGATAAGGCATTCGGGCACAGTCGGGGCAGACGCCCTTGACCAGGAACGTCACACCTTCCGCCTCAAAGCCTTCCGGCATCTCGAGATGCGGAATATGAAGGTTATGGAAACAGAATGTGCGCTGGCAGCGAAGGCAATAGAAATGGACGTGCTGGTCATCGAGCGAGCACTCGTCGTGACCCTCGCAAATCTCGTATTTCGCCATACCCGAACCGTCCTCGATGGCGTGGACAAGATGATTGGCCAAGAATAATGTCAGGGTGCGGAAAATGGAGGAACGATCCACCGTGTCCAACTCGTCGTCCAGCTCGCGCAATGAAAGTGGATGGTGCTTCTGGGCCAAAGCACGATATACGAGTAATCGCGTCGAGGTCGGCTTGACCCCACGCGCCTCAAGATGAGCTGAATAATCTTCTGCTTTCATTTTATTATTTTATTTTTCAACATCTCGATCGAGCTTCCTCTCATCGCTACAAGAACCTTTTACCTCGGCTTTGCCGGTTGTTAAGTGTAGCGCGTATTCGCGCGTCCTTCAACGCTTCAATAATGGAAACTGGATCCTCCAAGGAACTCGCGAAGCAACGAGACGGGTGGAATCTGTTTGTCCCGAATAGGTTCAAAGAAGCCCACGAGCTGCCGCAACCGCCAAGCCTCCTCGTATTCTGGTTCGGTGGCAGGCACGGCTTCCAGCAGCGGCAGGACATAGCCGCGCAACACAGCGAGTTCATAGAGCAACGCGCTGTTGATCATCATATTGCAATTCTCCTGGAAAGGAAAAATCCACTTCTCTTCACCTGCCCGAACGCTGGGCCAGCGACGAATGGTCTCAGTGGCCGAGTAACCGCGGAACTTATGGTCACGTATGATACGACGCAACAGGCGGTTGTCGGACGTCGAGATGCGGCGCTGCTCGTCCAGCTGGATTGTCGTGAGTGCCGACACATAAAGCTGAAACTTCTCTGAGCGGGGAATCTGTGGCGTCAGTTGTGGGTTGAGGGCGTGGATGCCTTCGATGATAAGTACGTCCTGATCACTGAGCTGAAGGGACTTGCCACTAGCTTCGCGAAGACCGGCTTGGAAGTTGAAACGAGGCAATTCCACACGACCGCCCGACAAGAGCGTTTGCAGCTGTTCATTGAAGAAAGGTACATCAAGAGCCTGTAAACACTCGAAGTCATATTCGCCATTAGCACCGCGAGGCGTGGCATCACGATTAACGAAATAGTCGTCCATCGAAATCAGCTGCGGACGCAAACCGATGGCAGACAGCTGCACGGCAAGCCGTTTGCTCGTCGTTGTCTTGCCACTACTGCTGGGACCGGCAAGAAGCACGATGCGGCAACCCAAAGCTTTCACCTGATCGGCAACAGAAGCTATCTTGCGCTCCTGAATAGCTTCCGAGACATTGATGATAGTCGTTGCCATGCCCGCACGAACGGCCGCATTAAGATCGGCGACCGTACGCAAACCGACAATTTCCTGCCAGCGGCGCAACTCTTCCTGAACAGCTTGTAGTTTCTTCATATCAGTCTTCTGCTATGAGTTTCAACATCTCTGTCAGCTCTTCCATACCCTCGGAAGCCCCCTTCTTGATGTGACGGTAACGATGGCCGGAACTCCATGGCACATCCTTAGGATCGATGAGATAAACAGGTGAGTGGTCAGGCACAAACTGCACCAATCCGGCTGCAGGATAGACATTCAGGCTCGTGCCGATGACGACATAGATATCTGCCTGCGAAGAAATCTCGGCAGCGCGTTCAATCTCGGGCACTGCCTCGCCAAACCAGACGATGAAGGGGCGCAGCTGACTGCCGTCGGCAGCCTTGTCGCCGATATGAATATCCATGTGATCCTCGTCGAGCGTCACAATCTGAGTCGGGTCATTGGGTTCATCGGTCGAAGTGGCCTTCATCAATTCACCGTGTAAGTGAATGACCTTCGTGGATCCTGCCCGTTCGTGCAGGTCATCAACATTCTGCGTGATGACCGTCACGTCAAACCACTGCTCGAGTGCAGCTACGAGTTCGTGCCCACGGCAGGGCTTCACCAAGGGCAGCTGACGGCGGCGCTCGTTGTAAAAATCAAGCACCAACTTTGGGTTGCGCATATAGCCTTCGATGGTGGCCACATCTTCTACGCGATGCTGTTCCCACAAACCACCTGAGTCACGGAACGTGCTGATGCCGCTTTCTGCAGACATTCCTGCACCTGTAAGAATAACCAGTTTTTTCATGTTTTTTGCCTTAAATCGGAGCAAAAGTAGCGAAAAAGATGGTGCAAAACAAAATAAGTAGATAAAAAAAACTAAAAAATCATGTTAATAGGCCTAAAGATGAAAGAAAAGCAGTACCTTTGCGCGCGAAAATCGCGATACGCGCACGTACGTATGTAAAATAAGGTATAATAAGTATAGCAAAAATGAATAAAATTAGTTATGCCCTGGGCCTCGGAATCGGCCAGCAGCTAAAGAGCATGGGCATTGAGGATTTCAGCGTTGAGGATTTCACGAAGAGCATCTGCGATGTCCTTACCGACAGCGAACCCGCCATCTCACACCGCGAGGCACAGGCCTTGCTCAACGAGTATTTCGACAAACAAGCCCGCAAACAGGCTGAAGGCGCTATCGCCGAGGGCAAGATATTCCTCGAGGCTAACGCCAAGAAGGAAGGCGTTGTCACCACAAAGAGCGGACTGCAGTATCAGGTTCTTCGCGAAGGCAACGGCCGCAGCCCCAAAGCGACGGATAAGGTACGATGCCATTACGAAGGCACACTCATCAACGGTACGGTCTTCGACAGCAGCTACCAGCGCAACGAACCCGCCGATTTCCCCCTGAACGGCGTCATACCGGGATGGACGGAAGGCGTACAGCTGATGAAGGAAGGTGCCAAGTACCGCTTCTTCATACCCTATCTGCTCGGCTACGGCGAGCGCGGCGCAGGCAGCAGCATACCACCCTACTCCACCCTCATCTTCGACGTGGAGCTCATCAAGGTTCTTTAAAAGAAACAACAGTTTAACCCTAATAATTTAAAAACAAAAAGCAAAATGAAAAAGATTTCTGTTCTTTTCGCAGTAGCCGTGGCTATGATCATGGCTTCTTGCAACCAGTCGGCTCCCAGCGCAAGCCTCAAGACTGACATCGACACCCTCAGCTATGCCATCGGCATGAGCCAGACTCAGGGTCTCAAGGAGTATCTGTCCGCTCGCATGGGCATCGACACCACCCTCGTTGACGACTTCCTCAAGGGCTTCTACGAGAGCGTCAAGTCAAGCGACAACAAGAAGAAGGCTGCTTACTACGCTGGTATTCAGATCGGTCAGCAGGTCAGCCAGGGCATGGTCAAGAACATCAACCAGATGATCTTCGGTCAGGACAGCACTCAGACCATCAACGAGAACAACGTCTATGCCGGTTTCATGGCTGCCGTTGCTGGCAAATTCGACGTCATGGATCTCGACTCTGCTAACAACTACGTGCAGACCAACATGGAAACCATCCAGAACGCGGCCAAGGAAAAAGCTTACGCTGAGAACAAGGCTGCCGGCGAAAAGTTCATGGCTGAAGTCGCTGGTAAGGACGGCATCAAGGAGCTCGGCAACGGCGTGTACTATGAAGTGCTCACCGAAGGCAAGGGCGAAGTTCCCGCCGACACCTGCCGGGTGAAGGTTCACTACGAAGGTAAGCTCATCGACGGCACCGTCTTCGACGGCAACATGGACGGCGAGCCCACAACATTCGGCGCCAGCCAGGTAATCCCCGGCTTCAAGGCTGCCCTCACCACGATGCCTGTTGGTTCTAAGTGGAAGGTTTACATTCCTCAGGATCAGGCTTACGGCGCTCAGGACATGGGCAACATCAAGCCCTTCAGCGCACTCGTGTTCACCATCCAGCTGGAAGGTATCGAGAAGTAAACAATGAAAGCGCTTAAGTATATCACTATCGCCCTTGGACTCCTGGTGTGCGTCAGCACCAGCGCAGCCAAGAAGGCTAAGAAAAACAAGAAGGTAGCTGAGGTGGCCAAGGTGGACACCGTCAGTATGGACGTGTTCAGCTATGCCTATGGCATCGCACAGACCAATGGCCTCATGAACTACCTCGTGCAGCGCCTCGGTGTCGATACGGCTTACGTCAGCTATTTCCTCAGCGGATTCGACGACCCATCCATCGACGAACAGACCAAGCAGATGAAGGCCTACACCGCCGGTAAAGATATCCGTCAGCAGGTCGAGAACCAGATCATCGCTCAAGTCAACCGTCAGATCAACGACAGCATCGATCTGCTCAACAAGGAGCGCTTCATCCAGGGCTTCCGCGATGCCATCGCCGGCAATGCCTCCTTCACCAGCGACAGCGCACAGGCCTTAGCCTCCAAACAGCTCGACTACTACAACAGCGTCAAGATGGAGGCCAAGTATGGCAAGAACCGCATCGAAGGCGAGGAGTTCCTCAAGGCCAATGCCAAGAAGGACAGCGTCGTGACGACAAAGAGCGGCCTGCAGTACAAGATCCTCACCGCTGGCACGGGCGCTGTGCCCACAGCTACGCAAAAGGTCAAGGTCAACTACGAAGGACGACTCATCGACGGCACCGTCTTCGACAGTTCCTACAAGCGCAACCAGCCCGCCACCTTCGCCTGCAACCAGGTCATCAAGGGATGGACCGAGGCGCTGACGATGATGCCTGTCGGTTCGAAGTGGCAGCTCTTTATCCCTCAGGAGCTCGCTTATGGTGCTCGTGAGGCGGGTAAGATTCCGCCCTTCTCCATGCTCATCTTTGATGTTGAGTTGATAGAGATTGTTGAGTAAAAAGACGACTCCGAATACAAAAAGACACCAAAATCACCTTTTGGTGTCTTTTTTTTCGTTAAAATGCTTGCCATTCGAGACTTTTTGCTTAATTTTGCGAGCAAAATGAAAACAAAAAATCATTAAAAGACATGGAGAAGATAGACAGTCTCGACAAGAAAATCCTAGAAATCATCACGCGTAATGCACGTATTCCGTTCAAGGACGTTGCCGCCGAGTGCGGTGTTTCGCGTGCGGCTATACATCAACGCGTACAACGGTTGGTGGATATAGGAGTCATCGTAGGCTCTGGATATCATGTAAGCCCCACTTCGCTTGGCTACAACACCTGCACCTATGTCGGTATCACACTCGAACGCGGGTCGATGTACAAACGTGTGGTCGGTGAATTTGAAAAGATACCGGAAATCGTCGAGTGCCATTTCACAACAGGACCTTACACGATGCTCGTCAAGCTCTATGCTCGCGACAACGCCCATCTGATGGAACTGCTCAACAACCGTTTACAGGAAATCGAAGGCGTCATCTCCACCGAGACCCTCATCTCGCTCAAACAGAGCATCAAGAAAGAGGTGCCCATCGGCCTCTCCGAAGCCGACATTGCAGCCATTCAAGCCCTCACCGCCAAGAAAGCAGCCCTCCTTTCTGACACCATAGATGATTAACCACCATTCCCGGTTCTCCCGAGGGTCAAACCACCATCCCCAAGAGTCCTCCAGACTCCAGCCACCATCCTCAAAAGTCCTCCAGACCCCAGCCAACGTTCCCGAGGGGGCTCCCGAGGGTCTTCAAGCCTATGTTCAACTGGAAATCCACATACAACGCCATCAACGCCACCTTCCCTGGCACCAAGCATACCCCTGTAATTGGCATCACGGGCAATTTCGGCGACAAGGGCTGCGAACTGGCCGAAGGCTACTTCAAGAGCATCCTTCTCGCCGGAGCCACGCCTGTCGTTCTGCCTCCCACCGAGGACAAAGATGCCATCGCGACGATGCTCGACAGCATCGATGGTCTGCTCCTCTCCGGCGGTGCCGACCTCAACCCGCTCTATGTCGGAGAAGAACCGATTCCGGCCCTCGGTAGCATCAATCCACGGCGCGACCTCTTTGAGCTCCTGCTCATTCGCCTCGCCTACGACCGTCAGATTCCCATACTCGGCATCTGCCGCGGCATCCAGATGTTAGCCGCCGCCCTCGACGGTTCCATCTGGCAAGACCTCTCCACCGCCTTCAATGCCTCCTCCCAGCCGGGCCAGGCAACCTTCAGCTCCCCCGCCCCCCAAGATCAGGCAGCCCTCAATTCCCCTGCCCAGTTGGATCTCGCCTCTGTGGGTTCTGTGGAAGGCGGTTCGTCCGCCTTCATCCCTCCCCTCCTCAAGCACAGCCAGTCACTTGACCGCGCCGTGGCCTCCCACAGCATATCCATCAGCGAAGGCACACAACTTCACGAGGTCATGGGCACTACCACCCTTGCCGTCAACAGCTTCCATCATCAGGCCGTCCGCGATCCTGGGCCTCACCTCCGCATCTGTGCTCAAGCACCCGACGGTGTCATCGAGGCCGTTGAATCCACAGAGCACAAGAGCATCCTCGGCGTGCAATGGCACCCCGAATGCTTCTGTCTGGCAGGTGACGAGACGATGTTACCTCTCTTCCGCTGGCTCGCAGACGAAGCCGCCAACTACGCTGAGGCACGGCGCATACACAACCGTATCCTCACCCTCGACAGCCACTGCGACACACCGATGTTCTTCGACCAGAACATCCATTTCGAACAACGCGACCCACGCATCCTCGTCGATCTGCACAAGATGACCGAAGGCGGTCTCGATGCCAGCATCATGGTGGCCTACATTCCCCAAGGCCCCCTCACCGACGAAGGTCACACCGCTGCCACCGCCTATGCCAACAGCCAACTTCGCCGTGTCGAGGAGATGGTCAACGCCCTCAACACCCCCTCCCCTTCAACTGCCGCGGAGATGGCCAACACCCCTTCCCCCTCAACGGCCGTAGAGATGCTCAACGCCCCTTCCCCTTCATCGGCCGTGGGTCCTGTGAGCGGCGGTTTGTCCGCCGCTTCCCTCGCTCGCACCCCTGCCGACCTCTACCGCCTCAAAGCCACTGGCCAGCGCGCCATCATGCTTGGCATCGAGAACGGCTACGCCATTGGTCGCGACCTCTCGCTACTGCGCCACTTCAAGGAAGATTTCGGCATCGTCTATATGACCTTATGCCACAACGGCAATAACCTCATCTGCGGCTCGGCCCGTCCTCGCGAAGGCGAGCAACTAATGGGCGTCACAGACTTCGGTGCCGACGTCATCCGCGAGATGAACCGGCTCGGCGTGATGGTCGATCTCTCGCACGCCAGCGAACACAGCTTCTACGATGCCCTGGACATCAGCGCCACGCCCATCGTCTGCTCCCATTCCTCCGCTCGTGCCCTCTGCGACCATCCCCGCAACCTCACCGACGACCAGCTGCGCGCTTTAGCCGCCAAGGACGGCGTAGCGCAAGTGACCTTCTACAACGGTTTCCTGCGCAGCGACGGCCAAGCCTCCATCCTCGATGCCGTAGCGCATCTCAACCACATGATTGAAGTCATGGGCATTGAGCACGTAGGCATCGGCACCGACTTCGACGGCGACGGCGGCGTACCGGGTCTCGCCTCTGCCTCCGAGCTCATCAACTTCACCCGTCGCCTCCTGCGACAGCGTTACAGCGAAGACGACCTCCGCCTCATCTGGGGTGGCAACTTCTTGAGAGTGATGGAAGAGACTCAAGAAATGGCAAATGATAAATAAGACTTTATAAAATAATGAGCATTATCTTTCAACAAACAGGTATAATAAATAAGAGGCTGATACATTCACATCGGCTTCGATTAATTATTTATTCATTATCATTTATTATTTATTATATGATGCTTGCAGCCTGCACAGGCTCCACGAAACCTGCCAACGGTTCCTCCGACACCATCCCCCTCGCCTCGGCACCTACCTTCGTGGCCGACTCGGCGATGGCGTACGTCGTAGCACAGTGTGACTTCGGTCCGCGTGTTCCCGGCTCTGCCGCTCACGAGGCCTGCGGCAACTGGATTGTGAGCCAGTTCCAGCGTTTCGGAGCTGAGGTCAGCGAGTTGCGCACAACCCTCAAGGGCTACGACGGCCAGCCGTTGCCCTGTCGTAATATCCAGGCACGCCTCAACCCCGACGCTGCCGATCGCATTCTCATCACCGCCCATTGGGACAGCCGCGCCTGGGCCGACAACGATAGCGACAAAGAGAACCACCGCACACCTGTCCTGGCTGCCAACGACGGCGCTTCGGGCATCGCCGTAATGCTGGAGATGGCTCGCCTCATCAACGCCACCGGCCTCAACTACGGCATCGACTTCGTGTGCTTCGACCTCGAGGACCAAGGCACACCGCAGTGGGCCGACGACAGCTCCGACGAGGGCGATGAGGCCACGGGATTCTGGTGCCTCGGCTCCAACTACTGGGCCGAACAAGCATTCGCCATTGGCTATCATGCGCGCTTTGCCATCAACCTTGACATGGTAGGCGGTCGCGACAGCCGTTTCCTCATGGAAGGTTACTCACGACACTACGGTCAGACGCTTGTCAACATGATCTGGCACCTGGCTGAGCAGCTCGGCTTTGGAAAATACTTCCCACAACGCACCAGCGGTTACGTCACCGACGACCACCTACCCATTGCCCGCACCGCCCGCATCCCCGCCATCGACATCATTCCCAGCGTCGAAGGCCATCGCTCCAGTTTCGGCCCTACCTGGCACACCGTCAACGACACGCCCGAGAATATTGATCCTGAGGTCATGCGCGCCGTAGGCCAAACACTTTTGCAATTGATCTATAACGATAATTAAGGAACCATGACTATCAACGAGATACAAGACGAAATCATCGAAGAGTTCAGCGACTTCGACGACTGGATGGATCGCTACCAACTCCTCATCGACCTCGGTTCGGAGCAACAACCCCTTCCCGAGAGCGAGAAGACCGAACAGAACCTCATCGACGGTTGCCAGAGCCGCGTGTGGCTCGTTGCCGACCTCACACCCGAAGGCCTCGTGCATTTCCGCGCCGAGAGCGACGCTCTGATTGTCAAGGGCATCGTCACCCTCCTCATCCGCGTCCTCAGCGACCATACGCCACAGGACATTCTCGATGCCGACCTCTATTTCATCGAGCGTATCGGCCTTCGCGATCACCTCTCCCCCACCCGCAGCAACGGCCTCCTTGCCATGCTCAAACAAATGAAGGCCTATGCTTTGGCCTACAGCC
>JAEEHP010000167.1 GCA_016280855.1 Bacteroidaceae bacterium
CGATGGCGGAGAGATAGGTACTCAGACCGCGGATCTGACTGGCGGTGATATGACTCATCAACAAGGCACCAGCAGGCACCAGCCAACGGGCCGTAAAGCCTTCTGTACCAGGCAGAAGAATCGTCAACAGATAACTAACTGGCAACAGGGTTCCGACCACCTGTGCGACACTGACTGGCACCAACAGCCGCAGACTGCCATTCACATTGTTCAGGATGATCAGCGACGTATAGACTCCGAGCAGCACCAGCCAGAGCAGACTGGCCCACACATGGTCATAGCGCAGCAGCGCCCACACCATCAGACAGACCACCAGCGTCTGTCCGGCCATCCTCGCCACTCCCAGCCCGAGGCTGTGCAGCAGTTTCTTGTCCCACAGATAGAGCACACCGGCTGGTATCATCAACAGCAGCAGCCCCAATATGATTCGTAGTATCATCGTTCCTGTCATGATTCTGATTCTGTTTGGTTGTTGGTTCCTTCGCCCCCCAGCGTGATGACTGGCACGTCCAGTCCCAACAGGAGGGGTTCTCTGCCTGTCACCACGACGGTCTTACCGTCCTCGGCCTGTCTGCGCAACAGTTCCAGCAGCGATCGTGAGAGTTCTGGCGTCAGGTGCGACAGGGGGTCGTCGGCGATGATAATCCGCCGGTCCGACTGGCGCAGCAGCGTCTCTTTCATCAGCCTGAACACGTCTTCTGGCGACAGCGCCGCTGGCTTCTTAACTTCCTGAGCCTCAGGCAGCACGGGGCCCCAGACGGCATAGTCGTCGGTCGCGCCCTGGGGGGCTTCGGGTTCATCGAGCTGATGGGCGAGGGCCTGGATCTCCTGCGGCAGATACACCATCAACCGGCGGAAGGCGTAGGCGGAGTGGGTGGTCAACAGTTCTCCATCGACACTGACGAAGCCTTCCTGGACGGGCAGAAATCCCATCAGCGTCCTGACGAAGACGGTCTTCCCCGAACCTTCTGGTCCGGTGATACAGGTCACCTGCCCGTCTCTGGCGATAAATGAGAACTGGGTGGTCACAACCTTGTTGCCGACGGCGATCGTCACGTCTTTTACTTCCAGCATCGTGGTATTTTTGGTGCAAAGATAGTGTTTTTTCGTCACTCTGCATACACAAAGGCCAAATAAATTTGGCTTTTTACACGATTTTTCGTAATTTTGCAGCCGCAAATGACGAATAATCAACGTGTAACAGCGGCAGCATGGCGACTGCCGGCTGAATGGGAGCCTCAGGAGGGGGTGCAGCTGACTTGGCCGCACGCCGCTACCGATTGGGCACCTATGCTGGATGAGATCACGGCCACCTATGAGGTGATGGCGCGCGAGATGGCCCGTCGCGAACGGCTCCTCGTCGTGGGCGAGAAGGGACTTCCCCTACCCTCCAACGACACGTGGGCACGCGATCATGGTTTCATCTCCCTCATCGACGACCAGGGTCACCGCCGCCTGCTCGACTTCTGTTTCAATGGCTGGGGTGAGAAGTTCACGGCTGATCTCGACAATGCCCTTAATCGTCGGCTCTACGACGCGCAGGCCCTCGCTGGCGACTATGTCAGTTGTCTCGACTTCGTACTGGAGGGAGGGGCCATCGAGAGCGACGGCCGGGGCACGGTCTTCACCACCTCGGGCTGTCTGCTGGCGCCTCACCGCAACCAACCGCTCACAAAAGCACAGATTGAGGCGCGCCTGCTCCAAGAACTCCATGCCGAACGCATCCTCTGGATTGATCATGGCAACCTCATCGGTGATGATACCGACGGTCATATCGACACGTTGGTGCGTATCTGTCCCGACGACACCTTATTATATGTGGGCTGCGACGATCCTGACGACCCGCAGTATGCCGAACTCAAGCTCATGGAGGAACAACTCAGGTCTTTCCGCACCCTTGAGGGGCGTCCTTACCGGCTGCTCCGACTTCCCATGCCGCGACCGATCTACGAGACGGATGACGCTCTGGGCACCAAGGGCGACCGTCTGCCGGCCACCTACGCCAATTTCCTCGTCATCAACGGGGCTGTACTCTATCCGACCTACGACCAGCCTGACCTCGACGCCGAGGCGCTCCGCCTCATCGCGCAGGCCTTCCCCGACAGGGAGATGGTCCCCATCGACTGCCGCGCTGTCATCCGCCAGCACGGCTCGCTCCATTGTTGTACCATGCAATTTCCCAAAATATGATAAAGATTGGATTCCTGCAGCTGAGCATCTCAGCTGACGTAGCGCACAACATCAGTCGCCTCTCTGAAGGCATCAGAGACCTCGCCCGTCGTGGGGCGGAGCTCATCGTCCTCCAGGAGCTGCACAACTCGCTCTACTTCTGCTAGACAGAAGATGTCGACAACTTCGACCTCGCAGAACCCATCCCCGGGCCTTCGACTCAACGTTATGGCGAACTGGCCCGTGAGTTGGGGGTGGTCATCGTGACCTCACTCTTCGAGCGGCGCGCTGCCGGTCTCTATCACAACACAGCCGTCGTCCTCGAACGCGACGGGTCGATAGCGGGCATCTACCGCAAGATGCACATCCCCGACGATCCTGCCTACTACGAGAAGTTCTACTTCACGCCGGGCGACCTCGGCTTCCATCCCATCGACACCAGCGTCGGTCGCCTGGGGGTGATGGTATGCTGGGATCAGTGGTACCCCGAGGCGGCTCGCCTGATGGCGCTCCAGGGGGCTGACATGCTCATCTACCCGACGGCCATCGGCTATGCCGACAACGACACGCCCGAGGAACAGCAGCGCCAGCGTCAGGCCTGGCAGACGGTCATGCGTGGCCATGCCGTAGCCAACG
>JAEEHP010000168.1 GCA_016280855.1 Bacteroidaceae bacterium
ACCAAGAAGGTTGCGAGAACGGGCTGCGCCTCGGCAATTCAAGCGAGCTTGATTGCTCTCGCTGCTCCAAAAGTTCTTCATTCTTCATTCTTCACTCTCCGGAGGCATTATGTTCATTACGATAATTTGTGTCCATCCCCATTTGCGTCTGATCATTGATCATTATGAATTATGAATTGTGAATTATGAATTGATCATTATGAATTGATCATTATGAATTGTGAATTATGAATTGTGAATTATGAATTGTGAATTATGAATTATGTTTGTTTTATGTGTACTAGGTACACCCGTTATGGCCCCTTTAACCAACATTTATTGTTATTTTCCCCATTTTCTTTCCCCATCTCCCCTTTTATCCTTACCTTTGCCGAGATTTAAAGCGACTAATTATATTCAATAACTAACAATAACAAACTTATGAAAAAATTTCTACTTCTAATTTGTGCCCTGCTGGGAACAGTGGGGACATGGGCTACGGACGTGACAGTTGGCCCAAGTAATGGTGTTTATTGGAAGAATGGTAATCCTTCTACAGACGCTTGGGCTCCAATATGGAAATCAACAGCGACAGCATCCGATCTAACTACACCACTGCTGGTGCTCACTGGCCAGACTGGAATGAATACCGCTAACGGTGATATTTATTCCGACCAGACTTACACGCTGGAAGCTCCCAGTGGTTATACAATTGTTAGCTACTCGTTCAATGGTACTGCAACTGAAGGGGATGTGACAATCACCCCTAATGGAGGTTCTGGCACATTGATTAGCAGCGGAAACAGCCTTGGCTCACCCCTGTCTGTTGCAGTAGGTGCGCAGTCAACCACCTTTGCTCTGTCGGGTAGCGGACATATCTCGAGTCTGGCTTTGACTGTGAAGGTGGAGCATTACATCGTTACCTACAGCACAAGCACAGGTACGTACGATTCAGCCACAAGCAATTTTGTTCATGAATGGAATTCCACAGTAACGGATCCACAAGTAACATTTGCTGTGTCAGGTAATGCAAACAATATTGCAAGAACTACAGGCTACATTTATTCTGGTAGTGGCGGTTGTACCTATGTTCTCACCGCACAAGGAGGCTACATAATTACAGGTTATGAAATTACAGGTACAGCCCAGACAGCAGCTCAGACCTTGACTCCTGCCGCTGGCGGTTCTGCAACTACGTTTGCAACCAGCGGAACGACCACACTGACAGTAACTGGCCTTTCCACACAGAGTACCTCTTTCCAACAGAGCACGCCTAACAACGGTATTGCCATCTCATCCTTCAAGATTTTCCTGGAGAAAGATCCTTGTACCGCAATATACGAAATCTCTGATGCAAGCGGTGTGATTTATACGTCTGCCCCATTTGCTGCAACTCCAGGTGAGACTATTACAACTCTTCCCAGCTCACTCCAACGTCCTTATTGTACATATAGCGTGACATCTACGACAATCGTATCTGGCGAAAATACAGTGCCTGTGACAGTGACATACGCTCCTCCCTTCACTGTATCCTCAGACTTCGCTTCCGCTACATGGTATTATGCCACTCTCCGCGGTAAACAGCTTCGTGCTGATGAAAGTGCCAAGGATGGCTCAGGGCGTTATCAAACCAATACCACCAACGAAAGGACTGATGTCTATAAGTGGGCTTTCGTAGGTAACCCTTATAAACTGTCTATCATCAATAAAGGTGCAGGTGATTCAAAGTGCCTGTATATGGGAACGCAACCGGTGATGCAGGCCGCTACCCCCGCGAGCGACAACAAGGCTCGTTGGGTAGTATCTGCCAACAGTAATGGTGGTTTCACGGTTCGTAGCGAAAGCGGCGCAACAATGTACATCAACGATGCCGGAAATGGTGGCAACCTTGGCTATTGGAATAGTTCCAATGGTGCCAATGATGGTGGTTCAAACTGGGTGATTTCTGAAGTCACGGCCAGCGACAAGGCTGCTCTTGGCGATGCTATTACTGCTGCCCAAGCTCTTGTTGATGGTGCTGATGTTCCTGGTTATATCAACTCCACAGCGGCTGCCACCCTTAGTTCGGCTATTACGACAGCTCAGGGTGTATATGATGATACTGCTGGTGACTACGTCAGCGCATACAACACCCTTGCAGCCGCTATCGCTGCAGCGGAGGTTCCCGCGAATATCAACTATACCCCGCGCACCGATGTTTACTATACCATTGTAAATAGCCGTGGCGCTATGGTCTATGATCCGTCTCACAGCGCTAGTGTGGACACACAGAACGACAATGCCGAGTATATTTGGTACGGCAGCACTACTCCCGATGCCACAGATCCGAATAATCTCTGGGGCTTCATAGAGAGTGAAGGACATTATTATATGTATAATGTAGGCAAGCGTCAGTTCGCAAGTGTTGGACATGGCGGTTATGGCGATACATGGATTTTCTCCGACACACCTGCTTACATTACTCTCGATGACGGTATTGCTGAAGAGATTGTGCCTCCCGGTGTCCGTGTTCGCGCTACGATTGCCACAACAGGGGTAAGTTATACCATGTCAGTAAGTACGAGTTATACGGGTCCTGTTATCACTTACGATGCAGCAAATGATGGTGGCGTTCCTATGGTCTTCGCAGAGAGCTCTTATGCCGTAGATGCTGATGTGACAGCCGCTATAGAGGCTCTTATCGAGGATGTGACTCCGTATCGCAATACCTTGAAGGCTGTTATTGATGCATGTGCCTCGATAACGTTTGGTTCAGGCCTGAACGAATACACCGCAAACAGTGCATACACGGATGCCCTTGCTGCAGCCAACACAGCTTATAACAACAGCAGTGCAACCAAGAGCGAATTGCAGACTGCAACTTCTAATCTGGAGACTGCTATGGCAGGATTGAGCATCAATACTCCAGCCACTGGAAAATTCTATCGCATCAAAGGTTATTCTAACAACTACATCACCTCTAACACCGCAGGAAGTAATGCTTCGATGAATGGAACGGCCAGTGCGAACAATATTGTTTACTATAGCGCAGATTGTAATCTCATATTCTTTGGCAGCGGATACGGTTTGTTCAACACGTGTTATGTTGCCAATGCAGGTTCTACATTGAATACTTATGATTTCATCCAAGGTGCACAAATGGGTAAGTATTATGTAAAATCCAATGCAACAGGAATGGGTACTTATTGCTACGACCATACAACTGATGGCTCTAAAGTTAATCGTAACACGAATCCTGTTACAAGCGGTAGCTATCAGACTGACTGGACGCTTGAAGAAGTCACCACTCTTCCCGTTACTATCAGCTCCGCTCTCTATGCTACTCTCTATGCTCCTGTAGCTTTGACGATTCCTTCTGGAGTTAAAGCATACAAGGCTACGGACAATGGCACATATCTGACGTTGACGGAAGTAGAGACAACCATTCCTGCTAACACTGGTGTTATCCTTGCAGGATCTGAAGGAACTTATAACTTCGACATTACTACTGGTGGTAGTGTTGACGGGAATGCTCTTACTGGTACAGTTGCTGCTATAACACGTCCTGATGGCAGCTTCATCCTTGCGACTGGTTCTGCAGGTGTTGGTTTCTATGGCGACGGTGCAACCACAATTCCTGGCTTCAAGGCTTATCTCGCAAGCGGTAGCGGTGGTGTTAAGGCTTTCCGCTTTGATGATGACGAGGATGCCATTAAGTCACTCTTCGAAACACAAGACAATGCTGAGATTTACAACCTTGCAGGTCAGCGCCTCAGCAAGCTGCAGAAGGGCGTGAACATCGTCAATGGTAAGAAAGTATTGGTAAAATAATAAGCCTCTCCCTCACCCCCTCCCCCGAGAGGGAGGGGAGATAGGGGTGGAAAGTAATTTAAGTTCAGATTTAAGTGAGATTTAAGTTCAATAACGACATACAACGATTTAAGTTTCGAGTTATGAAAAAGACATATATCATTCCTGAGATGCAGCTCACAGTAATCGCTTGCGAGCAACTGATTGCAGAGTCTTTAGGCAAGCATGCTACTGGTGCCGACTCTGACGTAGTTCTCGTCAAGGAAAACAACTCGTCAACTCCCGACTACAACGTCTGGGATGACGACTGGAGCAAGAACTGATGTTGGTTCAGGGTTCCAGGTTCCAAGTTCCAGGTTCCAGGTTCTAGGTTCCAGGTTCCAGGTTCCGGGTTTCAGGTTCCAGCGTCTGACGTCGTAACACCTCATATATCATAGTTACAGCAGCTATATGCTTCTTCGGAGGCGTATAGCTGTTGTTGTGATTGGGCATTTGTTTTTTCGGAAATTGTGCAGGGGAGTTGAAAAAAAGTTGTACCTTTGCCGCTGAGTAAGGCACAAAGGTCTTACGACAGCTCTTATGACAGACGCAGAACAGGGACATCACATGGGGTGGCGTAGCCGTATCAACGACTACAGCCGCGCAGGTTATTATCATATCACGATCAAGGTGAGCCGCGAGCGGTGGTGGCCCTTGGGGCGGGTGATAGGCGATGTGGCGGTGCCTGATGGTGGCGAGGATGCGCCACGCGTGGATTTGTCCGCCGTAGGGCGGATGGTGGAGGAGGAACTGTTAGGGAGCATCCCGAAGTATTATCCTATGGTGGAAGTGCAGGACTATGTCATCATGCCCGAGCACCTGCACTTCATCCTTTATGCCCGTCGCCCCATCGTCAGCCAGAACGGGCGCAGCACACATCTTGGGCAGGTCATCGCCGGTTTCAAGAAGGGCTGCAACCGCCGGTTCTGGGAGATGACGGGGCAGAGGGGCGAGGACGGGCAGAGGGGCGAGGAAGGGCAGAGGGGAGAGGAAGGGCAGAGGGGAAAAACCTCTGTGGCGGAAGGGATGGCAAAAGGGGGGATGGTTTCGCCTTCGGCGATTTTCCCGCAGAAATATAAGGTGCCCTCTCAGGCCAGCACGGGGCGGCAGCCCCTATTCGCCTTAGGCTACGTCGATGTGATGCCCCTCAAGGAGGGGCAGCTGGATAAGCAGCGCGAGTATATCCATAATAATCCGCGGAGTCGGCTCATGAGGAGCCAGCAGCGGAGCGTGCTTCAAGCACAGCGCGGCGGCATAGACACGGCGCTGCCGCTGGCGGGGCTCAAACGCTATCTGCAGCGCGAATGTAAACCGCATCAAATAACGGAGGAGATTTGGGCGAGGCTGTTGGGGAGGCTGCTGGTGACGGGGAAGGAGATGGCATCGGGAAAACCGATGCCGGCGGAAGGGGAGAAGGGGATGGCAACGGGGAAAGCGATGCCGGCGGAAGGGGGGAAGGGGATGGCAACGGGGAAAGCGATGCCGGCGGAAGGGGAGAAGGGGATGGCAACGGGGAAAGCGATGCCGGCGGAAGGGGGAAAAGGGATGGCAACGGGGAAAGCGATACCGGCGGAAGGGGAGAAGGGGATGGCATCGGAGAAACCGATGCCGGCGGAAGGGGCGCAGGCGGGCTTGGGTGCGGCGGTGCCTTTCGTGGCAGTGGATTCTTATGGGGATAGGGGGTTGCTGGGGAGGCGGCTGTTGCCTGTGGTGTGCCATAACAGGGATAGGGCGTTGTTTGAATGGCAGAAGCGGCGGTGTATAGAGGAGGCGCAGCGGGGTGCTGTGCTGGTATCGGCGCGGATAGCAAAGGGGGAGCAGGAAATTATAGATGCTGCAGTGCAAGCGGGGTATGCGGTTATAGTGGTTGAGGATAATGGCTTCCCAGATGTTTATCATCCCTCAGCGGCGCGGATAGAGCGGTGCGCTAATGGGCGGCTGCTGATCGTTACGCCGTGGCGCTTCGCTTACCGGCGTGTAGGGGAGGCTATCACGGTGGCGGAGTGCAAGGTGATGAACTGCGTGGCACAGGCGTTGTGCCGGAAGGCAGATAACTGGTGGCGGAGTGAGTAAAAAAGTGGGGGAAAATTTGGTGGAGTGATGAGAAGGTGCTACCTTTGCTGACGGAATTGAAAAACTATTCTTTTTTAGCTTATGAAAAACGGTATGAATCTGAGAGCGTGGTTGACGGCTGTGGTCATGGCTGTCGTAGTGGTGCCGACGTGGGCACAGGACAAGCAGGCGGTGACGCCCGAGAACAGGCTGATAGCGCTGCGCCACGAGATGGAGCAGATCGCGGACGTGAAGGCACAGCGTCATATCATCCGCGAGATGGCAGCGACGGGTACGTTCGTGGCGATGAACACGCTGGGAACGTGGCTCGACGACAAGGCGCTGCAGAAGGAGGCGGCACGGGGCGTGGCGACGATAGCGCTGGCACATCCCGACTACGACGGCCACTGGACGCGTTACCTGTTGGCGAAGGCGATGCCGTTGGTCGGCGGCAAGCAGCGCAAGGCCATCATGGCACAGCTGGCGCAGCCGCCGGTGGAGGGTTTCGTGAGTCATTTCAACGGCCGCGACCTGACGGGCTGGAAGGGCTTGGTGCAAAACCCCATCGTGCGCAGCAAAATGACGGCCCTGCAGCTGGCTGAGGCGCAGAAGGCGGCGGACGAACGGATGCGTGCCGACTGGCAGGTGGAGGACGGACTGCTGGCGTATGTCGGCACGGGCTACGATAATATATGTACCGTGGAGCAGTACGGCAACTTCGAGATGCTGGTGGACTGGCGCCTCGACCCGACGGGCAAGGAGCCGGATGCGGGCATCTACCTGCGTGGCACGCCGCAGGTGCAGATCTGGGACATCGCCCGTACGAATGTCGGCGCCCAGGTGGGCTCGGGCGGACTCTACAACAACCAGCAGAACCGCAGTACACCGCTCGTCGTGGCGGATAACCCGTTGGGCGAATGGAACTCGTTCTACATCTGCATGAAGGGCGACCGTGTGACGGTGCGCCTGAATGGCATCCTCGTCGTGGACAACGTGCCTTTGGAGAACTATTGGGACCGCTCGCAACCGATCTTCCCCGTCGAACAGATCGAGCTGCAGGCGCACGGCAGCAAAGTCTATTACCGCGACATCTTCATCCGCCGCCTGTAGGCTGAGGTGTTTTATATGTTTTTGTGAAAGGAAGCGTGTTGTTGTGAACTTTTTTGGCGTTTTGTGCTTGCAGTTCGGAAAATAGTTGTAACTTTGCAGCACGAAAATCGATGATATGTTCAACTTTAAACATCAAAACAGACTATGAAACCAACTCTTTTCCTCCTCGCTGCCGGCATGGGCAGTCGCTATGGCGGACTGAAGCAGCTCGATGCGCTGGGTCCCAACGGCGAAACGATCATGGACTATTCCATTTATGATGCCATTCAGGCCGGCTTCGGCAAGATCGTGTGGGTCATCCGCCGCGACTTCGAGGATCAGTTTCGCAATCAGATCCTGAAGAAGTACGAGGGTCACGTCCCCTGCGAGCTCTGCTTCCAGGCTTTGGACGACCTGCCCGAAGGCTTTAGCGTTCCCGAAGGCCGCGTGAAGCCGTGGGGTACGAACCACGCCGTGTTGATGGGTAAGGACGTCATCAAGGAGCCCTTCTGCGTCATCAACTGCGACGACTTCTACAACCGCGACGCCTTCATGGCCATCGGTAAGTTCCTCGCCGAGCTGCCCGAAGGTTCCAAGGGCAAGTATGCTATGGTGGGCTTCCGCGTCGGCAACACCCTGTCCGAGAACGGCAGCGTGGCACGCGGCGTATGCTCCACCGACGAGAACGGTAACCTGAAGGATATCGTCGAGCGCACCGAGATCGAGACCATCGACGGCGAGATCTGCTACAAGGAAGACGGCGAATGGAAGCCCGTGGGTGGCGAGAATGTGCCCGTCAGCATGAACATGTGGGGCTTCACACCCGACTACTTCGCCTACAGCGAGGAATACTTCAAGGAGTTCCTCTCCGACCCGAAGAACATGACGAACCTGAAGGCTGAGTTCTTCATCCCGCTGATGGTGGACAAGCTCATCAACGAGGGTACGGCCACCTGCAAGGTGCTCGACACGACCTCGAAATGGTTCGGCGTGACGTATGCCGCCGACCGTCCCGGCACGGTAGAGCGCATCAAAGCCCTCGTCGATGCCGGCGTCTATCCCTCGCCGTTGTTCTAATGATCCTTTCTTAAGAAGTACAATTAGTTTTCGGACAAAGACCAAAAAAGGAGGCTGTGTCGTTCTGATGACACAGCCTCTTGTAGTTATTGGGTAAAGGAGTTATTTCTCGTTCGCGTCGATGTCGATCTTGCGTATGTAGAACTTGGCTTTGGCACAAAGTTCGTCGAAGTGGTTCTGCATGTCGAAGATGCGTCGTTGCTCTGCGTAGTAGGCTTCGTTGGTCCTGCCCTTGACCCTTGGCAGCATGGCTTTGAAGCGCTCCCTGACGGCATTGAGGCTGTCCTCGAATCTGGCGAGGCTGTCGCGCGTCTCCATCAGCTCGATGCTGTCGAGGGTGAGTATGGCGGCGCGGCGTGCCTGTATGGCGGTGGGGTGTAGCTGTCGGAGGCTGAGGATGGTGTCGCGTGCTGCGGCATAATGTTTGTTGGCCAGCAAGTCGCGTGCCTGGTCCAACATGGCGAAGGCGGTTTCCTCGGCGGAAACCTCCTCTGTGGTCTTACAGCCGAGGGTGATTAGGGCTGTTCCAACGACGATGAAAGCGTATATGAGTTTCATTTCGGACGCAAATTTAGGGCTTTCCGCAAATCTTTCCATCGCGGAGCCTTCAGTCTCAACTTTTTTTATTACTTTTGCGGCTGTTTTCAATATCCTTAACACAATGAGACAACTCGATCGCGGTCAGTTGGCCGCTTTATTGGATCTTCCGATCTTCCACACGATAGGCGAAACGGCCGATGAGAAGGGCATGGAATGTTATGTGGTGGGCGGCTATGTGCGCGACCTCTTCCTTGAACGTCCGTCGAAGGACATCGATGTCGTCGTCGTGGGCAGTGGCATAGAACTGGCCAAGGCCGTGGCAAAACGGTTGGGACGCGCCGCCCACGTCAGCGTGTTCAAGAACTTCGGCACGGCACAGTTAAAAGTTGAAAGTTCAAAGTTGAAAGTTGAAAGTTCAAAGTTGAAAGTTCTTGAAGGATCAAGCGTCCCGTTGGGCCGAGCGGAAAGTTCACAATTAAAAGCGGAAAGTTCACAGTTGAATTCTCTTGAGGTGGAGTTCGTCGGGGCTCGGCGCGAGAGCTACAGCCACGACTCGAGGAAGCCGGTGGTCGAGGATGGCACGTTGGAGGACGACCAGAACCGTCGTGACTTCACCATCAACGCCATGGCAGTATGCCTGAACCGAGAAAGGTTTGGCGAGTTGGTGGATCCCTTTGACGGCGTGTGGGATTTGGAAGACCGCATCATCGCGACGCCTTTGGATCCCGATGTGACGTTCTCCGACGACCCGCTGCGCATGATGCGTGCCATACGCTTTGCGACACAGCTCAACTTCATGATTGAGCCAGAGACGTTGGACGCATTGAGCCGTAATGCCGAACGCATCAAGATCATCTCGCAGGAACGTATCATCGACGAGTTGCAGAAGATCATGGCCTCGGATGCGCCAGCCATCGGCTTCGAACTGTTGTTCCAGACCGGTCTCCTGGAAATCATCTTCCCCGAGCTGTATGCCTTGCAAGGCGTGGAGACGATGAACGGCCGTGCCCATAAGGATAATTTCTGGCATACGCTGGAAGTGCTGACGAACGTCGTACGGAGTATTCGTTTAACGTTTAACGATGAACGTTTAGAACAAGAAGAATTAAACGCTCAACGCTCAACGCTCAACGTAAAAGAACGTAGCCTCTGGCTCCGCTGGGCTGCCCTGCTGCACGACATCGGTAAGCCGAAGTCCAAGCGTTGGGATCCTCAGTTGGGGTGGACGTTCCATAACCATAACTATATCGGCGAGAAGATGGTGCCGCAGATCTTCCGCAGGATGAAGCTGCCGATGGACGAGCGTATGAAATATGTCCAGAAGCTGGTGGGGCTGCACATGCGTCCCATTGCCATCGCTGATGACGAGGTGACGGATTCGGCGGTGCGCCGTCTGCTGTTTGAGGCGGGCGACGACATCGATGACTTGATGCTGTTGTGCGAAGCCGACATCACGAGCAAGAACGAGCAGCGTAAGCAGCGTTTCCTCGATAACTTCCAACTCGTGCGCCACAAGCTGGTGGACCTGGAGGAGCGCGACCGCATCCGTAACTTCCAGCCGCCCGTCGATGGCGAGGAGATCATGCAGCGCTTCCATCTGACGCCCTGCCGCGAAGTGGGCGTGCTGAAGACGGCTGTCAAAGATGCCATCCTCGACGGCGTGATTCCCAACGAGCACGATGCCGCCCTGCAGTTCGTCATCGAGAAGGCGAAGACGATGGGGCTGGAAGTTGAGAGTTGAAAGTTGAGAGTTGAAAGTTCTTCGAAGTATCGAAGCGTCGCAAGCGCCGAGCGGAAAGTTGAGAGTTGAAAGTTCACACCTATATATTATGGTACAGGATATACAGTTGCGAGTGCTGCCTCAGGTGGCAGCTTCAGAGTCGGGCATCAAGACCTTTCTCACGCAGGAGAAAGGCTTGGATGGTCGTCGGTTGAAAGGCATTCGGGTGGTGAAGAGGAGCATCGATGCCCGTCAGCGCCAGGTGATGGTGAACCTGACGGTGCGGACATGGATAGACGAAGAGCCCGACATGGCGGCTTTCGAGAGGATCGATTATCCTCAAGTCGAAGGCCGGCCCCAGGTGGTGGTCATCGGTGCCGGCCCTGGCGGTCTCTTTGCTGCCTTGCGTCTCATCGAGCTGGGCTTGCGCCCCATTGTCGTGGAACGCGGCAAGAATGTTCACGACCGCAAGAAAGACCTGGCACGCATCGCTCGGGAACATGTCGTGGACCCTGAAAGCAACTACTCGTTCGGCGAGGGTGGGGCAGGGGCCTACTCCGACGGCAAGCTCTACACCCGTTCTAAGAAGCGCGGCTCGGTGGAGAAGATCCTGAATGTGTTCTGTCAGCACGGTGCTTCGACGGATATCCTCTGCGATGCACATCCCCATATCGGCACCGACCGCTTGCCGCGTGTCATCGAGAATATGCGCAACATGATTCTGAACTGTGGCGGCGAGGTGCATTTCGAGACGAAGATGACCGACCTGCTCATCAAAGAGGATAAGGTTGTCGGTTGTGTGTGCCAAAATCTTCAATCATCAATCATCAATCCTCAATCATCAATAGAATTCCACGGTCCCGTGATCATGGCGACCGGTCATTCCGCACGCGATGTATATCGGATGCTGGCCGCTCAGGGCATTGAGATCGAGGCCAAAGGCATTGCCGTGGGCGTACGTCTGGAGCATCCTTCGGCGCTGATTGACCGCATACAGTATCATAGCCGTGAGGGTCGTGGCAAATGGCTGCCGGCGGCGGAGTATGCCTTCGTGCAGCAATGCCAGGGACGAGGGGTCTATAGCTTCTGTATGTGTCCCGGCGGTTTCGTCGTGCCGGCAGCAACAGGGCCGGAACAGGTGGTGGTGAACGGCATGAGTCCCAGCCATCGAAACGGACGATGGAGCAACTCGGGCATGGTCGTCGAGGTGCGACCGGAAGACGTGGGAATTGGACAATTGGACAATTTACAATTGGACAATGGTGAGGGGGCCCTTAAGATGATGGCGTTCCAGGAAGAGCTGGAACGGCTGGCGTGGCAGCAGGGAGGACGCCGACAGACGGCACCGGCGCAGCGCATGGCAGACTTCGTGAACGGACGTCTGAGCTATGACCTGCCCGAGAGCAGCTATGCCCCGGGGCTGATCTCGTCGCCGCTGCATTTCTGGATGCCTAAGTTCATCACCGAACGACTGCAGGAAGGCTTCCGTGCTTTTGGCCGCAAGAGTCATGGCTTCCTGACGAACGAGGCTACGGTGATCGGCGTCGAGACACGTACGTCGGCTCCGGTGCGTATCGTCAGAAATAATGAGACCCTCCAACACGTGAGGTTGGAAGGTCTCTATCCTTGCGGCGAAGGTGCCGGTTATGCCGGTGGCATCGTCAGCGCTGCCATCGATGGCGAGCGTTGTGCCGAGGCGGCAGCTTCGCAGATGAACTGTTGACTTATTCGTCAGCCGGAGCCTGATCGATCAGCTCGAGGAACTCGTCGAGCTTCGGCGTGATGATGATCTGTGTGCGGCGGTTGCGCTGGCGACCGGCCTCGGAGTCGTTGGAGGCAACGGGATTGTACTCGCCACGGCTGCCTGCCGTCATACGCTTAGGATCAACACCGTAGCGATTCTGCAATTCCTGTACGACGCTGGAAGCACGTAGTGCAGCGAGGTCCCAGTTGTTGCGGATGTTCTCGCGGCTGATGGGCACGTTGTCGGTGTTACCCTCGATGAGCACTTCGTAGTCGCGGTAGTCGTTGATGATCTTGGCAATCTTCTCAAGCGTCTCGGCGGCACGGTCGCTGATCTGATAGCTGCCGCTCTTGTAGAGCATGTTGTCAGCCAACGAGATATACACGACGCCCTTGAGCACCTGGACATCGACATCCTTCAGCTCCTCCTTGGAGAGGGAGCGTGTGAGCTTGTTGGTGAGTACGACGTTGAGGCTGTCGCTCTTGTCCTTGGCTTCGACGAGTTGCTTGATGAACTTGTTGGAGGCGTTGATCTCATCGACCAGTTTGGCGATATTGACATTACCGGCCTGTAGGTTCTTGTCGAAGGAGCCTTGCAGCGCAGCGTAAGCTTTGGCTAAGCGCTCGTTCTCGGCCTTGGCGTCTGCCAGGCGCTCCTCAAGGGTCTTGATGGTGACGCGATTCTCGGCGAGCTTGACCTGAGCGGCCTGGTACTCGCTCTGCAGGGTGTTGTAGTTGCCTTGCAGCTCATTGAATTTCTTCTTGCTGGCGCAGGAGGTCAGCAGAAGGCCTGCGGTGAGCAGGAGGATAATCTTTTTCATAGTCATTCAATTTACGTTAGTAATTTGTAGATCATAGATTTTCTAGATTTTCTAGATTTTCTAGAGGTTCTAGAGATTCTAGAGGTTCTAGAGTTTCTAGGGATTCTAGAGATTCTAGATTATCTAAAAATGATTCTTTTTCGGTGCAAAGGAATAGTTTTATCGGCAAACCACCAAAAACTTACACCTTATTTATATTAAATGACGTTAAAAGGGCAGGAATTGTTAAGGAAAGTCATCAAAAAGGTGTACCTTTGACAACTATTTTATACGATTACACAATGAAACGACTCTTTTTGCTCACGATTGTCGCAGTTTTATCGCTGTGCGTTGCTCCTGTTTCCGCTCAGGATTACACCCCGTTGTCGTTGAATGACCTCACGCCTCTCAACCAGGCGCAGAACCGTCCTTGGGTGAGTGTCCACGATCCTTCCGTCGTCCATTCGACAGGCAACACCTATTATATTATAGGCTCCCATCGGGGCTGGGCCCGTTCGAACAACCACATGGTGAGCTGGCAGGGTGTGGACAACAACAACCTGTTCGGCACAGTGAACAGTTCGGGTAACGTCGTTGTGACCAACTTTGCCAACGCTTTCTCGAAAAACCAGACGACGAAGGTGAAGGCGCTGGTCAACGGTTCGGTGCAGGAAGTAGATTTCGGCACTTACAACGCTGAGGCTTGGGCACATGCCGACGACGGAGGCTACAACATCGCCGGCAACCTCTGGGCGCCCGACATCATCTGGAACCCCACGATGAGGAAATGGTGTATGTACATGAGCGTCAACGGCACAGGCTGGCACTCGGTGATTGTATTGCTGACAGCCAATGCCATCACAGGTCCCTATGTCTATCAAGGACCTGTGACGTTCTCTGGTTTCATCAACGGCACCAACAGCTATATCAACTGGAAGAAGACGGACTTGGAGCTGGTCATCGGCAAGCAGAACACGTTGCCGGCACGCTACAACCGAGGTGGCGACTGGGGCACCTACTGGCCCAACAATATCGATCCTTGCGTGTTCTACGACGATGACGATCAGCTGTGGATGAGCTATGGCTCGTGGAGCGGTGGCATCTTCATGCTGAAGCTGGACAAGGAGACGGGTTTGCGTGATTACACCGTCACCTATCCCGAGACGAAGGACAATGGCGGCCGCCCCGTCACCGATCCCTATTTCGGCAAACGCATTGCCGGTGGCTACTACTCCAGCGGCGAGGCCTCGTATATCCAGAAGATCGGCAACTACTACTACCTCTTCATGAGCTACGGCGGTTTGGAATCGACGGGTGGCTACGAGATTGCCATCTTCCGTTCGGAGAAGCCCGATGGTCCTTACCTCGACGCCCAGAACCTCGATGCCTTCTACAACGGTCGCTACTGGCTCAACTATGGTCCTAACCAGCAGACGACAGGCGGTATGCGTCCCTTCGGCGCCTACGACAAGTGGGGCTTCATGACGGTGGGCGAGCTGGCGCAAGGCCACAACAGCGCCATCGTCGATGACGAAGGTCGTGCGTTCATCGTCTATCACACGCGCTTCAACGATGGCGGCGAAGGCCACCAGGTGCGTGTACACCAACTCTTCCAGAATGCGCAGGGCTGGCTGTGTGCTGCCCCCTTCCAGTTCGACGGCGAAGAGGACAATGATGCCACATTGGCTGCAGGCTGTCGTTATACGAAAGAAGAGATCGTCGGCGACTATGAGGTGCTCATCCACCGCTACCGTCTCGACCATGCCAACCGCGAAGTGGTCACGCCTATTCACTTGACCCTGAACGACAACGGACGCATCACGGGCGACCTGTCCGGTTCGTGGACGATGACCGACGGCACGGCTTACATCAAAGTGACGGCCGGAAGCGTGACCTACAATGGCGTGGTCGTGCAGCAGCAGATGGACGGCACGTCGTACAAGGCCATCTGCTTCACCGCAACGGCCAACAACGGCGTGAGCATCTGGGGATGGAAGATGGAACCCCAGTCCGCCATCGCCTATACCTATAAGAATTATGACGTTCCGGTGAGCAATAATGCCACGGTGAGCAAGAACCTGTCGCTCTCGGGCACAGGCTATTACGGTGCCCGCGTGGAATGGAACTCTTCGGAGCCAGACGTGATCTCCAATACCGGTAAGTACAATCCTACGGACGCCAACGTCCCCGTTGAGTTGACGTGTCGCATCGTTTGCGGCAATTATAGCTACGATCGCACGTTCAACGTCACTGCTTCCCGTGCCAAGGCCGTCAATGGCGATGCCACTTCGGGCATTATGGCTTACTACAACTTCGACGAAAAGCCGACGCTCAACCTCTACAATGAGGAGCAGGTTGCATACTATGGCAGAGTCGGCTCATCGACCACAGCTGCAGCGTTGGAGGAGGATGCAGACCGCTTCGGCAAGGTGGCACACCTGACGGGAGCAGCAGAACGTGCCAACAGCTACGTTCGCTTCATCAATCCTCTGCAGGGCTTGAGCGACCTCGAGGGCTTTACCATCTCGACATGGGTGCGCCGCGACGATGTTGATGACCTGACGGGCACGCTGTGGGCCTTCACCGACAAGATGGGTAACCTCACGACCGTCTCCGAGCGACTCTTCATGACCGGCAATGCGTTCGTCGGTTTCGAGAGCGGCGATAACCATTTCGAAATCAACCATCCTAACGACGTGACCACCAACTATATCGCCAACCGTTGGTCACTCGTCACGTTGACCGTGTCCAAGGAGGACGGCCTCGCACTCTATGTCGATGGCTCGCGCAAGCAGTGGAAGACCTTCACGTCATCAGCAGGAACGGCTTCTACGGCAGCCTTGGCGGCTAAGATGTTTGATTATCAGCACGTGATGGACTTCATCACCAAGGCCGGTTATCTGCAGCTCGGCCTGGGTTCGGGCTACGGTTCGCCGGAGGCCAGCTTCGATGATCTTTTGGTGTACAACCGTGCGCTCTCGCCGTCCGATGTCAGCGCCCTCAACACGTTGCTCAACCGCGTCAATGACTTCTCGCCGGAAGGCACAGGCATAGAAACGATCGTACCTGCTGTCGCTCAACCGTCGAGAGGCATCTTTGACCTCAGCGGACGACAGATTCCAACGGGCACCACGCTCGAACGGGGCATTTACATCATCAACGGCAAGAAAGTGATGGTGCGTTAAACGCTAATCGACTATACGTTAAACGAAATAATAACCTTTGGCCTTGATCTCCGCCCAAACGCGGGGTTCAAGGCCAAAGCCGTTATAAGCAGGATCGTGGGCTATGGCCTCACGTATTTGTGTGGATGACAGGTCGATGAGGGGCGTGCAGACAAGTCTGACACCATCGGGCAGCGAGGCTTCGTCAATGGGGAAGCCAGGACGGGGATAGATGATCACGCGATGGTGGCTGAGGATGTCTTCGGCGCGATACCACTGCGGGAAGCGATGCCAGTTGTCGGCACCGATGACGAGTTCGAAAGCGTGGTCGGGATAGGCCGTGCGTAAGCCTTCGAGCGTCGTCACCATATACGACGGACGGGGCAGATGAAACTCAAAATCACTCACCTTCAAATGACGCTTGCGACCTATGGCAAGACGGGCAAGACGCAAGCGGGCGGCATCGTCGAGCAAACCGGAAGCGGGCTTCAACGGGTTCTGCGGCGAGACAAGGAACCATAACTCGTCGACGATGCCCTGTCGGACGAGCCATTGTCCCAGGGCGATGTGACCTGTGTGGATGGGGTTGAAGCTTCCGCCGTAAATGCCGATGGATGAAGACCCACCCCCCGCCCTCCCTGTGAGGGAGGGAGTTGAATGTGGTGCCAGTTGTTCTTCTCCCTTATACATATTAAATTATCGGTTCTTCAAAGGTAACCACTCCCTCCCTACAAGGGAGGGTGAGGGGTGGGTCCTAAGAAATCGCATATGACCGTGTAGGCATCAGCCTTGGCGGTTTCGAGGTTGTCGTTGACGACGATCTGGTCGAAACGCGGTGCGAAGGAGAGCTCGTAGGCAGCGCGGTCGAGGCGTTGTTGGATGACCTCGGGGGCATCGGTGCCGCGTCCTTCGAGGCGACGGCGCAGTTCCTCGATGCTGGGTGGCTGGATGAAGAGGCTCAGGGCGCGGTCGCCGAAGTAGTCCTTCAGCCGCATGCCGCCGTGGACATCGACGTCGAAGATGACGTTTTGTCCTTCGGCCAACTGCTTTTCCACCTGTGCCTTGAGGGTACCGTAGTAGCGGTCCTCGTACACTTCCTCATATTCGATGAAATCGTCGGCGGCGATGTGCTCGCGAAACTCCTCGGGCGACATGAAGAGGTACTCCACGCCGTGCTGCTCCTGACCGCGAGGCGGTCGGGTGGTGGCTGACACCGAGAATGCCAGGTTCAGTTCCTCGTGAGGCATCAGGCTGTTGATGATCGTGCTCTTGCCGCTACCGGAAGGAGCGCAGAAGATGATGGCGGACCCTCCTCTCGAGGACCCCTCTTTTAGGGAGGGAGCAGAATGTCCTGCATGACTAACTTTATTATTCATTTTAATATGGTGATTTCTATCTTGAAAACTGACCACTCCCTCCCTCACAGGGAGGGTGAGGGGTGGGTCTTCTACATGACATTAAGTACTTGTTCCTTAATCTGTTCGAGCTCGTCCTTCATCTTGACCACGATGTTCTGCATCTCGGCGATGTTGGATTTGCTGCCGGTGGTGTTGATCTCGCGTCCCGTTTCCTGAGCGATGAAGCCGAGCTTCTTACCCTGTCCGTGGCCGCTGGCCATCGTCTCGGTGAAGTAGCGCAAGTGGTTGGCTAAGCGTTGTTTCTCCTCGTTGATGTCGAGTTTCTCGATGTAGTAGATCATCTCCTGCTCCAGGCGGTTGCGATCGACCTGCACTTCGGGTATCGAGTTGAGCCCGTCGATGATACGGCTGCGGATCTTCTCGACACGAGCCTGTTCATAAGGCTCAATCTGTGCAAGGAGTTCCGTGATGTTGGCGATTTTCTCGGCAAACTTCTTCTCGAGAGCAGCCCCTTCCTGGCGACGGAAGTCCATGAGGGCGTCGATGGCGTGTTGAGCCACGTCGTGAGCCACGGCCCATTCTTCCTCCGAGAGTTCCACGACCTCCGTCCGCGTCAGCACATCGGGTAGCCGCAGCAACGTCGGAATCCATTGCTCTTCGGGATCCTCAAGGTCGAATTCCTCGACGATGCTGTTGATCTGTTCGACGTAGGACTTGACGATGGTGCGGTTGATGGGTGTTGAGGCATTGTTGTCGTCGCGTTCGATGAAGAGGCTGAAGTCCACCTTGCCACGTTCGAGGGCTGTGGAGATCATGGCGCGCAGCTCCATCTCCTTCTCGCGATAGATGGGCGCGATGCGTGTCTGCAAGTCGAGAGCCTTGCTGTTGACGGACTTGATCTCGGCGGTAATTTTCTTGCCACGGTATTCGGCTGAAGCCTTGCCGTAGCCGGTCATTGATAGAAGCATTTTATTCGTTCAGCGTTTAGCGTTTAACGTTTATTTCTTTATAAATAGGTCCGCGTTCAACGTTTAAACGCTAAACGTTCAACGTTAAACGACGATTGTTTTGGGTGCAAAGATAGTAAAAAGTGAAATAGGAAAGCGTGAAAAATGGGAAATATAAGAATGAATAAGGAAAAAAGAGATAAAAAAACTATAAATTGTAAATTGTAAATCGTCAAATCGTAAATTATGTGTATCTTTGCACCCTAAAATGGGATTAACCCCATTAATCGTTAATAGTAAATTGTCAAATTGTAAATTACATTGGCTTGCATACTACATATTGAGACCAGTACGAAGGTGTGTTCGGTGGCGGTGAGCGAAGATGCTCACGTCATTTTCGAGCAAACCGATTTAGAGGGACCTAATCATGCTACACGCTGCGGCGTCTTTGTTGACGAAGCCCTGAGCTTTGCCGAGAGCCACGCTATTCCCTTGGATGCCGTCGCCGTCAGCGAAGGTCCGGGCAGCTACACGGGATTGCGCATCGGCGTGTCGATGGCCAAAGGTGTCGCTTATGGTCGCGGTGTTCCGCTCGTGGCCGTATCGACCCTGGAACTGTTGTGCGTACCCCTTTTGCTCTACCGCGAGGACATCGAGGACGAGGCGCTTTTCGTGCCGATGATCGATGCCCGCCGCATGGAGGTCTATGCCGCTGTCTATGACCGGGCGTTGAAGCCTTTGCGCGCCATCCATGCCGACATCGTGGACGCCGACACCTATCGCGAATGGCTCGACCGCGGCCCGGTGTACTTCTTCGGCGACGGTGCCGCGAAGTGCAAGGCCGTCATCCAGCATCCCAACGCCCATTTCATCGAGAACATACATCCGCTGGCCAAGCACATGTATCCCCTCGCAGCCCGTGCACTCAGCCGGGGCGAGACGGTCGATGTGGCCTACTTCGAACCATTCTATCTCAAGGATTTCGTGGCCACGAAACCGAAGAATCCGTTTAGCGTTTAACGATTAACGCATAAAGGCTGAACGACAAGAAAATAAAAGGACTAATCATCTAAACGTTAAACGCTAAACGTTAAACGAAAATGACCTATAACACCCAACGTGAGAAAATGATCCTGCCGGAGTACGGTCGCACCATCCAGGAGATGGTGGACATCTGCCTGCAGATTGAAGACCGCAGCGAACGTCAGCGCTGTGCCAAGAATATCATCGCCGTGATGACCACGATGAACCCTGACGTCCGTCAGCAACCCGACTACGAACGCAAGTTGTGGGATCAGTTGGCCATCCTGTCCAACTATCAGCTCGAAATCGACTACCCTTATGAGGTCGTCAAACCTGAGGACATCACCTCTAAGCCCAAGCCCCTGAAGTACCCGATGACGCGCATCCGCTATCGCCACTACGGCCATCTCACTGAGGAGTTTATGCGCAAGCTGAAGGATATGCCCGAGGGTGCCGAACGCGAAGAACTCACGTCGATGATGGCCAACTTCATGAAGCGCAGTCTCTATAACTGGAACCGCGACACGATGGATGAGCGCAAAGTGCGCACCGACCTGTCGTCTTATACCGACGGCACGGCCAATATCCCCGAGAACTTCCGTTTTGCATCGGTCAGCAATGGCCATCTGCCCGGCAGCAATGCCAGCAAGAAGAAAAGGAAACGCTAAAGCCTAATTCGTCGTTAAACGCTCAACGCAATAATTAAACGCTAAACGTTAAACGAACAAGTATGAGTTCATTCCAGATTGAAGGCGGACATCGCCTCTCCGGCGAGATCACTCCGCAAGGCGCTAAGAACGAAGCACTGCAGGTGCTTTGTGCCACGTTGCTCACCGATGAGCCGGTGCATATCACCAATGTGCCGGACATCTCCGACGTGAACAACCAGATTCAGTTGCTCAAGGAGATCGGCGTCAAGGTGACGCAGCACGGCAAGGGCGACTACACCTTCCAGGCCGATGCCGTGGACCTCGCATTCCTCGAGAGTGAGGAGTTCCTGCGGTGCTCGTCACGTCTGCGGGGCAGCATCATGTTCCTCGGCCCGCTGCTCACCCGTTTCGGTCGCGCTCTGGTGTCGAAGCCGGGCGGCGACAAGATCGGGCGCCGCCGTGTGGACACGCATTTCCTTGGTATGCAGAAGCTGGGTGCCCATTTCCGTTACGACGACGAGCGTGGGGTGTTCGACATCACTGCCGAGCGTCTGCACGGTTCCTATATGCTCTTGGACGAGGCGTCGGTCACGGGAACGGCCAACATCATCATGGCCGCCGTGCTCGCTGAGGGTACGACCACGATCTACAATGCAGCCTGCGAGCCCTATATCCAGCAGCTGTGCCGTATGCTCAATGCGATGGGTGCCCACATCGAGGGCATCGCTTCGAACCTGCTGACCATCCATGGCGTCGAGTGCCTCCATGGCACCGAGCATCGAATTCTGCCTGATATGATCGAGGTGGGTTCGTTCATCGGCATGGCGGCGATGTGCGGCGACGGCATCCTCATCCGCGACGTGGGCTACGATGATCTCGGCATCATCCCCTATACCTTCCGCCGCTTGGGCATCTCCGTGCAGCGCCAAGGCGATAACATCTACGTTCCCTGCCACGACCACTACGAGATCGAGTCGTTCATCGACGGCTCGTTCATGACGTTCAGCGATGCCCCCTGGCCAGGCTTGACCCCTGACCTGTTGAGTGTGCTGCTCGTGGTTTCGACGCAGGCTAAGGGTAGCGTGCTCATTCATCAGAAGATGTTCGAGAGCCGTCTGTTCTTCGTGGACAAGCTCATCGACATGGGCGCTCAGATCATCCTTTGCGATCCCCATCGCGCCGTCGTCGTGGGACACGACAACCAGATGCGGTTGCGTGCCGGACGTATGTCGTCGCCGGATATCCGTGCCGGCATCGCCCTGCTCATCGCCGCCATGAGTGCCGAAGGCGTGAGCACCATCAGTAATATCCAACAGATCGACCGCGGCTACGAGGACATCGAACGACGTTTCAATGCCCTTGGTGCCTGCATCACGAGATTACCCGATTGAAGACAATGATTACCGCCGCCGACGTATATAAAATAGGTATGATCACGCGAACACATGGCGTTCGTGGAGAAGTGGCCTTTCAGTTCACCGACGACGTGTGGGATCGCGTCGAAGCCGATTACCTGTTCCTGAGCCTCGACGGCTTGCTCGTTCCCTTCTTTCTCGAGGAGTGGCGCTTCCGGTCGGACACCGTGGCGTTGCTGAAGTTCGAGGATGTCGATAAGGCAGATGCCGCAGAGCGCCTCGTCGGTGCTGAGGTCTTCTTCCCGAAGGCGTTGACGCCCTCCGAGGTGGACGACGAAGACCTCACGTGGCAGATGTTCACGGGCTTCGAGGTGTGGCAGGAAGGACAGTGCCTGGGGCATGTCTCCTCCGTCTACGACCAGACAGCCAACATCCTATTGGAGATTATCACGCCTGACGGCCGTGAGATTCTCATCCCTGCTCACGAAGATTTCATCCAGCGCGCCGACCATCGCGAACGCCGCCTCTATGTCAGCGTCCCCGATGAACTATTGACCCTGAACGACTAGTAAACTATGATCAATAATTCTCAACAGTCTAAAGATACTACTCCCCTCCTTCACAGGGAGGGGCAGGGGGGTGGGTCTGCCCTTAAACAGATAGCCATCCTCGGTTCCACCGGCTCCATCGGAACGCAGGCGCTGCAAGTCATCGCCGCCCATGCCGACCGCTTCGAGGCGCGCATCCTCACGGCCAACAACCGCTGGCAGCTGCTTGCCGAGCAGGCCCGTCAGTTCCTGCCGGCAGCGGTGGTCATCGCCAACGAGGCACACTACGAGGCACTGCGCGATGCCCTCTCCGATTTGCCGATTGCGGTCTATGCCGGAGCCGATGCCTTGTGCCAGGTCGTGGAGTCCGACGAGGTGGACATGGTGCTCACGGCGATGGTAGGCTTTGCAGGCCTGCCGCCGACGATAGCCGCCATCCGTGCCGGCAAACCTATCGCGCTGGCCAATAAGGAGACGATGGTCGTCGCCGGCGAGCTCATCAATCGCCTGTGCCGTGAACATCAGGTACCTATCCTGCCCGTTGACAGCGAGCATTCGGCCATCTTCCAAAGCCTCATCGGCGAGGTGTCGCCCATCGAGAAAATCATTCTCACCGCCTCCGGTGGCCCCTTCCGCACCTTCACCAAGGAGCAGCTGCAGACCGTCACGCCGCAGATGGCGCTGAGGCATCCCAACTGGGACATGGGCGCCAAGATCACCATTGACTCCGCCACGATGATGAACAAAGGCTTCGAGGTTATCGAGGCCAAGTGGCTTTTCGGCGTTGAACCCGACAAGATACAGGTCGTCGTGCATCCGCAGAGCGTCGTACACTCGGCGGTTCAGTTTGCCGACGGCGCTGTCAAGGCACAGTTGGGCGTGCCGGATATGCGCGTGCCCATCCAACTCGCCTTCTCTTTCCCCGAACGACTGCAAAGTGATTTCGACCGCTTGGATTGGTTCACGATGCACGACCTGACCTTCGAGCGTCCCGACACCGACCGTTTCCGCTGCTTGGCACTCGCCTATGAGTCGTTGCATCAGGGCGGCAACATGCCTTGCATCGTCAATGCCGCCAACGAAGTCGTCAACCGCGCCTTCCTCGTCGGCAACTGTGCCTTCCTCGAGATGGCCGACATCATCGAGAAGACCATGCAGCGCGCCACGTTTATCCAACAACCCACCTACGAGGATTACCTCGCAACGGACAAGGAGGCAAGAAGGATTGCGGCGGAGCAGACCCACCCCTCACCCTCCCTGTGAGGGAGGGGGTAGTCACCTTTCAAGAATAGTAAATATTTATTCATCCAAAAAAAATGACCCTATAACCCGTCACCCTCTCAAATCATTCCACTCCCTCCCTCACAGGGAGGGTGAGGGGTGGGTCTTAAACTATGTCTGTTTTCTGGATTAAAACATTTCAATTGATTCTGTGTTTTGCCCTCTTGATTGTGTTGCACGAGGGCGGTCATTTCTTCTTCTCGAAGCTCTTTGGCGTTCGCGTGGAGAAGTTCTATATGTTCTTCGACTGGAAGTTCCATCTCTTCTCCACGAAGGACAAATGGTTTGCACGCCTGTTCCCGAAGGTGGCCAAGAACGAAACCGAATACGGCATCGGCTGGATTCCTCTCGGCGGTTACGTCAAGATTTCCGGCATGGTCGATGAAAGCCTCGACCTCGAGCAGATGAAGCAGCCGGTGCAGCCCTATGAGTTCCGTGCCAAGCCTGTGTGGCAGCGCTTCCTCATCATGGTGGGCGGCGTGCTCGTGAACTTCCTCCTGGCGCTGTTCATCTATGCGATGATCCTCTTCGCTTGGGGCAGCGACACGTTGCCGATGACGCATATCACCGACGGCTTTGCCTACAACGAGATGGCCGAGAACCTCGGCTTCGTCGATGGCGACATCCCCGTGAAGATTGATGGTGAGGCCATCGAAGGTTGGGAAGGCAGCGTCTATCGCGCCATCTCCAAGGCCAAGACCGTCACCGTGCTGCGCGAAGGCAAGGAAGTGGAGATTGCGATGCCCGAAGGTGGCGTCAATATGCTGGAGATGGTCGAGCAGGATCCCCGTTTCCTGTCGGTGAACGTGCCGGCGCGGGTCGATAGCGTCCTTCCCACGGCAGCAGCAGCGAAGGCTGGCATGAAGAAAGGTGCCCGCATCCTTGCCGTTGACGGTCAGGAGGTGCAATGGTGGGGCGACTTCGATCAGATCATGGGGCGCAAGGCCGATGTCCTTGCGGCCGACTGCTCCCACGAGGACAGCGTGAGCCTCCGTCAGCTCCCCGTCGTGTTCATCAACGAGGGTGCCGCGACGCCCGACACCGCAACGCTCATGCTGGACGAGAACTACATGCTGGGCATCGTCAAACTGCCCTATCAGTATTACTACAAAGACGCTTACGTCCACCGCGACTACGGCTTCTGGGAGAGCATCCCCGCCGGCATCGCCTACGGTTGGGAGACCTTGAAGGGTTATGTCAGCGACTTGAAATACGTCTTCACGAAGAAAGGCGCCCAGAGCGTCGGCTCCTTCGGCACGATCGGCAACCTGTTCCCCGCCGTGTGGGATTGGGCGTCGTTCTGGAACATCACCGCCTTCATCTCCATCATCCTCGCCGTGATGAACATCCTGCCCATTCCAGGACTGGATGGCGGCCACATCTTCTTCCTCCTGGTTGAGGCCATCACGCGCCGTCCGCCGTCGGAGAAGTTCATGGAGCGAGCACAGTATGTCGGCATGGCACTCCTCTTTGCGCTCATGGCTCTGGCGTTGTTCAATGATGCCGTTAAGTTCCTGTTCTAAATTCATCATTCATCATTCTTCATTCTTCATTCATAATCATGTCCCGTCATTCTTCATTCTTCATTCTTCTGCTGTTCTTGTCCCTGGCATGTGGCTGCTCCGAGGACAAGGATGCGTCTATGGTCAACTTCCTCGTTGACAACGATAGCATCACGTGTCAGATCAGCGTTCCTGTGCCCGAGTCATCGCTCAAGATGCCCTTTGGCGAATGGCTCGACGAGCTGTTGGGAGGCTACTATACGGGCGATGCCGGCGACCTCGACGCCCTCGTGGCGTTCTACGGGAAGTCGATTACCGACACCCTGCAGGCCCGACTCCGTGAGATGCCGGGCACGCCGAAGGAATATGAGGCGACGGCCGAGAAGACTTACGAGACCGAGCAGTTCGTCACCTACAACCTCTCGACCTACTTCGGCATCGGCGGCGCTCATCCCACCTCGGGCGAGTACGGAGTGACCTTCCGCAAGAACGACGGGCGTCGCATCACGTGGGACATCATCCGTAACGATCAGCTCGTGGCATTCAACGACCTCCTGTGCGAAGAACTCGAAGGCTATTTCAATGTCAAGAGCAGTGCGCAGTTGGAGAAACTGCTCGCCACCGACCGCGTGTTCGACCTGCCCCTGCCCAAGACCCCGCCTTATTTCACCGAGGAGGGTGTCGTCTTTGTCTATCAGCAATATGAGATTGCCGCATACGCCTGCGGTATGCCCGGCAGCACCATACCCTACGATCGCATCAAACCCCTGCTGACCGAATGGGCAAAAAAGATGCTTCCCAAATAGGCCTTGCCTTCCTGCTGCTCGTCATCGGCGGCGGCATCTACCTGCTCATGCGTCAGCCGGTGATGCTGATGCACAAGGTGGCCTCGGAGCTCGGCATCGGCACCTTGATCGATAAGGGCCGTATGCTCGTCCAGGGATGGCAACTGCCCGAATGGATGGTCTTCAGCTTGCCCGGCGCCCTATGGTCAACGGCTTACATCCTGATCATCGACGCTCTGCTGTCCAAGAGCCCGTCGTGGCGCCGTTTCGCCGTAGCCGCCTTCATCCCCCTCGTGGGCATCGTCTCGGAGTTGCTGCAGTTCGTCGGCCTCCTGCCTGGCACGTTCGATGCCTTGGACATCATCGCCTACGCCTTGCCCCTGCTCATCTACGCTTGATTTTTCACTTTTCACTCTTCACTTTTCACTCTTCACTCTTTTCCTATGGAATTCTCAGCTAAACAAATCGTCATCATCATCGTAGCAGCCGCCTTCATTGTCATGGGCGTGCTCACCATTGTCATCGTCGTGACGGAAGATGGCACAGAAAGCAACACCGAGAACGCCGAAGGCACAGGCAAGAAAGGGGAGGCCGACCCCGATCAGCCGCTCGACTATAGCCAAAGCGGCGACAGCGTCGTCGTGCGCAATGCCATCGAAGGCGACCCCTACGAGGAACTCGACGAGCTCATCGGACTCGAGGCCGTCAAGAATGAGGTGCACTCACTCGCCAACTTCGTCAAGGTGCAGAAACAACGTGAGGAGAAGGGCATGAAGACGCCCAAGATGTCCTACCATCTCGTCTTCACCGGCAGCCCCGGTACGGGTAAGACCACCGTGGCGCGCATCGTGGCACGTATCTACAAAGACCTCGGCATCCTCAAGAAGGGCCACACCGTGGAGACCGACCGTGCAGGACTCGTCGGACAGTACCTCGGCGAGACAGCGGTGAAGACCAATGCCGTCATCGACTCGGCCCTCAACGGCGTCCTCTTCATCGACGAAGCCTACTCCCTGACACCCGAAGACCCAGGGCGCGACTATGGTCAGGAAGCTGTCTCCACGCTCCTCAAGCGCATGGAGGACGACCGCGACAAACTCGTAGTCATCATCGCAGGCTACCCCAATGAGATGCAGCGCTTCATCGACTCCAACCCAGGTCTCCAGTCGCGCTTCAACCGCTACATCAACTTCCCCGACTACTCGGCCGCCGATCTCGTGGACATCTTCAAGATGTATGCCAAGAAGGGGCAATATACGCTGACCGACGACGGCGAGACGATGCTCCAGGAACGATTGGAATATGCCGTGGCACACAAGGACCACAACTTCGGCAATGCCCGTTACGTGCGTAATGTGTTCGAGAAAGCCATTCAGGAACAGGCCAACCGCCTCGCCGGACGACGCAACCTCACTGCGACACAGCTCTCCACACTCGAAGCTTCAGACCTCAAGAAGGCATTCGCTGGTGTCAAGCTCACGCAGAACGTCACCCGATAATAAAATATTTTTTTCAAAACAGACTACAGACTACAGCCGCCTCACCTTAATATAACGTGAGTTCCATCGATCGATTGACAACTTTGCCCGTAATCTCTTTGCTGGGCTTATTGCTTACAATCTACTGCCGAAGAAGCCCGAGATGAACATCGAAATCATTGACAAAACCAGATTAATTGCATAAAGCTTATACCGAACTCACGTTATTGATAGTCTTTCAATTAAGGGCCCTGATGAAGGGTGAAGCTTTTTTTGTAATTCGCGTAAAATGAGTCCACCTATTACAGTTGCATCACACGGAATGTCGGATGAAAAAAAATGGCCATCAGGGACAGGAACAAGCGGAAAATCTGCGTTTTATTTGGTCATTTGAAAGGAAAAATTTATATTTGCAGCCCCAAAGGACAGAAAACCCATCACAAATGGGTGGGTCAATGGCTTATTATGATGAAGAATTGCTAAACACATAAGTTATGAAACAGAGATTTTCCTTTTATATCCTGAGCCT
>JAEEHP010000169.1 GCA_016280855.1 Bacteroidaceae bacterium
ATTACGATTTAATGAGATCCGCCGTCTGATGACGGACTGCTCGCAGAAGATGCTCTCCCAAACGTTGAAGAACCTCGAGCAGAGCAATCTCGTCAATCGTCAAGTGTATGCTGAAGTGCCGCCGCGCGTTGAATACTCTCTGACGGAAACGGGATTGTCACTCATGCCGTCCATCATTTCACTCATAAAGTGGGCCCAGGAACATTTCAACGAGGTAGTAACTGAGTCAAATTGTAAATTGTAAATTGAATATGACACTACATGAAGCCATAGAAGCCCGCCATAGTGTAAGGGCTTACAAAGACCAGCCATTGAGCGAGGACGTCGTCAAAGTGCTGGAGGATGAAATCGCAATCATCAATAAGGAGGGGAACTTGCATATCCAGTTGATTCTGAATGAGCCAAAGGCCTTTCAAGGGACTTTGGCCAAATACGGCAAGTTCCGAAACGTAAAAAACTATCTGGTCATGGCCGGAAAGCAGGTCGAGGACCTCGACGAACGTGTAGGCTACTACGGAGAGCGTCTTGTCTTACTCGCCCAAACACTGGGCTTGAATACCTGTTGGGTTGGTCTTAGCTACTCGAAAGTGCCTGGCACTTATGTGCTTGACGAAGACGAGAAGATAGTCTGCTACATTGCCATTGGCTATGGCGAGACACGAGGTAGTGGCCATAGAATCAAGACCGTTGAGCAAGTGAGCCGCTCGGCCGTAAGGACGCTTGGTTCGTCCAAGAATGCCAGTGACATCACTCCATCATGGTTCCGTCGAGGTGTTGAAGCAGCATTGCTTGCTCCAACTGCCGTGAACCAGCAGAAGTTCTCGTTCGAGTACCTCGGCATGGAAGATGGTCGCCATCAAGTGCGCGCCAAGAAAGGCTTCTCGCTGATTGGCTATACGCAGATAGACTTAGGCATTGCCAAATACCATTTTGAGGTTGGCGCCGGAGATGTCGACTTTGATTGGGTATGAAAGGTATATTAGGCAGATAAATCGGAATCTATTTTAAACTGAAAGAAAAAACATGAAGAAAGAGGTCCATTTCCGGGATGAGGCCATAGCATGCGTGAAGGATTCTGTCCTCCCGATGCATAAGCAAATATATGACAAGTATAAAGGGGATTTTGACAGAATCTATGCGGAAGCGTACAATAACAAATCCTATACAGGAAAAGTAATCGTCCCAGGGAAGGTATATGAGCTGAGTTATTTGGAATGTTCGTGTCCAAAAGTTAAATGTGGAATGAGAAGTTGTCCAGAACAATGCGAGTGTTCGCGTCAGAGCATTTTATATATTCTGTCACAACTTGAGCCGAATAGCAAATTTGATGTTCAGATTGTTAACACGATTCTCAGAGGGGGTGATCGCTGTACTTTCCGGATATCCAGGGCGGCTGAAATGAAAAGATTGACTGGCATCTGTGGGCTTGACTGCGAGAAGTGCGACGCCTATATTGCCACAAAGAACGATGATCAGTCGCTGCGGGAAAGAACCGCTAAACTCTGGTCTGAGTTGAACCATGCGCCCATCCTTCCGGAACATATCAATTGCGAGGGATGCCGCATGGACGGCGCCAAGACCCTTTTCTGCAGCTCGTTGTGTGAGATACGTAAGTGTGCAGTGACCAAGGGGATGGAGACCTGTGGAGATTGTCCCGAGAGCGTGACCTGTCCGAAAGTCAACGCGATTTGGCAGAACAATCTTCAGGCGAAGGATAACCTGCTGAAGTAAAATCCAAGTGATTAGAACAATGAACATAAGAGGGTACCTTGCTTCTGCACCATCTTGATTTTCAATTTATCAATGATGAACGGGGAAATAAATATTGATGAATGATGATTGATGAATGATGAAGATTGACGTCCAAAAACTCTTTGCGCTGAGAAGAACTTCACGTCCGCTCGGCCCAAAGGGACGCTTGACACGTCAAGAATGGACAATTCATCATTCCTCCGCTCGGCCCAAAGGGACGCTTCACACTTGAAGAATCATCATTCACCATTCTTCACTCGTCAATAATCAAGCCTCAACGCTTATAGTCGATAGCGCAAGCATCGACATTCATTATCGCGATAGCGAATGAAGATGGGAAACATAACGAATATTCGTGAGGGAAAGTACGAAAAAAGATAATGATGCACACGTATATTCATGAAAAAGAATACGTGCGCACAAAAGCTTTGCTACGTGGATAGTCCGAAGCGTTCAAGGGCGGTGTATTGCTCGCGCAGACGTATGCGGGCACGGTGGAGATAGACGCGGACCTGGTCCTCGGAGAGGTTGAGCTGTTCGGCTATCTCGCGGTAGGAATAGCCCTCGATGTCGCGGAGGCGCACGATGTCATCCTGCGGCGGGGGCAGCTGGCTGATGAGATGGATGATGGGGGAGTGGGAATCGAGGATTGATGATGGATGATGGATGATGGATGATGGATGATGGAGGATTGAGGATTCTTCAAGTGTGAAGCGTCCCGATGGGCCGAGCGGAGGATTGATGATTGCAGATGGCTGCTGCTCGTCGGTGGTGAGGGGTACGATGCGGCTTCTTTTCTTCTTATGGTCCAAGGCGAGGTTTTTGCAGATTTGCGTGAGCCACGACTCGATGTTCCGTATCTGCGGCCACTGTTCGCGCCGCTCCCAAGCCTTCAGCATCGTGTCCTGCACGATGTCCTCAGCATCAGCGGTGTCGAGTGTGATGCTGAGCGCGAGACGATAGAGGCGGTCTCGATGGGGAAGGATGGTGGTGCGGAAATCCATGAAGGGCAAATGACGAATGATGAATGACGAATGACGAATGACGAATAAGATTAACCTTTGCTTCGAAGAACGTTGTCCATCATCCATCACACATCATCCATCATCCATTATCAATTATCCATTATACATTATACATTATCAATTATCCATTATCACCGTTCCGCCTTGGAGGTCGCCAGTGGAGGTGATGCGGACTTGGGCGACGCCGTCGTGAATGGCCTTGAAGGCGTTCTCGAGTTTGGGGATCATGCCGCCGCTGATGGTGCCGTCGGCAACGAGAGCGCGGAACAGGGGCTCGGTGAGATGGGGAATGAGCGAGGCGGGGTCGGCGGGGTCGCGGAGCACGCCGGGGAGCTCGAAGCAGAAGGTGAGGGAGGAGGCGAGGGAGGAGGCGAGGGCGGTGGCGGCGGTTTGGGCGATAGTGTCGGCGTTGGTGTTGAGGAGATGGCCTGCGCCGTCGTGGGTGAGGGGGGCGATGACGGGGGTGATGCCGAGGGCGAGGAGCTGGTGGAGGGTGCTGCCGTCGGCGCTATCGACATCGCCGACGAAGCCGAAGTCGATGCCTTCGGGGGTGATGGGGCGGCGGTGGGCGCGGATGAGGTTGAGGTCGGTGCCGGTGAGGCCCAGGGCATTGATGCCGCGCGCCTGGAGCTTAGCGACGATGTTCTTGTTGACGAGACCGGCATAGACCATGGTCACCACGTCGAGCATGGCGGCGTCGGTGATGCGTCGTCCGCCGACCATCCGGCTTTCGATGCCGAGCTGCGCCGCCATCTTCGTTGCGGAGCGTCCGCCGCCGTGGACGAGCACCTTGGGTCCTTCAATCTTCGCGAACTCGTCGAGCAGGATGTCGAGCTGCGCGGGATCTTCAACGACGGCGCCTCCGACCTTAATGACGGAAACACTGCCAGCAGCCTCGCACGGGTTCCCTGACGCAGACTTTGACTGTTGGTTATCTGTTTCTTTCATATTCCCATTTTTTGATGAATGACGAATGAAGAAGAAAGAATGAAAAGTGAAAGACTGAACTTTCAACTTGTCAA
>JAEEHP010000170.1 GCA_016280855.1 Bacteroidaceae bacterium
AAAAATATTTTTCCGCTTTTTTCTTGCTCGTATTGAAAAAATACCTACTTTTGCACCCCGAAACGAGGCGGGATAGCTCAGCAGGTTAGAGCGTCGGATTCATAACCCGGAGGTCTCGAGTTCAATTCTCGATCCCGCTACAATTCACAAAACATTGAAGGGCAGTACTTTACAAAGTGCTGCCTTTGATGGTTTTGGATATATCGGGTCAGCTTCTTTCGCAGCGCGTTCGCGTGGGCGAAAGAAAAAAAAAATGCCTAATATCGAACTTGAAAATTCCGAACCCCTTAAAGTCATCCAGTCTGCCTTGGCATTCTCCATGCCAAGGATAACTTACGGCGTCAACGACACCGTGCTTTCGTTCTATGCCTTTGACCGTCAGGTCGGTAGGCTAAGAAGAAAGCGAATCAAGCTGAACCACCTCGGCAAGCGGTGGTTCATCCGCCGCCGTGAGCGCGAAATCTGCTCCCGCTTCCTCGCCCTCCTCGCCCAGGGATGGTCTCCTTTCGACACCAGTTGCCCCGAAGCTGGCACAGTGCTGACCCGCTTTTCTCAATCCCATGCACCAACAGAAAGGGTTGCCGTGAAGGACGCACTACAGCGTTATTCCGACTTCGTGAAAGCCGAAGTCGAACGCAAGGTGATGTCGAAGGACACGCGGCGCACCTACCTTTCTTATATAGCCAAGCTCCGTGCAGCTCTCCCATCCGACATGCCCGTCGGCGATGTGGCCACCTCCGACCTGGTTGCCTTCATTGACGGGATGAAGGCGCAGGACCTCTCGCCGAAATACTGCAACAGCGTCATCGGATGGCTGAAGACTGTCTTTGGCTGGATGATGGAGCGCGGCCTTGTGGACGACAACCCCGCCTTGCCCATCAAGACCGAGACGCTGGCACGGCAGCAGGGTCGGCCCACAATGACCGACACGGAGCGCGAGACGCTGTTTGCCCGACTGAGGCAACAGGGGCATCTTGAGTATCTCCTTGCCTGCCTCATGGAGTATTACACCTATATACGTCCCAACGAGCTGTATCGCGTCAAGGTGAGGTACATCAACCTTGCCGAACAGACCGTGACCATCCCCGCCGAAATTTCGAAGAATAAGAAGACCGCCAAGGTGACGCTGCCCGCCGTCGTTGTCGGCTTGATGTGTGAGCTGGGCATCGACCGCCACCGTGGCGACGACTACCTGTTTGGCAAAGGCATGAAATGCGGCCCGACTATTGGCAACTCGAAACAGTTCGGGCGGTTCTGGGAGCGGCATGTGGCTTGCAAAGGTGGTATCTATCCCGAATTGGAGAAACGCGGCATCGTTTTCTATTCCCTGAAAAACTCGGGCATCACCGACATGCTTCAGCGGGGCGTGCCGTCGGCTGTCGTGCGCGACCAGGCGCGGCACCAGGACATCAGCACGACGGAAATCTATGGCCGTCAAACGGGGCTGAAGGCACCCGAAGGATTGAAGGACTATAGATGATGCTTATTTTATATATTCCATCTGGTTTGTCGAGCCTTTGAATCGGCAAGCCTTGTGCATCTCAGCCCAAACTTGCCACCGGTCTCCATTCTTACCGGCTGGTCTTATATTTCCGCCGCTTCTGGGCGCGGGAAACGGACGCTCTGTTTTTCTCTTTGCCAAACTTTAGCAGAGCCGCAATAGTTCGCATTCGTGTTGCCAGCTGTGTTGTTCGCATTCAGATACCGCGCCGACAGGTTGCTGTTGTTCGCGTTGTTGCCTGAACGGACACCCACCGTCCGCTTCCCTTCTCCCGTTTGGGAGTTTTGTCCTTACGCCTTCGGAGGTCACGGTCACTATGCCGGACTTGGACGCTACGACGCGACAAAGTTAGGAAAATCCATTCGAAACAAACAAAAAAAAACCGCCCCGAAGGGCGGTTTTGATGGCGGGCGATTGCATCGCCCTTGCAGCCGTTGCACGGCGTTGCACGCTATTGCACGTCAAGCAAAACTTGAGCAGAGCCGCAATAGTACGCATAAGAGAAGCCAGCTGTGTAGTACGCATACAGAAACCGCGCCGACAGGTAGCTGTCGTACGCGTAGTTGCCTGAACGGACACCCACCCTCGTATGCTTTCCAGCTGTGCCCCAATAGTTCGACATGTAGCCATAGCCACACTCACCCTTGGTGATTGTTCCGCCCATGGCTGCAGGCAGCGGGGTATTGGGGATGCGGCGGCGCATGTAAGCGTTGGCCACAGTCACCATGCTTCCGGCATAGAGGTATTGGCTCTCGAATGCGAACTTCTGACCGATGTCAACGGAAGAGTCGCCTTCGTTCGTCCATCTCGTTTGGTCGGGCTCGATGAAGGCCTTCAGCTCATAGCCGAAGCGCTGGGTGGCAGGATCAACGGTGCAGTTGCCAGTAATTTCGCAACCACCGCCCCAGTAAGGGCCGATATCGCCAGACATGTCACACCCAAGCATCAATCCGGTGCGCAAGCAGCACTCCACGGTGAAGGTCTCAGCCGTACCCTGGGTGTCGCTATAGGCATCGAAGCTGCCTTCCACAATCTTGTAGACGCGGGCGTTCATGTAACCGTCGGCCACGGTGTATGGAGCGAAGCCTGTCGTGGTCGGGTTCTGGTACCACCATTCGCAGCCGTTGAACATGAAATGCTCGTCGGCAGCGATGCCGAACTCAACGGCAAACGACACGGCGATTTGTGACTCTAAGGTCTTCATGTGTGGACCATAAGAGTTCAACATGGCGGCCATGTCAACAGTGGCAAAGCTCTGGTCGGATTTCTGGTAGAAGATCTTTCCAGTACCCGCCCAGTTCTTGTAGGTCCAGTCTGCGTCACCAGCAGCCTTGATACGGACACCTCCGTTGGCAAGGAACGTGGCTTCGCTGTTACAGGAGTCGTTTGCACTGATGCCGCTGCTGAAGCGAGAAGCTGCACACAGGTTCTTTGTGCCAAGTGCCGTCTCGACGCAACGCAGGAAGGTGTTTCTTGCGTGGAATCCACCTTCGCCCACGGGGAACGGAGCGTTGGCATTGTGGTTGTTCGCGCGAGCTGCGGTCTTGGTGGTGATTTGGCTGAATCCGCTCGTCGGATAGTGGCCATCGCCAAGGAACATCTCGCAGTCCGTGGCATAACCTGCTCTGCCCTTTACGCCTGTAAGCGCAGACGGGTAGTTGTAGAAGAAGCTGCGGATCTTCGTCGTGCTGTTCTCGCTGATGGCTGTGGCGGGGCTTGGGCTGATGCCAGTTGGCTTCAGCGCGTACACCTTCACGTCGCAGCCGTCCCAGAAGTTCACATTCGAGGCAAGGATGCCGTTCCATTCCTTTCCGGATGCGCCAACCAAGTTGTCGAGCAGATAAACAGTGTCCTTACGACCGACGAAGATGCTGTACTTGGTCTCCGTGGTCTCCCAGGGCATGAGGTAGTGGGTGACTTCCGTATCGACATCTTTATACAGTGTCGGATGGGACAGCTGCTTCTTTCCGTTGACCGTCACGATGCTGCATAATGCCAGGAAAGCAACGGGGTCGTAGGCTCCCGAGGCGCAGTATTGATCCGTGCATTCGGCATCGGTGTAGAGGGCATTGTTCATGCACTCGTCGCGCATGGCGGCGGTGATGCCCACCACAGGTGCCCAGTTGCCGTAGATGTCCCTCAACCAGTTGTTTTTCTTCAGCTCCATCACCGGGTGTTTCTTCGTCTCGCCTTCCACGGCGGTCATGTCAACGAGGAACGGCCTCCAATCCAATGCCCAATCCTTGTTGCCAAAAACAGCAAGCGCGTCGGGATTGTCCTGGTCGACGGGGCTTGCGGTGTTGGCGTTTTCAAGCCATTCGCCTACGCAATAGAGCGGTTTGGTGAGCTTCATTTCGTCCAACTCAGCCGATGCGACCTTGAAGTCGTTCAGCAACGCCCTCATGGTGTCCTTGAATCCAAGCATGTAGCTGATCACGATGGTGCCTGATGCGTTACCTCCACCTATCACCTCCTCTGTGCCCATGTCGTCGGCGGTCTTTCCCCTGGGGTTGATGGTGTGGGTGCCAGTGACCGGTGCGGCAATCTGGTAGTCCACGTATTTTCCTGAGAAGTCCGTTGCGGGAACAATCTGCTCGGTGCTCTCGTATTGCAAAGTGGTGCCTTCCATGGTCATGCCTTCCACGTCGGAACGGATCAGTCCGTCATACAGCGCCGCATAGGTGCCGCTGGATGGAAGCTGGGCGGTGTATCGGTAGCCGCTAACGGCCTCGCCTTCGCCTTCAATGACTTCACCTTCGATTTCGGTTTCCGTCCATGTCAGGCCGGTCAGCATCTGGGTCGCGATGTTGCGCTCGTAGGTGCCTCCACCGTCTTTGTTGATGACAATGCGGTCGAAGATTTCCTTGTTGCCTTGCTTAATGCCTCGAAGCACAAGACAGGTCAGCCCGTTGATGGTTTCGGTCTGGAATGCAGTGGTCAATGGCGAAACGGCCAACACGAGCTTGGTCGGGTCGGTGTAGGCCCTGAAGATGTTATAGTCTTTCGACCATGCAATGTGGGCGTCGATGTCGTCAAGGACGGCGTCGGCGGCCACCTCGATGATGAGATAGCCTTCGTCGGGTATGTAGAATTTCTCCGGATGTCCGGCGAAGGTGTGCTCTGTGACTGTCGTGACCTTCGAGCCGACGGCAGGAATCGACGCGCAATGCCACACTCCCAGGATGGTGCCGTCGCCAACCGATAGGTTGTTTTCATTGCGGTCGGTCAGCAGATAGCCGTTGTTGGCTTCGGCGGTGCCGTATGCGCCTACCTCGCATTGCGGGCAGTGGATGATGCAGAGCTTGTGGGTTCCCTGGCCGATGGCAAGATTGCTGACCGTTCCGAGAATGTAGCCGCTCGTCTTTCCGACCTCCCATGCCGACGGGTCGAGCTGGTTGGCTCCGTTCCATTGCAGCGCGTTGATCTTGAAAGCGTCGGCCTCGGTGTCGCCGCAGCCTCCCTCGACCTCAAGCAGCAGGGCTTCGCCGTTTTCGATGCTGGCGTTGCCTGCCGTGGTGCGCACTACAAACTGGCCTGAAATCTCGATGGTGCTTTCGTCGGTCATCGAAATGTCGGTGGCCGTAACCGGGATTTCGCCTTTGGCCAGCAGCTCGTCAAAAGTGGTGATGGAGGCTTTCGACGAGTCCCATTCACCGGCTGCCTTGTCTGAGGTGAAGCGGTAGAGGGCATCGTCGTAGACCACGACGTCGCCTTTCCTGTATGCGGAATCGGTGCTGAAATTGTCGAAGCCCAAGCCATGGAGCGTATCGCCGAAGCCTACACCGGCTCCGCTTACCAAGGTTACCTTCTGCCAGCGAAGGCTGTCCTGGTAGATGGTCGAGCGGATGAAGGCGGCTTCGCCTTGGGCGACGACGATGGCGTTGCCGCCGGTGTCAACGAAGTTGGTGTATGTGCCTGGAGTGGTGGCCAGGAAGAAACAGTTGGCCTCGGTGGTGGGGACGGTGGCCGGCGTGGCCACGCCCATGAACATGGCGCCCGCATCCATGGCGTCGACGACGGAAAGCAGCTGCTCCTGCAGCATGGCTCCCGAGATGCGCGGATCGGCCGGCGTGTTGATGGCGGCCGCTATGGCCGCCGCAAGTGTCTGGTTGTATTTCATGGTTTTTCGGTTTTTATGTTAGTCTACGATTTTCGATTTCAGTGCTATGACGATAAGGGCTACAAACCCTATGACGACACCCAGCAGCGTGAAGCCTATCGAGCGCCACACTGCCTCGGCACGGTGTCCCGCTTTCGGATCGGTGACGACGGCCACCTGGCTGTAGCTTATGGTGTCCTGGTAGCGCACCTTCTGTGGCGCGGCTATAAAGCCGACGCGCAGCGTGCTGTCGGCCTGGATGGGGCCCACAACTACGGTTCCATGGTTGGTTGCCGCAAAGACGGTCTTGCCCTTCAGCACCTCGCCCATGGGCACCAGTGTGCAGTCGGCGTAGCCGGGCGCGGTGAGCACCGTGTCGATCGGGTGCGCTTTCACTTGCACCAGCTCGGGGCACAGTGCCACCGCCTTGCGGACGTGCCTCTCGGCGCGCTTCTGTGCGCTGCATGCCGGCATCGCGGCCATGGCCACGGCCAGGAGAAATATTTTCAGGCTCGTTTTCATCCGCGCTCGTAGTTGGTGGCACGATACCAGTTTACGCTTGATCGGGCTTTCTCCAGTTCCTTGTTGAACTTTTTCATCTGTTCCTCTGCTGTGTCATTCAGTTTTCCAGACGTGGCGAGGTTATAGACTTTTCTTTTCAGACGATAATACATGTTTTCCATGTCGTCGTATTCTTTGGCGGTCAGGAAGCGTTTCGCCGGGCTTTTCTTGGTTGTTTTCTTGGTTGTTTTCTTGGTTGCCATGGTTGTATGGTTTTATTGGTTTTTTTTCTTTCTTAGCCATAGTATTACTGTTTTACGCCCAGGAGTTCAAATAGCTCTCCCAGCTGTTGGTGATATCGGTGTAGCGGCCGTTCTTATAGGCCAGGATCCTGCGGCGGTTGCCTGAGCTCCGCCACGAGACGTGCACCCACTTGGATCCTCCAGCCTGCTCCAGGATGAGCTGGTCGAAGTTGCCGAACTGCACTGCAGCCCTCACTATGCCAGCCAGGCTGCCGCCCGAGGCGGGCACGAGGTCGGCGGCCTCGCCCTTGGTGTGCTGGCTGTTGGCGACGCCACCCACGAGCTCGTTCAGCTGCTTGCAGCGGTAGCCGCTCGAGACGATGATGGGCCGCCCGTAGATGCGGCGGATGGGGTCGAGGCAGTTCACGATGAGTGCCTCCAGCTTGGCGCGGATCTCGGCCGACGGCGTGTTGTCGATGTGGTTGGCTTGGGCCTTGGCCGATCGCGTCAGCTCGCTGACGGTGAAGTATTGTCCTTGCATGATGTGGTGCGTTGTGTCGACGACCTGCTGCACAGCCGCGGTGACTATGTTGCCTCCGCCACCGGTGCCGGTGAGGATGCGTTCGGCGCGGCGGCGGGTGAGCCACCACACCAGGGCCGCGATTCCCACGGTGAGCACCGCGATGCCTGCCCATAGGGCTGTGCGCTGTGTCGAGGTCATTTTCATTTCTTCAGTTGTTCGATTTGAAGCTCTAATGAGGCGATCTTGTTGTCGCGCTTCACGGCATCGTCGCGCAGGTTGTCGTTTTCCTTACGAAGCCTCATGATTTCGTCGTAAAGCTCCTTGTTTTTCTCAACCAACATGTCGATGGTTGTTTGCAGGGCTTTTATGGTCTCGTTACGGCGTATGCGACGGCCAGCCAGCCAGCCTATTAGTCCACAAACGGGACCCACGAACGTCGTTATCAATTCGTATGTGGTCATATCTCTCTGGTTTTAGTTGAAGTCGTCGGTGAAGTCGTCGGAGAAGTCGCTATGGGTGTCTTCAGGCACGCCGCCGTTGATCAGCTGCCAGAAGAGTTCGGTCACGTTCTGGATGAGCTGTGCCAGCGCCTCGTTGATGGCGTGCTGGTCGTACTGTCCCGGCTGGCCGAGCAGCGCCGCCAGCGTCTGCCCTGCAGTCACCACGTCCCAGATGTTTTCGGCATAGGAGATGGGGAAGGTTGAGGGCGACGAAGGTGCAAGCGACAGCGGAAAGCGTGTCTGAGTGACTTTTTCGGTTGACGGGTTGATAGGATTGCTCATGGCTTATGACAAATTGATGGTTAGTTTGACGGGACCGAACGACAGTCCGGCATCGGCACGGTTGATCGAGACGTATGCCTTGTATCCGCTCAGGTTCCAGTTGGCGCCAGGCATCGGCGACGCGAAGGTCTTGCCGGTGACCGGGGCTTCCATCATGCTGATGTCGAAGGCCTCGGGTGTGGCTTTGGCCTCGCCCCTGGTAACGATCCACATCCAGCAGTCGTTGGCGGTCGGGTTGTCTACGTTGACGACGGTCGTCGGCAGGTACTGCGTCACGCGGTGCTGGTCCTTGAGGGCTGCCACGATGGCTGAGATGTCGCCTGCGGCGTCGTTGCTCGGGTAGATGCCCCAGTAGGCCGGGAACACCCTCGTGAGGCTGCGGGCTTCGCTGTAGGCGGTGGCCGTTTGCGAGCCGTATTCGCCGCCTGGCGTGTAGCTCCACAGCTGGCGGGCGATCTGCCCGGGCTCGGTGATGGTGCGTTCGTATGTGCCGGTCGAGGTGCGCGTCCATCCGCTCGGTGTGCTGTCGGCGTCGACGAGCTGCCCGTTGAATTTCACCGTGACGACGACGGTGAGCGTGTCGGACTGCTGCTCGTCGGCATAGAAGGTCTTGTTGCTGCCGGTGGTGGTCACTGTTATTTGTGGCACAGGCTGCGGCGTGGGCGAGCTTCCCTGGCAGCATTCGCGCAGGCGGCCAAGGATGACGTCGAATTTCACTTTGATGCTCATGGCTTCGCGTTTTAGGTGTTATTGTTGCGGCTCCTGACCGCCCGACTGGGGCGAGTAGAGCTCAAGCGGCTTTTCGCCCATGAACAGGCAGAAGCCCTTCCCCGTCACGCTGCAGAAATACAGCGTGTCGGGGTCGGTTTCCTGCTTCAGGCGCAATGCCTCGTAGTCGGCAAGGGCGCAGCGGACGAAATGGATCTGTGATTTCTCTTCCATGTCCTTGCGCGTTTTTTATTCGGCGTCGATGTCCTCCCAGTAGACCACGTTCTCGACAGTCTCTGGCGTCACCCATTCCACACCGTCGTTGTTCGCGTTGGTGCGCAGCACCTTGCTGGCGCCGGCGAAGGGCAGCACCTTGATGGTCTTGGCGCCGTTGCCGAGCACCACGGCGTTCTCGGTGAGTCCGTTGGGTGCGGTCACCAGGTCGACCAGGTCGGTGGGGATCACGGCGAAGGCCTGGTGGTTCTGGGTCCATTCCGGATGTTCCACGTTATCCCCAAATGGTATTTCAACCAATCCGCCTCTGATGTTGTAGAGTGCAACGACCAGATCGTGGTTTTTGGCAATGAGGTCATCGTTTTTGGCGAACTGTCCCGGGTTGAGCGACAACCTGTTCGCGTTTTCGATTTCAACACGGAAAACCATTCCGGCTTTGACGTTTCCTGATGCCGGGGTACCGATAGCAGCGCCGATCTGAGTAAGCATGTCTAAGTTACTGCTAATCTTGGCATTCGTGAAGTGCAGCACAAGGTTGCTTTCCAGGAATCCGGAAACGGACGAGAGCAACGGGATATCGTACACGTTGCCCCTCACCTGGTCGGTGAGACGGATGCCTGGCAGGCCATCCGGGTTGCTCGCGACGGGTATCGATCCGATGAGATAGCGGCTGGTGACGTTCACCGTGCCTCTGTAGATGACGTTTTTGTCGGTGATGAAGTAGAGGCAGCCTTCATCCTTCGACTGCAGGGCGTTGTACTGGGCCATCGTGCCTGCACGGAATGTTACTTGAAGTTGTGACATTTTCTTTTGGTTTTTGGTTTATTGGTTACGGTTTCATGTAGCTGTAATTGAGGGTGGCGCGGTTGGTCCACGAGCCGCGTGCCCAGGTGCATTCGATGTTCTGCACCGATCCGCTCTCCGTCACCACGAGGCGGCGGATGAGCCAGTTCGGGCAGTTGTCGGTGTCAGGCACGGCCTCAGCCCTGGGGGCATATCCGCCGTAGACGGTGGTGGTCGTGCCGTTCTGGATCACCTCCTGCTTCGAGAATGATCCTCCGGAGTTGTAGAGCTCCGAGAAGTTGATGAAGTTTCCCATGGCTCGCGGTCTTTAGTGCTTGGCCTCGCGCAGGGCACGCTTCCAGCGGGCCGACGGCGTGGCGCCGTACATATCCTTGTATACCTTCGAGGCGCTCTTGGCGGCTGCCGGGGCCTTCATGCCCTGGCGGCATTTGGTCTTCAGCATCTTCTGGTAGGTCTCCTTCTGCTCGTTGTAGATGGCGACGGCCTTCTTGGTGACGGCTGAGGCCTTGGCCGGTTTGGTTCTCTTCTTTGGCATGGCTTTATGGTTTTAGAGTTTCTTGACTAATTTGACGATCAGTGCGCTGATGGCGACGACCAGGATGGCCGCGGCGCTCAGCATAACGACGGACGAGCGCTCGATCTTCACTGGGACACCGTCCTTGTAGTTGGCCAACAATGCTGTGAGTTCCTGGTTCATGGCTGGCGGGTATTAGATGAGTTGCGCGAGCACGCTGTTGTAGGTCGCCTCGTCGATCTTTTCGGCGTCGTAGAGGCTATACAGGGCTGTGATCACAGTCTGCTGGGCCAGCGTGCGCCCGTTTTGGGCCGCCTTTTCGGAGATGGCCTGCTTGTGGGCGTCGTCCCAGGTGGTATTGATGAGGTCGACCATGGAGCGTAGGCCGTCCTTCAGGTCCTTGCTGCAGTTGAGGCTGGCGATGATGGCCGAGGTGCTCTTCTTGCGGAAGAACACGAGCCAAACGATGACCGCGATGGCGGCCACGGCGGCCACGATGATTATTGTCTTTTTGGTTTTCGGTTTCATTGGTTTATCGGGTTTTGGTTTCAAGTTTCAAGGTTTAGAAGTCTGGAGATATGCCTTTGCCGGAGAGAATCCTTCGGCATTCTTGGAGCTCGCTTTTCGTCAGCTCCGATTTAAGCACGGCAGGAACAGTTCCTTGTGCTTGCCAATCAAGGTTCCTGATGATCCATGATTTTGAGTTGTAGTAATTGACCCATTCCTTTTCCAGCTTGAGGTAATCGGCCTCAGTGTTCAACACATTGAGCACTGCATATACCTCTTTTTCGTTGGTTCCGGTTGGCCACCACGACACAACCCATGGGACCGAATGATAGCTTACCGTTGCGTCCCAAAGGCGTTCAACGAGATGGTAGAAGTCGATGGAAGGCGTGATGCTCGTTCCAGTGCCCGACTCGATTTCAGCATCAGACTTCGGGCCGCTGCTCCCAATCACGTTCAGCTTCTTCAGGATAACTAAAACTGCTGCAACGAGAAGCACCACACCAAGGATGACAATCAACGTCTTGTTTTTCTTGAAGAATTTCTTTATGTCGTTCGTTTTCATTTCATTTCCGTTTTTTGATGATTCTGTAGACGGCGTAGGCCAGCAGGGCGCCGATGGCCACCATGGCAAGGGGGAACGCCGTGATGTCGACCGGCGTCACCTCGCTGAACCCAAAGCCGTACTGCTTCTCGTATTTCAGGATCACGTTTTTCACCCAGTCGTTGGCGCTGCGGCCCATCCACTCCTCGAGGCTTTCGTCCTTGTTGGTACACGGCGCAAGCTGTGCCCAGAAGTATTCGGCGGCGCTGTGCGATCCGCTGCGGCGCGACTGCTCGAAAGCCGTGGTGAGCGCCGCTTCGAGCCACGTCTTCTTCGTTGCCTGGCTCCACGAGTACCAGCCCGCGTTGCGGGTCGACACGATCGAGTAGACGGTGGATCCGACGGCGACGGCTGCACCTATGATGGCTGAAATGACCGCAACGACAGCCTCGTTGCTGTAGTTGCCCTCCTTGCCGTAGAGGTAGGCCAGGAAGTCGGCCCGGGTACTGCGGTCGGCATCGCCCTGGGCGCGCTGCAGGAAGAGATCGGCGGCACGCTGGTTAGTGCGGGCCTCGTCGCGGTCGTTATACCTGAGGTGGCACACCTCGTGGCAAAGCACGAACTCCTGCACCATCGGAGGCAGCCCGTAGAAGATCTTGCGGTTCACCTCGATGACGCGGTTCTGGTGGTCGGCGCGGGCGATGACAGGGCCCAGGTCGGCCACTTCATGCACTTCTATCCCTTGAATCTTTTCCATAGCAGTATGATGATTGCGACTGCAGCGGCGCCTATGGCGAGATAGGTGCCCCAGCCTTTCAGTTTCGTTTTCACGTCGGATCCTCCCGAGGTGTTGTAGTCGGCGACGGCCTGCTTGATCTCCGAGAGCACCGCCGAGCGCGTCGAGGCGTCGGTGAAGCCGAGATAGAAGTCGCGCTTGTCGCCCCAGCCAAACCAGCCGCTCCAGGCGTCGTAGTTGCACACGCCCGAAAGGTCGTTCCTAAGCATGTCGAAGGCTTCGGAGCCTGCCTCCTTGTTGGAGAAGCAGAAATAGATCTGCGTCTTGTAGGCGGCCTTGCATTCGGTCATGTAGGTGGCAAGGAGTTCGATCGTCTGTGGTCTGAGTCTTCCCATGGTTCTGTTGGTTTAGCGTTTCTTGGGCCAGATTAGGAGAAGGATGATGGCTGCGGCGGCACCTATAAGGAGATAGGTGGTCCAGTCAACGGTCTTCGTTTCCGTTCCAGAGGGGCTGTCCGATGTCGGTTCGTCGCTACCGGGCACATTCGAATGCGCCGTGCGGTAGGCGTTCACCTCCGCGTTGATCTCCTGGAGGGCCTGGTCGCGCTGCCACATGTATTCGAAGTCGAGATAGACAGTGCGGGTGTATGCGATAGTCCATTTTTTCGGCATGTAGGCTTCGCTGAGGATGTGTCCCAAACGAAAGACATTATCCTGGTTGTCAACTGTCACCACGATGCGGCGTTTGTTGATGGTCGCTTTTTCGCACGACTTCATGTGGTCCGACACAAACTTCAGGTTATCTCCGGTTATTTTTCCCATCTCTTTTCGGTTTAAAGGTTTATCTGTTCGCTTCCTTCAGCACCAGGTAGACGACGATGGCCACCACGGCCCAGGTGAGCAGGCGGATGCGGCGGGCGTATTCGCCGGCCACGTTGGCCAGCTGCTGCACAGCAAGCATGTTCTGTTCGCCGATATCGCCTGAGGGCTGCTGGTTCTGAAGCTCGTCGACCACGGCGGCGGCCTCCGCCGCCGTGTCGATCGGGTTATAGCTCGTGGAGGAGCCGCCGAAGCATCCTGACTGGGTGATCATTTGCGGCCTCCTTTCGTCGAGTCGTACACCACCCAGGCCGCTATGAGCAGCAGCCACCACCACTTCTTCACGAACGCCTTCAGGTTGAAGCCCGCGGCGTTGACGACCGGGGTGACCTGCGAGTTGTTTCCGCCGCTGCCACCGCCGTTTTGGTCGGCGGCAAACACGGCCGTGATGTCGTAGTTGTTGTTCACCTGGAAGGTGTATTCGGGGTTGGTTTCCTTGCCGTTCGACGGGCCGCCGGTCCACTTCACGAAGTGATATCCGCTGCCGGGCGTGGCCGTGAGCTTCACGGTGTCGCCGGCGTTGGCGGTCAGCCTGGCGCTGCCGGCGCTTTCGCCCGGGGTGAGGCCGTTGGCTGTCACGTTGCCCATCTGGCGGTCCCAGCGGACGTTGACGGTGTGCGACGTGTTGCCGCCGTTGCCGCCGTTGCCGCCGCCGTTGAGCGGCTCGAACTGGGCCGTGAGCGTTGTGTTTTTCACCAGGGTGAACTCAATCGGGTTGACACTGGTGTTGCCCACGCCGTCGATGTTGGTCTTCCAACCGACGAACTTGTAGCCGGCAAAGGCCGTGGCTTGGGCACGGAACCTGGAGCCCGAAGGATAGGTCTTTATGTCGCTGGATCCACGTACAGGCTCTTCCGTTTGAGAGTGATTCTGATCGTTCGATGAAAAGAGCCTGGTGAAGGTGGCCTTGCCCATCGTCGTGTTGGCCGACACCACCGAGAGCGTGTGTGCAACCGAACTGGTGCCTGATCCGGAACCGCTGGTGCCGGTGAAGTTGGCGTAGCGAAGCCAGTAGGCTCCTGAGAATTGTCCTTTTTTCATGGCTTATTTGGTTTTTCGGATGACGAGCACAACGCCCAAGGCAAGCACGAGGCCCAGGATCACCCAGAGGATGGTGTTGGTGCGCTGCTCCTGCTTGTAGAGTTCGCTGGCATAGTTGGCCTGTTGGATGTTGTTGCGGCCGAAAAATGATGTCAGTATGGTCTGGAGGGTCGAGGCGCCGGTGTTGATGACGTCGACGGTGTTCTGCGAGGTCCAGCCGCCCGACGAGCCGCCGGAATAGAAGCTGCCGTCCTCCAGTCGTGGTCCGATTTCATCGTCATTCAGCAAGCCGCTCGAGTTGCCGCCGAACCAGTTGCTGTAGCGGCGACCCAAAGGGCCTGAGGGCGATGCGGTGAATACGCTTTTTTTCATGGTTGTTTCGGTTTTTGGTTTCAATCGAAAAGGCGGACGGGATCTGAGCCCTGCCCGCCTTCTGCCAAATCATTATGAAAAGTGCTGTCTGCTGTCTTAAGCGAGATCCCCGACAGTCGTGTTGAACTGGAACTGGATCGAGAAGTGGGCGCTGGCAGGGATGTTCAAGGCCATGAACACCTCTGGAGTGATGTACAGGTTGTTGCTGTTGCCGTTCTCGTCGAAGCCCGACAGGTCGATGGTGATCTTCGAACGGTCGTAGGCGTTCACGTTGACGTAGTTCTGCAAGGTGATGAAGTCCATACCACCTTTGCTTCCGATCACGGTTTTGGCGATCTCGATCTGCTGGTCGAAAATCGACTGGTCGGCGGGGTTGGTCTTGTTTTGGATGATGATCTTGTTGACACGGCAACCCACACGCTGGGCGGTGTTGAGGAAGTCGCGGAACATGACGCGGCCCACACCGGTCACCTGGACGGCGGCGCTGGCGTCGAACTTGGCGTCGTCGGCCACCTGGTCGCAGCTGTAGCCTGCGGCGTTAAGGGCGCTCGGGTCGCTATAGCTGACGACGACGTCCTTGGTGGTGGGATCCTGGGCCATCTTCATGGTGTTGTACACTCCGGGCAAGAGGCAGAGCTTCACTGCGTTGGAGGAGTCGGTATTCACGATGTCGAACGTGGCTTGGGCCATTAAGGCCTCTCTTAAACTGTTTTGCATTGTCGTAAATGTTTTTGTTGTTTGTTTTTTGTGGTTTTTACTTGTTCATGGCCAATACCTTGTTGTAGATGGTATTGTAGCGCTGGGCGGCTTGCTCGCTCAGGAATGCCGTGTTGTCGGCGTTTCGGTAGTTGTTCCAGAGGCAGCTGAGGATCAGTTGCGACTCGTAGTCGATGCCGCGTTCGAGGGCACGGCTGATGATGTGATCCTTGTATGCGCCCGTCGGTTTGAAGTTGCGCACAAGCTCGGCCTCCATCGAGGTGAGGCCTGCGCCGGCGATGAGCTCCTCGAGGCGGTTGGTGGTGGATGACGATTCAACCACCGTGGCCACTTCGTTGAGCTTCTTGCGCTTCCAGAGCAGCCAGGCGGCCACGGCCACGACGATCAGGATGATGATGGTTTTCTTGTTGATCTTCATGACTGGTTCCTCCTCTTAGGCTTGGTTTTGCTTGGCTTTCCAGGGCTGGTAGACCAGCACATAGGCGACGATGACCAGCGTGGCGATACTCACCAGGGCCATGATCTTGTTGGATTTTGCGATCTTGTCTAACATGGTAGTTAAATTTTGGTTTTTGGTTCAGGTAAATTTGAAATCAGACCGCAAAACTATGGCAGCCCGAAAAAACGGTTTCCGACTTTTGCCGACTTTTGCCGACTTTTACCGACTTTTACCGACTTTTGCCTGTTTTTGCCGACTTTTACGCACACGAAAAAGCCCGGTACTCGTGCGGGTACCGGGCTCGGAGAGAAAAATCGGGTAAAAATGAAATGCCTGTCTATTCCTTGAAATGCTTCTCGACGAGGTCGTGGAAGTCGTTTTTCACGGCCAGCATCAGCTTCCAGGTCTCGACGAGGGCGGTGTTCACCGTGTCGAGCTTGGCGCCTATGGCCTCCTTGGTTTCGTATTCGGCTGTCACCCGCAGCTCGGCCACGGTCAGCGTGGCCTCCTTGAGCTGGGCGATGGTGCAGCACAGCGGCGTGTCGTCGGGCGCGTTGCCGTCGAAGAGCATCTCCATCAGCACGGTGGAGTCGGTCATCAGCTTGCTCATGCCGCCCTCCTTTCCCCGGCTTCAGCCGAGCTTGCGAGGTTGTTCCGAAGTTTTTCCGAAGTCTCATTCATGTAGCCGCCAAAGTAAGCGCCTGCGGCTAACATGGCCGTGCCGATGGCGGCCATCGTGAGGCTGTCGCCCATGGTTAGGGCTACTACAACTCCGATGACGGCAACAATGCCCCATCCTTTTTTCACCTGCGTTTTCATGCTGCACCTCCTTCCACTTCTACCAGTTCGGCCTCTTGGGCTGCTGGAAAGTTGGCATTCACATAGGCGTTCCACATCTCGTTGATTTCATCGTGTTCGGCCAGGAAGCCACGGAGAAGGAAACGGAGTTTGTTGGCCGACATGTTGCAGGAATAGTAATCCTTCGATTCCTCATACAGCCTTTGTTTCCTTTGGGAATACTCTTCCTTGATGGCTCTTTTTTCGTCTGCAAGGATTTCGATTTGCGAGCTGTTGAGCTTGCACAGCTCCTTCATGTTGTGGACTTGCACCGAAAGCGTGTCGATTCTCTCTTGAATCGGTGCGATCTTCTCGCTGCGCTCTTCATTGAGGCGGGCGATTTCTTCTTCAAATTTGTTCATTTCTCAATGGTTTTGAACATTAAACGAAAAACTCCGATACGGGTGTTCAAGGTCCATTGAGCGATACCTTGCGGGCATTACTGCTACCGCGTCCGTCGGAGTCGTTGACTCAAATTTCAATATGTAAGGGTCACAAAAAAAGCCGCAAGCAGGCGGCGTCCTCGTGACGCCCAATGGTTTTGAACACTGCAAATATACGGCTATTTTGGAAAAGTCAAGGAAAAAACTTTATTTTTTCAAATATTTTACATTGTCAAGTCGGAAAATGTGTATTTTTGCGGAGTCGAAAGGCGAAAAACAACCGCCGAAGGCGAGCGCCAGTGTGGGCGATTAACCTTCGGCTGGAAAAACCACAGACGGGGAGAGCGGGAAAGCGTTGTTAACCGTCTGTGTTTTTCTTTACTTGGTAATCAGTAACCGCATATTCGATGGCCTTTCCGTTTCTCCTGTAGCCAATCACTATTTGTGCGATGCCCACCTTGGGAACGTTGCATCGGAACACGCCTATTTCCACAAAGTGGAATGTGGTGGTTTGTTTTCTTGACTCTGTTGGCAGGTGAAGTCTTATCGGCTTTGCGTTCCTTATAATATAAGGGATGTAGAGGGCAATCTTTGAGGCATGGCGTGTGATGGAGGCGTTGAAGGCCGTTTCAACTATGCTGTCAGCGGTCACCAGTACGGGTACTCCTATGGATTTGCAGATGTATTTTTCCCCCAAATAGGCTTTCAGCTCTGTTTTCAGGAAGTCTTCCCTTCCTGGTAAGTCGTAGGGAATCTGTATGGCGCGTTTAGCAGCGTTGTGTTTCGGGTAGTTTCTCATGGTTTCGGTTTTTTTATTCCAGGTGGTCCAGTATGTCAATTTACTTTTCCTTTTATTACGAGCTGTGGATTATAACCTATATTATAATAGCAGCCAATTTTTGAGTATGCTTCCGTCAGAGCCATCAATCCTTTGTCAAGTAATTCTTGAATTGATAGTGATGTTTCTGTTTCGTCAATTTCGACTTGATAGCAAACAATCATTTTATATCATTCTAAATGGTCCAGGATGATCTTCACCTGGCGGGGCGTGAAGAGGTTGCCTTGAACGGGTCCCAGCTCGTCGGCGAAGGGCGCGATCCACTTCTTGACGGTCTTCTCGTTCACCTGCCAGCGGGCGGCCAGCTGCCGGAGCGTCATCGGATGGGGAGGGATGGGGTGTTCGGTCATGGCTCACTCGTTTTTGATGATCTTGAAGACATGCGGGTTCTGCAAGGCCTCGCGGTTCACCAGGTTGACGGTGGCTTCTACAGCCGGGAAATTGAGCACACAGTTTCTACGGCGGTCTACTTTATCAGTCGTGGCGAAGATACAGAAGTGCGTCGCGTAGGTGAAAAACAGGGGCGGCACGGTGGTGAAGCCGTGGCCCACGGCTATCAGGTCGCGGTCGTCCTGGCGGCAGCTCAGGAGCATGGTGCGCACTGTCGGGTCGGGCGCGTCGGTGGTGATGTAGCCACGGCAGTCGTCGCACACCAGCAGGCCGTGCTTGAAGAGGCGACACACCTCGCGGAACTCTTCCAACTCGCGCACCACGATGCGGCGGCCTCCAACATAGGTGGCCATGCGCTGCGGATAGCTTGGATGCACCGGAGGCAGGTCGAGCCACTCGTTCTCGTGCGGAGTCACCACCAGCACGCGACGCTTGGCCTCGAGGGCACGGCGCACCAGGCGGCGGATCTGCGTGGTCTTGCCGCATCCCGGTTTGCCCACGACGACCATCTTGAACACCTCGCGGGGCTCAGTCTTTGGCTTGGTCCTGGGCGGCTGGCTGGTAAGTGAAGGCGCTGCTTCTGGGTGGCTTATAGTCGGGATCGATGTGGATGGTGCGCGGTTTTCCATTCTGCTTGTCTTCAAATTGGTTCAATCTATCTTCAAGCTGCTGCTGGCGGTCCTTCATTTCCTTTTGCTCGGCCTCCACCATGGCCAGGCGGCGGTCGGTGAGGGCCTGCTTCACCAGCGGGCCGTAGACCATCGCGTAGAGGATGATCAGCGTCCATTCGGGCCCGATGTTCCAGTTGTGCTCTTCGCTCACTTCGCCCCATGCCTCGGCGATGTCCTGAAGGTCGCGCTCGTCGGCACGGTACGACTCGCCGTTGCGGGCGACGAAGTTGGACAGCGTGAAGTCGATGCCGGTATCAATCAACCGGGCTATGCGTTCGCCAGTGCGCATGGCGTGTTCGCGGTCGACGACGGTCTCGGCTTCAACCGGTATGGGATCGGGATCGTTGAACGCGGTACCGTCGGGGTCGGCCAGGCGTCCCAGGTTCTCGTTGCCTGGAGCGGGATCCGGCTTGGGCTCATAATAGCCCTGGTTCTGGGTCGGCGTCTTGAAGGCGTTCTCGATTTCGTCGAAGGAGACGAAGCCGGTGTTTTGTTGGTTTCCGAAGATGTTTTCCATGGTTATAGTTCTTTCATGTTGTCGATGATCGAGGTGAAAATCTCGCCGATGGTGGTGCGTTCCACGACACGGCTGACGGCGTTCTGCTCGTCGAGGGTGACGGTCATCACGCTCAGGGTTCCGTCCTTTTGTGGAGCGATGAGGAAACAGGCACCGGCTTCATGACGCTCAGGCTCCACCTGTTTGAGGCGTTCCTTGAGGAAGTCTTCGAGGTGCTTCGGGGCTGCATTCAGCAGGTCGGGAGGCATGAGCTTCAGCGCCATGCGGAGGCCTGCGGCTTTCAGTTTGGATTCATTGCTGGCCATCACCTTACGATTTTCGTGATCTTCACACACCTGTTGAGCGACGAGCCGCCTGCATACAGCTCACCGATGCCTTCGCCCGATGGCGAAAGCCGGTCTTCGTCGATGCCATAGCCGGCAAGTGTACGGTAGACGTACATGGCACGGTCGCGGGCAAGCATCTCGTTTCGGTAGAGGTCGCCGTCGGGAGAGCTGTAGCCCTCAATCCTATAGTCGGCGCCCGTTGCCTTCATTTCCTGTGCTTTGTCCCACAGCCTTTCCAGCTCAATCTCGTCGAGCTCGGCACTGGCGTAGGGGAAATACACCATGAAGTCGCAGGCGACGGAGGGCGCGACGGCTGCAGCTGCCTTGCAGTCCTGCAGCAGCTGCTGTGTCTGTTCGATGGCGGCGGTGGCTTTCTCAAGGGTGGTCTGGTACTGGCTGTTCTCGGCCTTCAGGCGGTCGACCTCCTGGCGCATGGTCTTGTTTTCGACGGAGAGCTCGTCGAGGAGCTGCCTGCTGTTATGCTTGACGGCGAGCTCCTGGCGGTCGTTTGCTGTGAGGCCGGTGCTGTAGGTGTAGCCGAACTTCACGAAGCCGTCGCCATGATACCGGTTGAGGCCGTCGAGGGTGACGTCGGCGCCGGCCTCGGCAAACATGCGGAGGTTGCGCCCGATGTCGAAGTGGAAGCCCACGCCAGCATCGGCGGCAGGATTGAGGCGCTGGGCCGAAGAGGGATTGTAGCTCAGGCCGCCGTCAACAAAGGCGTAGAAGGGCAGGAAGTCGGCTGAGATGCCTATGAGGGCTGTGCAATGGCGGTCGAAGCCGTTGGCGATGAATCCGTTTAGAGCTGCCAGGCCTCGCAGGCGGGCATGGGTGCCGACGCGCTTGGTGACGCGCAGGTCGGCACCCCAGTTGCGAAGGCCGCCTGACTGCAGCCCGTGCAGGTACTGGACTGAGGCGCCGATCTCAAGCTGCGAGACGGCGTCGTAATGGTGTTCTTTGTCGTAGGCGCTTTGCGCCGCTGCGGTTGCACACATAATGAGTGCAGCGCACAGTAATAAAAGGTGTCGTTTCATTGGTTTTTGGTTTGAAGGTTTAGTTTTGCTGTTGCTTCAGTTCGTCCATCACCTCGCGGATCCGCGAAGCGGTGACGGAGTAGGGCAGGTTGTTGGCCCTCGGGTTCTGCAGGTCGTCGATGAAGAGGCGCTCCAGGATCTTCGCCGGCGTGGTGCCCTGCCTCTTTGCCATCTCCTTCAGGAAGTAGGCGCTCACCGGGTTGGGCTTGATGACGATGCAGCCCTCGGTGGAGGTTTGGATCTGCTGTGCCTTAGCTGCGTTCTCATTGGCATCGTTGCGGGCAGCGGCCAATTGGAGCTTCAGGTTGTCGATTTCACTTTCTTTCTCACCCAGTTCTACATTCAGACGGTCAACATGGGTGTTGAGATTCTTGATTTGATCTTCGAGGTTGGCGATGACCTCGCTGTTGTCGGTGTCGACGTGCGGGTTCTCGTAGGCGTTCATCAGCGTTTCGATGAACGAGCGGGCCGTTGTGGCACCGGCTTCATACGCCAGTTCCCCAAAGCGGCGGTGGGTTTCGCTGCCGGGCGAGAGGTTGATCTGTGCCGAAAATCCGTGGAATTTCACGGGTCCGGCCTCGGGTTTGTTGGTGTTTTCAGGGTTTTCACTCATTTTTTTGTTGTTTTTATTGTTGTTTGGAATTGTTTTTGTAGTTTTGCACCCAGTTGGTCGCGGAAAACGGAGTGAAAAACACATGAATTATCAAGACGTGAGGGACGGGCCTCGTAGCACGATACCCCCCGCGATAACAAGACAAAGCCTTCCTATTGGGAGGCTTTCTTTTTTGGACGCTTGTAAAGCGTATGGAACGCAAGGCTTTTGTTCCTGCCATTGCGAATCTCCTCAACATAGACGTAGGTGTCGCCAATAGTCTTACGGTATCTGACAGTTTTAAGTCTGTGCTGTTTTGTCGTTGCATCAAGGACTTCTATCTTTTCGGGATACTTTATTATATAAGGTATCAGTAAGAAATCTTCCACGGAAAGAGGAGTCCTGTCGTTGCTGTCCGTTCCGTGGCGACGAAGCGAGTGCCTGTTTCCTGACGTTTCCATCACGTGCTTGTAGCCTGTGAGGTCAATGCCTTTCTTGCGTGCCTTATCCATTAGTTCGTCGTCGATTTCTTCGCTGATAACGGCAAACTTGTATTCGCATTTTTTATTGATTAGTTCGACGATTTCCTCGAAAGGAATCTTTTTCCCGGTGTTTTCAAAAGGTTTCGCCATGGTTTTAGTCTTGTTTTATGCCTGTTTCCCAATGTTTTGCAAGCGTTTTCCCTTGTTTTCGGTTGTTTCGGAGCTGTTTCCGTGTTGTTTTTGAGCTGTTTCGCCTGCAAAATTACTTGTTTTTTCTCGAAAATCAAGGCTTAACTTATTAATTTTCAATACTTTACAATGTCAAATATTTGACAATGTAAAGTATTTGACGGGGTAAAGTAAAACGGATGGATTGGAGGCGTTTTTTCGCGGTGGAAATGTCTTTTTTGTGTAGTTTTTGTTTTTTGTGTAGTTTTTCGCTGTGTTTCAGCGTTTTGCGCTGCTTTTTCGGTGTTGTTTCTTGTAGTTCAGTGTTGTTATTCTATCTCAAAAAACAACAAAAACGATAAAAACAACAAAATAATAAAAATCCTACCCATTTGAAAAATAAAGCGTTGCGAGCAAAAAACGATGAAAACTACAAAAACAACGCTATTTTGAAATTCCTATCGTGCCATAATAGGGAGAGCGCAAAAAAAAAGTTACCCGTGGAAGGTAACTTTCTGTTTTTGTGCACACCTTAATTGTTATCAATATGGTTCTTCTGCCTGTTGTTGGGGTTCGGGTGTCATCAAGGCTTCCCATTGCGTGTCGGTGTAGAACTTGTCGGAGTGGATGATGTAGCACCGTCCGCTGGTGTTGAAGCTGGTGCTGCGGTCGGTGAAGTAGTAGAAGTCGCGGCTGTTGACGGTGCGCTCTATGCCGTGGTCTTCCATCGCGGCATTGATGCGGCCTGCGTCAATCTGCTTGTAGCCATGGTTGGCAAGGAGCATGATGAGGGTCTTGTTGTCGATGAAGATGCGGGGCTTCTTCTGCCAGGCGAATTGCTCGGTGATGACCTCCACCAGCCCCTTCCACACCTTGGGCTGTGTGCGCTCCTTGATTCGTGCCAGGGCTTCGGTGGCGTAGTCGTCACTATCGAACCACAGGCGGGTGCGCTCGCCGTAGAACATGGTGCGGTGCTTCAGGTAGTGGAGAAAAGCCGGTATCTCGGCCTCCATCCGCTCGGCCATGTGCGGGTCTTTCTCCCGTATGGTGCCCACCTCGATCACCCAGTAGCGCGTTTCCTCGCTCTCGATCTTGAGCATGTTGGCCACGTCGTTTGAGCACAGTATCAGCTTGGCGAAGTTGGCCACCTCCGATGCGTCGTGCCCTTTGCGCTCGATGGGGATGGTGCGGTTGGTGGCAATCATCTTCAGGCGGTTGACCACCGTTGGCTTGTCGGTGTCGATGAAGCTCTCGTCCACGCCCACGATGAGCTTTCCCGCCCAGTTGCCGTTGAACTGCGAACTGATGCGCTCCGAGTCGAGCGAACGCATGTTCTCGCCGAAGATGGAGTGCAATAGGTTGAGGAAGGTGGTCTTGCCGGTTTCGCGCTCCTTCGACACGAGGCAAAGGATGGGCAGGTGCTGCGCCGGGTGCAGGTAGATCATCTGGAGGTAGTCCAAGGCCATTTCGTACATGGGCTGACCTTTGAGGTTCTTGTAGTCGAAGATGTGGTGGAGGAACATGTTGATTGACCGCCACTCCCCCTCTTTCGGCTCGTGGTCGAGCGGACGGTAGAGGTTGTAAAGGACAGATGTGTAGCCCGCCTTTTCGCTCCTGATGCTTTGGCGGTATTTGGCCGGGTCGTTTTCGGGGATGTTGCAGAAAGCGTCGAATTTTGGGATCTGCCTGATGAACTCGGTCGGGTTGCTGTAGTCGTTCTTGATGGTCTCGATGGTCCACTTGGTGAGCGACACTTCCTTGTTGCCGTTGTGGTCTTCCTCCACGATGTTCTTGAAATACTCCGTTCCTACGCGGATGTAGTGTCTTTCGGCACCCTGCCAACTGCGCACCGGCTTACCGCTGTCGTCGATGTAATAGTCGATGCCGTTGTAGCGGAAATCGTGTTTTTCCAACTCTTTGCCAAACAGGTCGATGAAGTTCTGCACGTTGGCCAAGCCAAAGATCTGCTTGATTTTGTAGGACGAAAGCCCCGTGATTTGGTAAGTGTAGAGGTAGAAGCGGTTGGGCATTCCGGCAGTGAACGACTGCAACTCGCTGAGCACTGCTGCGGTGTCGTTGCTTGGCTCGTTCAATACGTCGTCGATGCCCTTCTGACCGGGCTTTTCGGTGACGTGGCTGAAATAGAGCTGCACGTTGTAGGGCTTCAGCAGCTCGTTGAACACGTTGAGGGCCACGTAGAAGTTGTTGAGCCGCTTCGAGAGGTCTTTCTTTTCCTCCCACTTCACCTCGATGCAGTCCTTGTCGAAGATGAGCACCACGTTCTGCACCTTCAGGGTTTGGATGACGTCAATGATGTCGTGGTGCATCTTCGATTTGGTGGTGTCCTTGAAGTTGAATATGCCGCCTATTCCGATGGCGGGGATGCCCATCATGGAGAGCTTGAAGGCCTTGAACTCGCCTTCCACGATGTAGAGCGTCTTCAGTTCCTTTTTCTTGCGGTAGACCTCGATGACTGCCGGGGTGTTGAAGGGCATCATTTCGGTGCCCTTTTCCTGGAAGTATTTGTGGCCGCCGTGCCGGTCGGGGTCGAAGTATCTTATACGGCTGAAGCGGCGCGTCTGGCTGTTGCCGTGGTTATAGTAGGCCACTTCGCCCGATGGAGTCAGGTAGTTGATGACGATGTTGGTACCAAGCACGGTGCCTTTCTTGTCCTTCTCCGGCTCCGATTCGGTGAAGAACCGGAAGTCGCAGAAGCGGCCAGGCTCCTCGGCTTGGGCCTTGAAGGTGTTCTCCTTATCGGTGATATGGTAAGCCGCGAGGCGGTCGGATAGGTAGCTCATGGTTTAGGTGTTTTCATAAAACAAATCCAAAAAGTGTGTCCTCGTTTGTGACCAAACAAAGGTTTTTCGGTGGTCAGCGACAACACTGTTTTCAATTTCAGTTGCGTTTCAGCCCATTTGAACACAAGCACGCCGTAGTCGTCGAGCACACGGAAGCACTCGCTGAAGCCCATGGCCAACTCCGTCTTCCAGTCTCGGTTGAGGCAACCGAACCTTTTGTAAAAGTTAGCCGCTTTGCCTGCCCAAACAAGGTGCGGAGGGTCAAAGACCACAAGGCGAAACGACTTGTCAGGGAAAGGCATCCGGGTGAAATCGCCGATGATGTTGGGATGCACGATGCACAGTTGCCCGTCCGACAACGTACATTCCTCGTCTCTGATGTCCATGAAGTCGACCAAAGGGTTGTCCTTGTCGAACCAGAACATACGACTCCCGCAGCAGGCATCCAGAATGGGTCTTCCGTCAGAGATCATGGTCTTGTGTTTGTTCGGTTTGCAGTTTCTGCGTCTCGTGCCCGCACTCAGGGCACACGAGCCAGTGGAGCCTGGCGTCGTATTCATGCCCGCAGTTGGGGCAGGTGGTTGGTATTTCGTGGTTCATAATGCGACAGGTATTTGAACATTTCTTCCTTGAAGTCCTCGCACTTGCGGCGGTAGGCTTCGCGGGCTTTGTAATATTTTGATCTTTCTTCGTCGGTCATATCAATCCTTGGTAATGGAAAAACTCCAGGAGCTCGTCGAGGTCAAGATGGAGCTCGATGACGATCTCCCATATCGAGCAGCCTTGGTCCCACAGGTCGAAGATCTTGGCCTGGAGCGCTTCGTCTTGGTAGATGTCGGTCATGGATTTATTTTGAAATTGTTAGCAAGATCAACCAAACCAATTAAGCGCAAAAAGTGTTGTAGTTCGTGGACGTAATTAAGATCAAGATGATCTATTTTGATGAAGCTATCCGGACCTCTGCCGTCTGCGTAAAATTCTCTTGAAAATTTTTTTTGTCCTACTATTATTTGTCCGGCGTAGATAATGTAATACTCCCCCACTTTTACAAATCCATTAAGTTCTAATAACTCATTTGCAACAGGGATAGGTTCGCAACATATCGCATAATAATTGGTAGCTTTGTCATCGTCATTAGGTCTGCATAAAATCTCGTCAAAGTCCAATATCGCAATTACTTTTGTCGGAAAAATAGTGTCAACCGGTTTAACCCAGTCGCCTTGTTGAAGTTCTGTTGTATTCATTTAGCGTTGTCTTTATGTGTGAATAATATGCAGGCGGGTTGGCAGGCTTTCACTTTTAGCAGTTTTATGGAAGTGCGTCCGCTATATTTGGCACCACAATAACTGAATATCTTGCTGCCTTGTCTGTAGCGTATTCTGTGGTCGCACTGTCGGCAGGTGAGGTCTTTAAGCACCCCGGCAGCGATATTGGTGTCGATATATTCTATCGGGTCGAAAAGCAGTCCGTCCATGGCGTTATCCTAACTTTATCGGCCATCTGAGCGAGACGTGGCCGTTGCGAATAAACCTGACTATATAGACGCTTTTCCCGTCCTTGCCGTGCCATCTGTTGCCCGCTTT
>JAEEHP010000020.1 GCA_016280855.1 Bacteroidaceae bacterium
CCGTGGCCTCTACGATGTATGACATGACCCGCGTGAGCGGCAATAGCTACTTCGACAGCGAGGACAAAGAGGAGGCTCGTCATGCCGCCCGCGAAGCACTCTCCCAGCAACGCCTCTCCGACCCCATGGCCATGGCTGGCGGTGTCATAGATCCTCTGCCCGAAGATGCACCACAGTTTGTCAAAGATTACTTTGACTACTACAAGACCGAGCGCGGCTACCACGAGCGCAGCGGCAACTCCAACGACGGATGGCGTACAATCGGTACGCAGGCCTATGCCAACAGCCGTTTCCTCTACTATATCAATGAGATACGCTCAGCTGTGCTTGTCATGCATGGCGAGAAGGCCCATTCCCGTTACTTCGGCGAGGCAGCTTATCACTATATGGTCGAAGGCAAGGCCGAGGGCTACAACACCGTCAGTAAGCCCAATCCCAACCCCGAGAACAAACAGCTGCTTATCATTCCCGGAGCCTCACATTGCGACCTCTATGATGGCGGTTACACGGAACTTACGGGCAAGGGCGAGCCTAAGAACCTCATTCCCTGGGACACGTTGGCCGAGTTCTTCGCCGAGAACCTGAAGTAGGCTACATCCTATGCATCAAGTGGCTGGAGGGTGGTCGGGGATGTGGACTATGACCAGCTGAGATGAGCAGCGATTACTGCCATCATGAGGAAAACAAGGAGTTCTCGCAGGCTGTTTAAATCTTTTTAACAACTAAAGTTGTCCTTGCTCGCGATTATTCTGTATTTTTGCACCGAAATTTGACATTATGTGCACTCTTTCGGTGTACGCATACATTAGATGACGGACATTCTCCTTTCCAGTTTTCTGAGTCTCTTTGCCTTATTCGGCAAGGAGGAACAGGTGGAAGAAGCACGTGCGAAAGCCATGCTTGTGAGTTATATGCGCCATCATTTTGGCATTCGCAACATCGACAGCTACCTCGACTTGTACAGCGACATGCGCCTCGCCTACGAGATGGCAGAGGGGCTGAACGTGCAGGAAGCCGTGACTTCCATTTGCAGCAATTTGCGTGGAAAAATTCGCAGCAGCGAAGCATCGTTGCTGCTGTTGCGTCTGATGGAGTTCGCAGAGCCAGGGGAGCAAGCTCCCGACAGCAACAAGGCGTCAAAGCCCACACACCCCATCTTCCATGCCATGGCTGACACGCTGGGCGTCTCGGGCGAGGCGTTCAACGACTACCAGGACTTCGTCAGCGCACGCGAAACGGATCATGTGCGGCTGCACCGCCTCGAGGGTTTCGACGGCGTCATCAAGACGTTGCTGACCCCTCAGCTCGGACAGCTCATCTTCACCTATTCGGGACCTGACACGGTGCTGCTGAACGATGTACCCGTGCTGTCGGGTTCCTATCAGGTGTGGCTCCAGAGCAGCGTGCTCAAAGGGCACAACGGGCGTCCCGTGTACTATTCCACCATCCTGAAGGCCTACGAGCATAATGGCGCGAAGGAGGCAGCTGACGAGCAGCAGGGCGTCGAGTTCTGCGGGCGCGACATCAATTTCCGCTTCCCCAACAGCGACAACGGGATGCACGATCTCAGCTTCACGCTTCACAGCGGCGAGCTGCTGGCCATCATGGGCGGTTCGGGCACAGGCAAGTCCACGCTGCTCAGTATCCTCAATGGTTCGCTGACGCCGCAGGAGGGCAGCATTACGATCAACGGTCACGATATCTCCGAGCCTGCAGCGAGGAACCTCATCGGCTACGTGCCTCAGGACGACCTGCTCATCGAGGAGCTGACCGTTTACGAGAACCTCTGGTACACGGCACGCATCTGCTTCGAGGGTATGCAGGCCGACGAGCTCCATCGACGTGTCATGAAGACGCTGAAGGATCTCGGACTCGACGCCGCCAAGGACTTGAAAGTCGGTTCGCCCATCAAGAAAACCATCTCGGGCGGACAGCGCAAGCGGCTGAACATAGCCCTTGAACTCATACGCGAACCGGCTGTGCTGTTCCTCGACGAACCCACATCGGGGCTCTCGTCTGCCGACACCGAGAAGGTGGTGAACCTGCTGAAGGAGCAGACGTTCAAGGGTAAACTCATCGTCGTGAACATTCACCAGCCCTCGAGCGATGTCTATAAACTGTTCGACCGCCTGTGGCTGCTGGACAAAGGCGGTTATCCTGTCTTCGACGGCAACCCCATCGATGCCATCACTTATTTCAAGGAAGCCGCCGACTATCCGGACGCTGAGACCAGCGCCTGTCCCACCTGTGGAAATGTGAACCCCGAAATCGTGCTGAACATCATCGACGAGAAAGCGCTCACCAGCAGCGGCGAGGTCTCCGACGAACGTAAGATGACGCCTCAGGAATGGCACGAGCTGTACCTGCAGCGTCGCGCAGCGATGGCAGCTCCTGAGGTGCGCGACGTGCCGCCTTCGGATCAGCGGCGCCCCAACGTGCTGTCGCAGTTCGCCCTTTTCCTCAGCCGCAATTTCCGCACGAAAATTACCAACCTGCAATACCTCTGCATCACGCTGCTCGAAGCGCCGCTTTTGGCGCTCGTCTGTGCCTATCTGACGCGCTTTGCACCACCCGAAGGCTACAGCGTGATGAACAACAAAAACCTCGTGAGCTACTTCTTCATGTCGGTTATCGTGGCTACGTTCATCGGTATGAGCGGCAGCGCCGAGGAAATCATCAAGGACCGTGCCCTGCTCAAGCGCGAGAAGTTCCTGCGCCTGTCCTACGGCAGCTACATCTGGTCGAAGATGGTGTTCATGGCAGGCGTCTCGTTGCTACAGACGCTCCTTTTCATCCTCGTCGGCAACGCTATCATGGGTCTGCACGGTCTGTTCTGGTCGTGGTGGCTGGTGCTTTTCGTGACGGCTTTCCTCTCCAATCTGGTGGGCTTGCTGCTCTCGCAATGCCTCAGTTCGGTGGTGGCCATCTACATCAGCATTCCACTGTTGCTGATTCCTCAGATCCTGCTGTGCGGCTTGGTGGTGAGCTTCTCCGACCTGACCCCCAAGAGCACTACGGGCAACACGCCGCTCATCGGCGACCTCATCCCATCGCGCTGGTCGTACGAGGCGTTGGCGGTGACGTCCTTCACGGACAACCTCTACGAGCGCTCGTTCTTCGAATGGGACAAGGCCAAATACGAGAATCAGTACTACCATGCCGGTCTGCTCGACGAGTTGCAGTCGCAGCTCGGAACGCAGCGCGACGAACAGCGCCGAGGCGTAGAGGTGGATCCCAATCACGCACGTGTCATCGAGACCAACCTGCCCCAGCTGACGGCGTTCTGCGGCCTGGAGCCTTATGCCGGCGACGGCAGCTACACCTCTTTATATAATTACCTGAAGGAGGCCGAGCGCGTGCTGGTGCGTCGTGGCAACGAGACCACCTTAGGACGTGACCGCCTGATGGTCAACTATATCCGCGAGCGTGGCAAGGAAGCCATGCTGGAGCTGAAGCGCAACAACTATAATCTCAAGCTGGAGGAGTTCGTCATGGGCGCAGACCAAGGCCGGCTGCTCGATATCGTCGACGGCTATGCCGTGCCGCGCATGAGCCTCGTCTTCCTGACACCTCAGAGTCGCATCGGACGCGCACCCTTCTACAGCAGCGAGAAGATTGTCGGTTCGTGGCACATCAAGACGCTCTGGTTCAACGTCGCCGTGCTGCTGCTCATGTGTGTCGTCGTGGCCTTGGCGCTTCTGACCGACTGCCCTGGCCGCTACTTGCGGAAACGTGACGAGTGAAGCCTAAAGCCTTTTCTCTCTTATGAAATAGAATATTAAGTTAACAACAGTAATAATCAATTAAAAAACAAAGCAAAGATGAAGAAACTATCTATCGTGGCTGTGGCATTTGCCGCAGTACTCTTCGCAGCTTGCGGAGGCAACAAGAAACCTCAGACTGTCCAGGAAACAGAGGACATCAAGACTTTCGAACAGGAGCAGATCGAGGCCAGCATCAAGCTGAACGTCGATAGCCTGGCAACGGCCATGGCACAGCTCAAGCAGCTTCCCATCACCGAGAAGAACGGCATGGTTGTGCTGACCGACGAGGAGCGTCAGGTGAAGCCCACCTACCTCATGGAACCCGCTGTGGCGGAAAACACCACCACGCTGTCCCAGAAGTATCGTGTGCTGAGCGCCATGCAGGTTGACAAGGAGATTGCCGAGCTCTACGGTATGCCGACAGCCGAGTACGACAACGAGATTGCCAAGCTGCTCGTTGACATCAACGACCCCTCCTTCAAGGTCATCTCCGAGAGCGACGGCATCTACGAAGCTTCGCAGGAACTGTACAAGGCCATGGACGAGAACGGACGCATCAACTTCTACTGGCAGATCGTTGCCACGTCGCTTGTGGAACAGATGTACGTCATCTCTCAAAACAGCGAGAAGTTCCTGGCTTCTTTCGACGACGATGCTGCGGCCAACGTCACCATGCGCATCGTGCTCATCCAGGATGCCATCGAACGTCTGACCAACTACGACCCCGAACTCATCGCCGTAGCTGACGCCATCGAACCCCTTAAGGTGATCAATGCTGTCAGCGTTGAGGAGTTCAGAACTCAGCTCAACGAAGCAGCTCCTCAGATCGAGGCTGCCCGCACAGCGCTGGTCATGGAATAATACAAGAAAAAGAGGGAGTGACTCCCTGCAACGCAACGAGGGGCGATGCTACACGGCACCGCCCCTCGTTGTTGCGTTATGGGAGTGATAGAGCCTATGGGTCCCGATCGCACGTTACTTGAGCTCAAACAGGTTGATGAATCCCGTCATGGTGAACACGCTGCGGATGTCGTCGTTCATGTTGGCGATGTACACGTGGCTGCCTTTGGGTTTGGCATTCTTGAGCACGCTCAGGAAGAGGCGCAGGCCGCTCGAGGAAATGTAGGCCAGGTTGGAGCAATCGAGGATAATGTCGCGGCCATTACTGTCAAGCAGCGGTTTGAGATCCTGTTCGGTCTGAGCCGCCGCGGCCGTGTCCAGACGGCCGTCGAAGAGTGCAACCATCGCGCCGTCTTGTTCTTTTACAATTGTGTTCATTTTGTTGTTAATATGTTAAAGTTATTTTTCAGTCTTTTGCAGGTTCTTGCGCAGGGTCAGAATGTTCTGATCGTTGATGCGCTCGTAGTTGATGGAGTCCATGATCTGGCGCACCAGGAATATGCCGAGGCCTCCTACGGGGCGTTCCTCAGCTGAGAGCGTCACGTCAGCCTCGCCCTTCACCGTGGGGTCGAAGGGAACGCCGCTGTCGGTGATGACGAATTTCAAGCGTATGTCGTTGACCTGCGCCTCGATGTGTATCTTGCCCTCCGTGCCAGCAGGGTAGGCATAGTTCATCACGTTGACGACAGCCTCCTCCAGCGCGAGATTCATCTGCATCGTCGTGCCCATATCGAAGCCTAAAGCTTCGCAGATCTCGTCCACAAATTCAGCCAGCTGCGGCACCGTCTGCACGTCGTTGGGCAGGTCGATACTGCGTTGCAGGCGTTCCTCGCGTTCGTGCTTCGTGTAGCGTATGGCCAGCATCGTCAGGTCGTCGCTCTGTTCGGCATCGCCCACGAAGGTTTCCACGGCAGCCGTCATGCGCTTGAGCATGAGGCTGGGTTGCTGGTCGTCGGGCGTCGTCAGCGTGCGTGCAAGCTTTTCTACGCGCTCTAAGCCAAAGAGTTCGTTGTCCTTGTTCGTCGCTTCCGTCAGGCCGTCGGTGTAGAGGAAGATGGTGGTCTGAGGGTTGATGAGCATCTCCTGACTCTTGTATTTCCAGCCGGCCATCACGCCGATGGGGATATTAGCCTCCACGGGCAGCTTCGATTCACCATTGCCGATGAGCAGCGGAGCATCGTGGCCTGCATTGCTGTAGTACAGGCGCCCAGTGGGCAAGTCAAGGACACCCACGAAAAGGGTGACGAACATATTCGAATCGTTGTCGGGTGACAGCGCCTCGTTGATGGTCATCAGGATGCGGTCGGGGGCTGACTCGTGGGCTGAGACAGTGCGGAAATGGGTTCGCATGACGGCCATCACCAACGAAGCTGGCACGCCCTTGCCGCTGACGTCGCCGATGCAGAAGAAGAGCTTCTCGTCGCGGATGTAGAAGTCGTAGAGGTCGCCGCCTACAGCTTTGGCAGGCGTCAGCGAACCGAAGACCTCGATGTCGTCGCGCTCAGGGTAGGGTGGAAATATCTTCGGCAACATCGCCATCTGAATGTTGCTTGCTATGCGCAGCTCGCTCTCGATGGAAGCTTTGGTGGCGTTGGCCTCTTGAAGCTTCTTGAAGCTGCGGCCAGCGCGGGCGATGATGAAGGCCAGCAGGCCCAGACACACCAGCATCATCAACATCAGGTTGAAGCCTATCTGGCGCAGGGTGTAGTAGATCTCGCGGTCGCTGCATACGATAGCCATCGACCAGCCAGTGGAGCCCACGACGGGAGCGAAGAAAACGTAGTTCTTATTGCCTTTATCGTCCTTCACCGTAGCCTGTCCGCTCTTGCCTGACATCATCTGCTGGTTGACGAATCGGGCTGACGTATCCTTGATCTGCGAGGAGGCGTCCTGTATGTTTTGCCGCATTACCAGGCTCTCAACAGGGCAGGCCATAATTTGTCCCTGACGCGAGATCATCAGGCTGAAGGACGACGGGTAGATGGGGTGCGCGTTGATCACGTCGCTCAACCAGTCAACCGACACGTCGGCTCCCACAATGGCTACGATGCGTCCCGTGGCATCGCGCAGGGGCTTGGTGAAGGAGCAGAGCATCATATTGGCTCCGGCTTCGTCGAAATAAGGTTCTGTCCAAACGCCCTTTCCCTCAGCAATCGTACGCTTGTACCAGTCGCTCTCGAGATAGTCGTGCTGCTCTGAGCCGATCTGGTGGTGAGAGAACGTTCCGTCGTCGTTGCGACCAACGTAGAGCTCGTACCATCGTCCGTGCTGTGGGAAGTAGTCGGGGGCGTAACCAATGCCCATGCCCACCAGATTGGGGCTGTGCGTCAGCAGCTGATCGCAGATGGTGTAGAGCTCGTCGGGCGAGTTCACGTGCTGTTCCATCAGCCACGCCGTGTTCTCGATGGCTACCTCGATGGAGTTGAGCACGCCGTGAATCTCCAGACTCTTGGCACGCAGCTCTGACTGCGCGCGGTGCTCCACCTCATCCCGGATACCTTTCTGGGCGAACAAGTACTGTATCACCGAAGTCGCTTCGATGAACACGGCGGCAGTTATGATGATAGCCAACGAGGATCTGGCACGAAGCGCCTGCCACCAATCGCTGAGGAAAAGCTTCTTCATATAAAGTGAGAATTTTAGGTGTAGAATACTGTTGTGAGCGCGCAAAGGTAGTCATTTTTGAGGTAACTAGACCCATAAAAAGCAAGAAAAATAAAGTTTTGCATATCATTTCTTGGATTTTTTGTATCTTTGCCGCCGAAATCATGAGCTTTGCTCATTCTTCATTCAGCGAGCGAAAAGAATATGATAAGGAAAGCAGACAAAAGAGACATTGAGGGAATCGTGGCACTTCTGCATCAGGTGAATATGGTGCATTATGAGAAACGTCCCGATTTGTTCAAACCCTACACGACAAAGTATGACGAGGAGGAACTCCTGGCCCTGTTGAACGACGACAGCAAACCCATCTTCGTGTACGACGACGGAGGGGTAGTCGGACACGCCTTCTGCCAGATTGCCGAGATTCGTGACCACCGCTTGCTGCAGGACATCAAGACGCTGTATATCGATGATATCTGCGTTGACGAGAAACAGCGCGGTCATCACATCGGACAGGCTTTGTACGAGTTCGTCCGCGATTATGCACGTTCCATTGGTTGCTATAATATCACCCTCAATGTGTGGGAGGGCAATGATCCGGCATTGGCTTTCTACAAAAACATGGGCATGCAGGTGCAGAAAACAGGTATGGAAACGATCTTGTGATAGACATGGGATCGAATAATCAACGTTAATCATTTAATCCTTAAAAAAAGAACGAAAATGAAAGAACAAGTTTTACAGGCCATGCGCGAGGCAGGAAAGCCCGTGTCGGCAGGCGACGTGACCAAGGCACTGGGTGCCGACCGTAAGGAAGTGGACAAGGCTTTTGCCGAGTTGAAGAAAGAGGGTGCCATCGTGTCGCCCGTTCGCTGTAAGTGGGAGCCTGCCAAATAAGAAATGGACCGCAGTCAGGAAATCATTCGTACCAGTTGGATAGGCATTGCCGCCAACGTGCTGCTTGCGGGCTTTAAGGCCGCCGTAGGCATGCTGGCCAGTTCGGTGGCCATCGTGATGGACGCCGTCAACAACCTGAGCGATGCGCTTTCGAGCGTCATCACCATTGTCGGCACAAAGCTCTCACAACGACCTGCCGACCGCAAGCATCCCTTCGGCTTTGGGCGCATCGAGTATTTCAGCGCCATCATCATCGCCGTCATCGTGCTCTCGGCTGGTATCACCTCGCTCATCGAATCCGTCAAGAAGATTTTCAACCCGACGGAGCCCGAGTACACGACGACGACACTCGTGGTCATCGTGGTAGCCATCGTGGTGAAGCTGGTGCTGGGACAATACGTGAAGCGTAAGGGCGAGCAGCTGAAGAGCGACGCGCTGATCGCCTCGGGTTCGGATGCCCTGTTCGATGCCGTCATCACCCTCGCCACGCTCGTCTCGGCAGGTGTCATGCTGCTATTGGGCGTATCGCTCGATGGCATCCTCGGCGCGCTGATCTCTCTGGTCATCATCAAGGCTGGTATCGAGATGCTGGCGTCTCCCGTCAACGAATTGCTGGGCACAAGCATCCCTGCTGAACTCACCAGTGAGATTAAGAAAGAGGTATCTGACTTTGAGGGCGTGCATGGCGTGTTTGATCTCATCATCAATAACTATGGTCCAGATGTCAGGATCGGCTCGCTGCACATCAACGTCTATGACACGATGTCGGCTCACGAGATTCACGCCTTGACGCGCAGGATTTCAACGTTTCTCTTCGAGCGTCACGGCATCATCATGACCGTGGGCGTTTATGCCATAGCTACAGGCAGCAACCGTCGTGCAGCGCTTCAGACTAAGGTCATACAGACGCTCTCAGCCCACGAAGAGATCGTTCAGGTACACGGTTTCCTCTACTCGGAGAAAGACATGCTGTTGTCCGTTGATGTCGTTCCTGACCTCTCCGTCCATGACGATGCAGCGCTTATCAGTCAGCTGACGGATGAGGTAAAGCCACTGGCACCTGAGATGCAGGTCGTCATCGTTGTGGACCACAACTATTGCGAATAAGGATTCCTTTGAAACGACTGGTGACCATACTCGTTTGCCTGGCCCTGATGGCGTTGACCGTCAGGGCGCAGGACGAGTTTGATGTAGCTGCAACCACGAGCATGAATGAAGTCGTGGTCGTGGCTGATGGGATGTCGTTTGAGGAGTACTTGGTAAAACAGGTGCTCGAGAATGCCAAGCCCCTGAAGGAGCATGTGAAGCTGTTGCGTTACACGGTGACGACAAGCATGGATAAGGACATCGACCTCAAGAAGATGCCCAAACGCAGGACCATCACCTTTGCCGCCAAATTGGCGGGCTACGGACAAATCGTGTCTGCATTGTTGGAACACAAGCAGTTCGGCATCACCATGGCTGAAGATGTGCTGTTCTACGACGGCACGATGTCAACATCCAATTCGCGCATCATCGAGATGAAGCAGCAGCTCACAGACAAGCAGGTGAAATCCTTCCTGAAGCATGACCGGATGATGAGGGTCAACATCTTCGACAAGTTCTATGCGAAGGTGCGCAGCAAGGCTAAGGAGCTCAAGAAGAAATACCAGAAGAAGCAGCAAACAGGCATGCGCTATCTCGGCAGTTACACCGCCGAGGGGAGACTGATCTACAAGGTGAAGCTTGATAACCTGACGGTACACATCGTCGATGGCTGCTGGCAGATCAAGGCCATGGACTATGCCGAAGGACAGAACATGATGCATTTTGAGTGCAAGGAAGTCCGCCCGGACTTGTTCGTGCTCTCGAAGGGCACTGTCCGACTGTATATCGACCGCCGGAAATGGCCTACCGGCTATGTCAATATGCAAACGACTTATGTATATAAATAAGTTATAAGGTTTTGAGGTCGTGAGGTCGTTTCGTTAACAGTGACCTTAAAACCTTAAAACCTTATAATCTTAAAACCTTATAACCTTAAAACCTTAAAACCTTATAACCTTATAATCTCACGACCTTATGAGTTCATGGAGATGAGGAACTCCTCGTTGGTCTTGGTGCCTTCGAGGCGGCTCTTGAGTTCGTTCATGGCCTCGATGGGGTTCATGTCGGAGAGGAACTTGCGGAGGATCCACATGCGGTCGAGCGTGGTCTTGTCGTGCAACAGGTCGTCGCGACGCGTAGAGCTGGCGACGATGTTCACGGCGGGGAAGATGCGCTTGTTGGCCAATGTGCGGTCGAGCTGCAACTCCATGTTGCCCGTGCCCTTGAATTCCTCGAAGATGACCTCGTCCATCTTGCTGCCCGTGTCGATGAGTGCTGTGGCGATGATGGTGAGCGAACCACCGCCTTCGATGTTGCGTGCTGCGCCGAAGAAACGTTTGGGCTTCTGTAGCGCGTTGGCATCGACACCACCTGTGAGGATCTTTCCGCTGGCAGGAGCGGCAGTGTTGTAGGCACGTGCCAGACGTGTGATGCTGTCGAGGAAGATGACGACGTCGTGACCGCATTCCACCATGCGCTTGGCTTTCTCGAGCACGATGCCGGCAATCTTGACGTGGCGGTCGGCAGGCTCGTCGAAGGTAGAGGCGATGACCTCGGCGTTGACGGTGCGTGCCATGTCAGTTACTTCCTCGGGGCGTTCGTCTATGAGCAGCATCATGAGGTAGGCTTCGGGATGGTTGGCAGCGATGGCGTTAGCAATCTCTTTCATAAGGATGGTCTTACCCGTCTTGGGCTGAGCCACGATGAGTGCGCGCTGTCCCTTGCCGATAGGCGAGAAGAGATCGACGATGCGTACGCTGATGGGGTCGTTGTAGCCGCGGCAGAGCTTGAACTTCTCGTCAGGGAAAAGCGGGGTGAGGTGTTCAAAGGCCTGGCGGTCGCGAATGCGCACGGGGTTGACGCCGTTGACGCTGTCGATGCTGGCGAGGGGGAAGTATTTCTCGCCTTCACGCGGTGGACGGATAGCGCCTTCCACGACATCGCCCGTCTTCAGGCCATATTGCTTGATCTGCTGCTGGCTGACATAGACATCGTCGGGGCTGGAAAGATAGTTGTAGTCGGAGGAACGAAGGAATCCCCAACCATCGGGCGTTGTCTCGAGCACGCCTTCAGCTTTGACGAGGTCGCCGAAATCATAGTGGGCGGGAGGCTCAGGAGCTGCTTTCGCAATGGGCTCAGACTTCTGGTCTGCGAAGTTGGAGGCCGTGACGTCATTGAGATTCTGCAGATAGGTCGGTTCTTCGATGTCATGAGGCTCGTCCATGAGTCCGTAAGGCTCCACTTCGGGTTCCTCTGGAATCGACTGAATGATGACAAAGTCAGGTTCGTCGGCATTGAAGAAAGCCTCAACTTCCTCGGGCGTAAAGGGTTGCTCATTGAAGGGCTTCTCGCCCATGGGGTTCATCGCTGCTGGCTGATTCTCTGCGGGTTCCGGAGTTATAGCCTTTTCAGCTGCGTCTATGGTCGCAGGCTCTGGCTGCTGTTGTGGCTCCTTATCGTTGTCCTCAAAGAGTTTCAATTCGGCCGCTTTGGCAGCAGCTTCCATGGCCTCCTTCTCGGCCTTTGACTTACGTCCGCGCTTTTTGGGTGCCGGTGCCGCTTCAACTACAGGTGCTATGACGGGAGTCGGTTCTGCCGCCTCCTGAACGGGCTGCGCTTCAGCCGCGGGTGCAGCCTTCTTGGCTTCTTTCTCCTTCTTCTCGGCTTTCTTCACTTTCTTGGTGGCACTCTTAGCCGCTTCCTCGAGTTCCGAGAGCGAATCCTGCGTAGCCTGTGATGAAGCCATGGCAGCCGCCTCGGCTTTAGGCTTACGTCCGCGCTTCTTGGGCTTCTGCTCAGGCTCGGCAGGGTTTTGAGTGAGTTCAGCTTCGATGATATTATATATCAATTCCAGTTTTTCTGTGTCTTTCTTTGTTGAAATGCCTAACGCTTTGGCAATGCCCGTTAATTCCTCGATGGGCAATGCCTCAAGTTCAATCTTTGTGTGCATAGTATTGATGAGAATATAATAAGGTTTAAGCAACCTTAATCAATAAATCAAAGTGAAAAGATGTAATAAAAATGGTGGAAACTACAAACGGATAGACCGCTCAAACGGCTAATCCTTCATAAATTCGAGTGCAAAGGTACACTTTTTCGTTGAAACAGCAAGCGTTTTTCGCTTTTTTTGTGTAATTTCGCGGCGAAAAAGTAATTCATGGCAGCTGTTAATCCCTATCTGCAAGTCGAAAAGCTAAGTTTTGCTGTCGGCGACAAGACGCTTTTCCACGATATTAGCTTTGGTATCGCGGAAGGGCAGCATGTGGGGTTGATAGCGCAGAACGGTACAGGCAAGACATCGTTGCTGAACATCCTTTCCGGGCACGAGGAACCAGAGAGCGGAACGGTCACGTATCGACGCGATCTCCGCGTGGCATACCTGGAGCAGACGCCAGTCTTCCCAGAAGAGATGACGGTGATGGAGGCGTGTCTCTGGCATTGCAAGGAGGAGCCACGACGCATACAGGAATACCTGACCAAATTGAAAATCACGGACCACGACCAGCCTATCAGCCAGCTGTCGGGTGGTCAACTCAAACGAGTGGCGCTGGCCAATGTCCTATGTCAGGAACCTGACCTGCTGATCCTCGACGAGCCGACGAATCACCTGGACTTGCAGATGATCGAGTGGTTGGAGACCTATTTGTCGCGCTCGTATATGACGCTGCTCATGGTGACGCACGACCGCTATTTCCTCGACCGCGTGTGCAACCTCATTCTCGAGTTGGACAACGAAACACTCTACACGTACCGTGGCAACTACGAATACTATCTTGAGAAGCGGCAGGAGCGCATCGACGTGACCAATGCTGAGATAGCGCGTGCCAACAATCTCTACCGCACGGAGCTGGATTGGATGCGAAGGATGCCGCAGGCCCGAGGACATAAGGCACGCTATCGCGAGGAGGCTTTCTACGACCTTGAACGCAAGGCTAAGCAGCGCGTGACGGAGGAGGCTGTGTCCATTCAACTCAACAGCACCTACATCGGCTCGAAAATCTTCGAGGCTGAATATGTGAGCAAGACGTTCCCTGCAGACCCCAATAATCCGGCGAGCACAGAGAAAGTGATACTCAAGGATTTCTACTACAATTTCTCGCGCTACGAGAAAATGGGCATCGTTGGTGCCAATGGAACAGGCAAATCGACGTTCATCAAGATGCTCCTGGGTTTGGTGAAGCCAGATAGCGGCCGCTTCGTCATCGGCGAGACAGTGCGTTTTGGCTATTTTTCGCAAGAAGGGATGGCGTTTGACCAGGAGATGAAGGTCATCGATGCCGTGCGCCGCGTGGCAGAATACGTGGACTTGGGCGGCGGACGCCATCTGACAGCTATGCAGTTCCTACAGCATTTCCTGTTCACGCCGCTGCAACAGCAGAACTATATCTACAAGCTTTCCGGTGGCGAACGACGCAGGCTCTATCTGTGTACGGTGTTGATGCAGAACCCCAATTTTCTCATTCTCGACGAACCTACGAACGACCTCGATATCGTGACGCTGAACATTCTCGAAGACTACTTGAAGAACTTCAAGGGCTGCGTCATCGTGGTGAGCCACGACCGCTACTTCATGGATAAGGTCGTTGATCATCTCTTGGTGTTCGAGGGCGACGGCTGCATCAAGGATTTTCCCGGCAACTATACGCAATACAGGAACCGCCCCAATTCCGACACGTCCCAAGAGGGGAGGGGAGAGGCTGGTACAAAGAAACAGCAGGAAGAGAAACGAGTAAAGCGAGGCGCTCCCAATGATGGGGGTACGAGGAGTGGGGCTCGATTAACATACAAGGAGCAGAAGGAGTTGGAGGCTCTCGAAAATGAGATTGCTAAACTCGAAAACGAAAAGAAAGAATTGGAGGCAGCGCTGTGCAGCGGCACACTTTCAGTGGTAGAACTGACCGAGAAAAGCAAACGACTGCCTGCCCTGCAAGAAGAACTCGACGAGAAGGAAATGAGATGGCTGGAACTGGAGGAGATAAGGGATAAGAGTTGAGAGTTGAAAGTTGAAAGTTGAGAGTTGAAAGTTGAGAGTTGAAAGTTGAGAGTTGAAAGTTTAAAGTTAACAAGATATGTTTATAGACAAAAAAGTAATGGACGAACTGATGCAGAAGGCACAGGAAAGTCCGCGATTGAGAATGAACCTTGACCTTCGGACAACACCCGAGGATCAGTCGCAGCGTATGTTGAACGCCATGCTGCCAGGCACCGTACTGCCTATTCATCGTCATATGGTGAGCACGGAAGTGGTGGTGATGCTTCGTGGAAGGATGGATGAGGTGTTCTTTGATGACGAGGGCCGCGAGACGGAGCGTTTCCACCTCGACGCCAATACGGACAACCGTGGACTGAGCATTCCGCTCGGACAATGGCACACGGTGGAGGTTTTCGAACCTACGGTGATTCTCGAGGCAAAGGACGGACCCTATGTTCCTCTCTCGCCCGATGACGTGTTGACGGTTTAAGCCTCAGCTGTTGCTTGCTTTGTAATTGCTTGGGCTACGGTGAAGGCCGTGGTCCAGGCAGCTTGGAAATTGAATCCGCCCGTGATACCGTCGATGTCGAGCAGTTCGCCAGCAAAGAAGAGACGAGGACGATGGCGGCTCTCGAGCGTAGAGGGATTCACGGCTGCGAGACTGACACCGCCGCAGGTGACGAATTCGTCCTTGAATGGAGCTCGCGAAGCGATGTCGTAGGTGTCGGCAGTGAGCGTTGCAACAAGGCGATTCAAGCTTTTCTTGGAGAGATCCGCAGGAAATGGTAACGATGCTGTTTGCGGCATCGCTTTCTGCAAAAGATAGTTCCAGAGACGGGAGGGGAGGTCGAAGGGATGAAGATGCGTGAGCTGTTTGCGAGGATGGGCGGCAAAATAATCGTTGAGTTCTTGACGCACCTGCTCTTCGTTCATTGACAACCAGTTGACGGCCAGCGGAGCGTGGTATTCGCGTTCTGCAAGATAGCGGGCGGCATAGCTGGACAGTTTGAGGATGGCAGGACCGCTCATGCCCCAATGGGTGATGAGCAACGGACCATGAGCATTCAGCTTCGTGCCAGGTAGGAAAGCGGTGACCTCGTCCACGACAGTGCCCATGAGATCATGCAGGGCGGAATCTGCGACGCTGAAGGTGAACAGCGATGGAACAGGAGGCTCTATCTCATGACCGAGGTCGGCGAGCCATCGAAGGTTGTCCATGCAGGGCTGACCACCGGTGGTGACTACGATGAAATCGAAACCGGCAAGGTCATCGATGGCGCGAATCTCAACGCCTGTCTTCATCTCAACGCCAAGCCGTCGGCAATGGGTGAGGAAACAGCCGATGATGGCCTGCGAGTCCTGAGCAGCTGGAAACACACAATGATCATCCTGCACCACAAGCGGCACGCCATGGCCCTCGAACCAGACATAGGCATCGCGTTGGTCGAAGCCTTTCATGAGGCGTTTCATCAGACGATGGCCACGGGGATACACCTGGCTGAGGTCGCTGACCTCCTCGAAGGTATTGGTGCAGTTGCAACGGCCACCGCCAGACACCTTGACTTTACGCAGCACATGCTGGCTTCGCTCGAAGATGGTGACGTCCATCTGCGGGCACATCTCCTTGAGATTGATGGCAAGGAAGAAGCCTGCGGCCCCACCTCCGACGACGGCTGTTCTCATCACTTGCGTGCGCGTTCCTTAATAATTCCGTGACGATAGGCGTAGAGCAGTTCTTTCAGTTCCTCAATCTGTGATTGTAGCTCGCGTCCCTTGTCGGTGTCGCGGACGCGCAGACGGCGACCGCTCAGCTCAACAATCTGCTTGGAACTGACGATGTCAGTGCCTCGGCTTATGGCATCATCAGCACTCTCGAAGGGTTCATGCTGGATAAGTTCGAAGCCGCGGCTATGGAACACGAGTGTGTAGCCGGCGATGCCCGTGGTGTCGTGATAAGCTTTGGACAAGCCGCCGTCGATGACCATCAGTTTGCCGTTGGCTTTGACTGGACTCTCGCCGCCCGCCACGCGGACTGGTACGTGACCATTGATGATGTGGCGATGCTTGCCCTGCACGCCAAAGGCATCGAGGATGCGGTTGCACACCTGTTCGTCGTCGCGCAGAAGATAGTAGTAACCTTTTCGTTCTTCGTGCGTTGACTTGTCGCGGAGGAAATAACGCTCGAAGGTTGCCATACGGTCCTTGTCGAAGAGTGGCGAGTCCTGTCCGCACCAGAGATACCAGAAATAGTCGCGGGCAAAACGTTTCTCCTCGCGGGGCGTATCGGCGTTGAAGGCAGCACGCATGGTCATGCCGATGTGGTGTAATAGATCACGGCCGCTAAAGCGCTGTCCGTTTAGATCAACCTCCTTGAGCGACCCGTCGGCATTCAATGGCACGCTGGCGTGGAAGAGCAGGTTGCCGTTGTAAATGGCGTACATGCAACCATGAGTGAAGAGGCATTTGACATGCTTCTGCAGTTTGTCGCTTACGCGGAACGAATGGTGAAGCTGGCGAACCAATTCAGCTTCCTCGGCAGTGAGGTCGAAGGGATGAGCCGGGTCAAGCGTGGGGAAGAACGTGTCGGTCATTTCATACTCGATGCCGTTGCGAACGAACACGCCGCGCTGCTTGTCAATACATTGAAGCACCAAACGATCCTCCATGTGCCATTCGGGTCGTCGCTGAATCATCTGTGCTTCCAGCTTGAACTGAATGATCGAGATGGCCTTGTGCATCTGTGCGATGAGGCGTCGTGTCTTCTCGTTGTGGGTCGTATCGTCCTTGTCCAAGCGAGGCCCGAAGAGGTCGCAGGGGTCGCTGGCATAGGTCTCCATAGCGAAGGTGGCGAGGGGTACGAGGTTAATGCCGTAGCCGTCCTCGAGCGTTTGCATATTGCCGTAGCGCAACGACAGGCGTAGGACATTGGCAATACAGCAGTCGTTGCCGGCAGCAGCGCCCATCCATAGTGCATCGTGGTTACCCCATTGGATGTCGAAGCTATGATGTTCGCAAAGGCGATCCATGATGATATGCGCTCCTGGGCCGCGGTCGAAGATGTCGCCGAGGATATGCAGCTGATCTACAGCCAACTGCTGGATGACGGTAGCCAAGGCGATGATGAAAGCATCGGCTCTTCCTGTAGCCACAATACTTTCAATGATGCCGTCGAAGTAGGCGTGTTTGTCATCGTCGGAGGGCGACTCATGAAGCAGTTCTTCGATGATATAGGCAAACTCCATCGGCAGGGCCTTGCGCACCTTTGAGCGGGTGTATTTCGAGCTAACGCTTTGGCACACGCGAATCAAGCGCTGCAGCGTGGTGGAGTAGAAGGACTCATTCATCAATGCCGAATCATCCATCTTCTGGTTTTTGATAATCTGCAGCTTCTGTTCGGGGTAATAGATGAGGGTGCAAAGCTCACGTATTTCATCCGATGAGAGGCTGTCGGCATACAACTCCTTGACTTTGCGCTTGATATTACCTGATGCGTTTTTCAAGATATGAAGGAATGCCTCGTACTCGCCGTGGATGTCGGCCATGAAATGCTCAGTTCCTTTGGGCAGGTTGAGAATAGCCTCCAAGTTGATGATCTCGGAGGAGGCTGCTGCAATATTGGGAAAGCTCTGAGAGAGCAGTTGCAACACGCGAAAGTCTGCGTCAATGCGGTCTTCTATGGACATGGAGAGTGGATAGTTCTTCGCTGAGCGAAGCGTCGCAAGCGCCGAGCGGAAAGTTAAGAGCGAAAAGTTCTTAGCAAGCGCTGGGCAAGAGGGTTAAACGTTGAATGTTTAAAGTTTAAAGCACGCCATTCGCCTTCGGTACGATGGTCAGCCAACTTTAGTCCAAGCTCTTCAGCTTTGCTTACGAGCAGTGGGACATCGGCTTCGTAGAAACCGGAGAGGAGCAAGTGGCCGTCTGGTTTCAGTTTGGAGGCGAAGACGGGGAGGTCGGCGAGGAGGATATTGCGGTTAATGTTAGCCATCACGATATCCACGGGCGGACATGCTTTGAGACGGCGCACATCACCTTGGGTGATCTCTGCGGGATAGGTATCGGTGACGTAAGTTGATTCGGGCGAGAAGCCTTCGTAGGGAGAAGCTCGATAGCCGTTCAGTTCGAAGTTGTCCTGGGCATTGCGCACGCTCCACTCGTCGATATCGTAAGCATAGACGTGCTTGGCACCTAACTTGATGGCGGCGAGACTAAGCACGCCTGTGCCACAACCGGCATCGACGACGACCTGATGACTTAGATCCAACGAGGCCAGCATGGCAATCATCATACGTGTCGTGGCGTGCTCACCGCTGCCGAAAGCCTGACGAGGGATGATTTTGAAGCTTTCCCCGTTGGGCAGCTCTATCGGCTCAAACTGGTGCTCGGCTTCCCAGGTGGCGTTCCAGTTCTCGTCGGGTGCTTCGGCACATGTGAAGGTGATGGACGTGTCGGGCATGGGAAAGTCGGCCACGAGTGCCTGAATGGCAGCTTCGTCGTACTGCTCCTGCTGCACGTACGCCGTGAGCCCCTCGTCGTTAGGCACAAACGTGTCGCAGCCTACATCGGCTAACAAGGCGGCCAGCACATCTGCCGCCGCCTCGTTGTTAGGGGTTATTCCGAAAGACAGTTCGAAGTATTTCATTTCCTTTACTCTTCGGCTTCCTTGTTGTCCTTCTTGCTGTCGGCAGTGCCTTTCACTTCGGGCTTAGCCTTGTAGCGCTTGTTGAGTCCTGCCACGACTTCATCGGTGATGTCGAATTGTTTGTTGGCCAGCAGGATATTATCGCCCTGGCGCGAGAAAATGTAGTCGTACTTCTTCGTCTTGTTGTACACCTTCAGGAAAGCCTGGATGGAATCACGCAGCTCTTCGTTGAGCTTGGCGTTCTCGATGGCCAGCTCGTTGGTGAGGCGCTGGTCAAGTTCAGCGAGGTCCTGCTGTTCCTTGGCCAACTGATTCTGTGCGCGTTCGAGCTCGTCGCGGGTGGTGAAACCATTGCTCTCGTACTTCTTCTGGAGCGCATTGGCGTGCTGCTGCAGCTGGCGTTGCTTTTGGGCGAGCGTGTTGGCAGCGTTTTCGCCCTTCTTGTTGAGCAGGAGGTTGTAGTCCTTGCAGAACTGGTACTGGCTCATCAGGCTGTCCACTTCGACGTAGGCAATCTTCAGGCCTGTAGGTTCAACTTCGACGGTAGCTTCGTCAGCGCCATCGACTTCTTTCTGATTGTTGCAAGCCGTCAGTGCGAACATGGCACCGATGGCGATGAAAAGAATTTTCTTCATTTGTTATTTATATGATGTTTCAACTTTCCTCTCCTTCGCATGTGGCCTGTGTGCCAGCTGATGCCGCTCAATGGCGTCCATGCTCTCGACGCAATGAATCCCGCGTTCACGCATGGCCTTTGAAGCGCCGATGTGGGTCATCGGTCCACGGCTGTCGCCCTTGAAAATGAGCTTTGCGGACAGGAGTAGCACCGCAAAAGCAACGATTCCGAGTGTTATGAGCAATAATTTAAGCATCGTATGCGTTCTTTTATTGAAGATTCTTTGGTCAGAAACGAGGTTTCTTGTACCTTTGCAGTGCAAAAGCTGTGCAAAGATACGGCAAAAAGATTAGCTACGCATCGTTATCAACAGACTTTAACCTAAATTAGCAATATTCAAATGGAAAAGAATGTACTTCAACCTGCCAGCGTGTTCGAGATGTTTGCTCGCATCAACGCTGTTCCGCGTCCTTCCAAGCGTGAGGAAAAGATGATTGCCTTCCTCAAGGATTTCGGCATCAGCCTCGGCCTCGAAACAAAAGTCGATGAAACCGGTAACGTGCTCATCCGCAAGCCTGCAAGTCCAGGCATGGAAGACCGTCCCGTGGTCATCCTGCAGAGCCACATGGACATGGTTTGCGAGAAGAACAACGACGTCGAGTTCGATTTCGACAAAGATGCCATCCAGACCTACGTGGACGGCGAATGGATGAAAGCCCGCGGCACAACCCTTGGTGCTGACGACGGCATAGGCTGTGCCATGGAGATGGCTATACTTGCCGACAACACCTTGAAGCATGGTCCGCTGGAGTGTGTCTTCACGCGCGACGAGGAGACGGGTCTCACCGGTGCCGAAGGGATGCAACCCGGTTTCATGACCGGACAGCTGCTCATCAACCTCGATTCTGAGGACGAGGGTGAACTCTTCGTCAGCTGCGCCGGAGGTTGCCGCACGGCTGCCACTTTCCGCTTCACTCCAGAGGCTGCTCCGGCTGATGCTTTCTTCCTGCGCCTCACCATCAAAGGTCTCACCGGCGGACACAGCGGTGACGATATTGACAAGAAGCGTGCCAATGCCAACAAGCTGCTTGCCCGTTTCCTTTACAACGGCATGAAGAAGTGGGGCTTGCGCCTGAGCGACATCCAAGCCGGTGGTCTGCACAACGCTATTCCCCGTGAAGCCAGCTGCCTCGTTTGCCTGCCTATTAAATATAAGGAACAGGCGCGCGTAGATTGGAACGTCTTTGCTGCCGAGGTCGAAGAGGAGTTCAGCGTGACGGAGAAGACCATGGAATTCATCCTTGAGAGTGCCGAGCCTGCAGCCACCGTACTGCCTGCGGACGTCAACTGCCGCCTCATCTCGGCTTTGCAGGCCGTGGACAATGGCGTCTATGCCATGAGTCAGGACATCGCACTCGTCGAGACCAGTTCCAACCTTGCCAGCATCAAGCAGGTGGAGCCCGGCGTCATCTTCGTCAACAGCAGCCAGCGCAGCTCGCTGCTCAGCAATCGTCTCAATATGGCAAACACCGTTGCCGCTGTCTTCGAGCTGGCAGGTGCCGAGGTTGAGATTGGCGAGGGCTATCCAGGATGGGCAATGAACCCCAAGAGCGAGATCCTGCGCATCGCCCGCGAGCAGTACATCCGCCTGTTCAAGAAAGAACCCGTCGTACGTGGTATTCACGCAGGTCTCGAGTGCGGTCTGTTCTCCGAGAAATATCCTGGTCTCGACATGGTCAGCTTCGGGCCTACACTCCGCGGTGTTCACTCGCCTGACGAACGCCTGCTTATCCCCACCGTCGATATGGTGTGGAAACACTTGCTTGCCATCTTGGAGAATGTATAGAAAACTCATGATATTCATCATCGCGGCGATGGGCGTAGTGCTCATTGCCTGCGATGACTATGACACCTTTACCACCGACCGTTCCTCCACCCTTACGTTCAGCAGCGACACCGTCCGCTTCGACACGTTGCTGACCACCGTTCCCTCGAGCACCAAGACATTGGCTGTTTACAACCATGGCGACCGAGGACTGCGCATCAACGAGGCACGTCTTGAGGCCGGTGCGTCCAGCCCCTTCCGTATCAACATCGACGGGCAGGACATGAGCCGCACGGTTGACAATCGTGCCACCGATTTTGAGGTACGTCGCCGCGACAGCATCATCGTGCGCATTGAAGTGACGGTGCCCGAACAGGTGGATGATTCCATCGCCCAAATCAAAGACGTGCTGCATTTCACGCTCGAGAGCGGTGTCCAGCAGAAAGTCACCCTCGTCGTCAGCGGCCGTAATGCATATTTCCTGCAGGCCTGCACGCTGACTGCCGACACCACTTTCACCGCCGGACGTCCTATCGTCGTGTACGATAGCTTGGTCGTAGCCCCCAACACGACGTTGACCCTCGATGCCGGTACGCAGCTCCTCTTCCATGAGAAAGCAGGCATGGTCGTCCATGGCACACTCATCGCCAACGGCACGCTCGAGGCACCAGTCATCCTGCGTGGCGACCGCACAGACCACATGTTCGACTACCTCCCCTACGACCGATTGCCAAGCCGATGGGAAGGGCTGACGTTCACTCGGGAGAGCCACGACAACCAGCTCACGTACCTCGACCTGCATAGTGGACTCTACGGGATTCGTTGCGACAGCACCGGCATCGACCCTCTGAAGCTGCAATTGCTGAACGCCCGCATTCATAACCTTGGCGGTAATGGCCTCGAGCTCAACCATTGTCGAGCCGAAGTGGCCAACACCGAAATCTCCAACACCCTCGGCCATTGTGCTTATGTCAACGGTGGTGATGCGCGGTTCACCCATTGTACGCTGGCTCAGTTCTATCCTCTTAGTGCCAACCGCGGCAATGCCATTCAAATCAGCAATCAGGACTCCCTGGGTTACTTCCCCCTCTATCGTGCGGACTTCATCAACTGTGTCGCCACAGGCTATGCCGACGATGTCGTGATGATGCCTTCGCTCAGCCGCGAGGATATGCCTTCAGACATGGCTGATGTCCCCATCAACTATCAGTTCGTCCATTGCTTCCTCACCACCGTTGTGCCGGAGGATGAGCTCTATACGGCACGCTTCATCGACTGCCAGATAGACACCCTCGAAGCCGACATCAACCGCGAGAAGCATTTCCAGCTCTTCGACTCCCACAACTTCCTTTACGACTTCACCCCCGTCGAGGCCTCTGCCATCCGAGGCATAGCCGACTCCACCTACACGCGTCCCTATCCTCTCGACCGCCTGGGACGAAGCCGTAAGAACGACGATGCTCCCGATGCCGGGTGCTACGAATTCTTACCCCCTTCGCAATGATACCGTGCCGGCGGCGATAGCTGCATATATCAATAAATAATAGGATAGTAGCGCAAAAACGCTCCGTCGCATCGCTGTTCTCCATTCTTTTTTTATACCTTTGCGGCGTCAAAACCATTCATCATACTATGTCCTCAACCCTGCGATTTCAAGTTGTCGGCGAGGCGTTCAAGAAACGTCCCGTGGAGGTGGCGGAGCCTAAGGAGCGGCCGTCAGAGTTCTTTGGCAAATACGTTTTCAACCGCCAGAAGATGCAGCAATTCCTGCCCGCCAGCGTGTATGAGAAGATGGTGGACGTGATAGACCATGGCGCAACCTTGGACCTGAAGACCGCTGATGCGGTGGCTGAGGGGATGAAGCGTTGGGCGATGGGACTTGGGGCTACGCATATCACCCATTGGTTCCAACCCTTGACGGAAGGCACGGCAGAGAAGCACGACGGTTTCGTCGAACACGATGGCCGTGGCGGCATGGTGGAAGAGTTCACGGGCAAGCAGCTCGTGCAGCAGGAACCCGATGCCAGTTCCTTCCCCAGTGGAGGCATACGCTCGACCTTCGAGGCCCGTGGCTACTCGGCTTGGGATCCTGCAAGCCCGGTGTTTGTGATGGGCGACACGCTGATGATTCCCACCGTGTTCATCGCCTACACGGGCGAAGCCCTGGATTACAAGGCACCGTTGAAGAAAGCCCTGCACGCCGTGGACAAGGCTGCTACCGAGGTGGCACGACTGTTCTATCCCGACGTGCAGAAAGTCATCACGAACCTGGGTTGGGAGCAGGAGTATTTCCTCGTCGATGAAGGGCTCTATGCCGCACGTCCCGACCTGCTGATGACGGGTCGCACGCTGATGGGTCACGATTCGGCGAAGAACCAGCAGATGGACGACCACTACTTCGGCTCGATTCCCGAGCGTGTGGCAGCCTTCATGAAGGACCTCGAGATTCAGGCTTTGGAGCTGGGCATCCCCTGCAAGACGCGTCACAACGAAGTAGCCCCCAACCAGTTCGAGCTGGCGCCCATCTTCGAGGAGACCAACCTGGCGGTGGACCATAACATGCTGCTGATGTCGTTGATGAAGAAAGTGGCGCGCAAGCATGGTTTCCGCGTGCTGCTTCACGAGAAACCCTTCGCGGGCATCAATGGCTCGGGTAAGCACAACAACTGGAGCCTGGCCACGGACACGGGCATCCTCCTGCACGCTCCCGGCAAGACGCCGTTGGACAACCTTCGTTTCATCACCTTCATCGTGGAAACGCTGATGGCCGTGTGGCGTCACAACGGTTTGCTGAAGGCCAGCATCGTGAGTGCCACGAATGCCCATCGCTTAGGCGCCAACGAGGCTCCGCCAGCCATCATATCGTCGTTCCTGGGCAAGCAGCTGACCGATGTCCTCGAGCATCTGGAGCAGGCTACCGACGACGAGATTTCGCTGAGCGGCAAACATGAGTTGCACTTGGGCATCCCCCAAATCCCCGAGCTCCTCATCGACAACACCGACCGCAACCGCACCTCGCCCTTTGCCTTCACGGGAAACAGGTTTGAGTTCCGTGCCGTAGGTGCTGAGGCCAACTGTGCCAGCGCCATGATTGCGCTGAACGCGGCTGTTGCTGAATCGCTTATGGATTTCAAGGCACGCGTAGACCGGCTCATCGCTCAGGGCGTGGACACGTTGAAAGCTGTGCTCACCGTCGTGCGTGAGGACATCAAGACCTGCAAGCCCATTCACTTCGAGGGCAATGGCTACAGCAACGAATGGAAGCTCGAAGCAGCACGTCGTGGCTTGGATGTCGAGGCTTCCGTGCCGCTTGTCATCGACCGCTATCTGGACGACGACAGCGTGAAGATGTTCGAGAAGACGCACGTGTTCACCCGTTCGGAATTGCTCGCTCGCAACGAAATCAAATGGGACACCTACACGAAGAAGATTCAGATCGAGGCACGCATATTCGGGGACCTGTGCATGAACCACATCATCCCTGTTGCCACACGCTACCAGAGCGTACTCGTCGAGAATGTCCACCGTCTGCAGGAAATATTCCCGAAGGAGGAAGCCCGCGAACTCAACGACAACAACATCGCTCTCATCCGTGAGATTTCTGAGCACACACGCTTCATCACCTCGCAGGTGACAGCGCTGATAGATGCTCGTCGCATAGCCAACCGCATCGATGACGAACGCGAGAAGGCCATTGCCTACCACGACACCGTGGCACCCCTCATCGAGGAGATTCGCTACCACGTCGATAAGCTGGAGCTCATCGTGGACGACGAGCTATGGCCCCTGCCTAAGTACCGCGAAATTTTGTTTATAAGGTAAAAAGAAATCCCCGCTACTCAGCGGGGATTATCATTATTGTACCAGCACTTTCTTGCCGTTGACGATGTATATGCCAGGGGCGAGTCCGTTGCGCCATTCGTTGTAGCGTGCATGTGATTTCAGCTTGACACCCTGGAGGTTATAGACCTCGAAGAAGGTGGGTGTCTCGGGCGTTTCGACCTTATCGGTGTAGAACGGTGTGTCGGGCATTTCCTCGTCTTCGTCCTCCACGATGCCGATGATTTCCTCGTCGCTCACATCGTAAGGTGTCAGCTGAGCCATGACGGCTGTGGCACGGTTGCGCAACCACTGCTTCGCTGTCTCGGTGCTGGAGGCATAGTCCGTATAGTCGCGGTCTGAGCGATGTACATGGTTGTTGTTGTTGTCCAACGTCGGCTTGGCGAATGCGTAGTACTCGTCGCAATAGTCGATGAGCTCGTCGAGGTAAAGACGTGTGAAGCGTGTCCAGTATTTGTACATCGCGCGGTCAAGCGGTTCGCCGCATTTGCGCATCTTGCTGATGAAGGTCGTAGCCTCCATGCTCTTGCCCGTCCAATACTTGTCCTTGGCGCCGTTTCTGAAATAGGTGCTTGTGCCTTCGTAGCCGTAGCTCCAGTCGAGGTCCCATACGGGTCCCCACTTCCACTTGCACGTGTCCTCGAGGACATTCTCGTGGTAGAGGTATGTGCTCTTGGGGTGCATCAGTTCGTAGTTCAGGAGGAGTTCGTCAATCACCAGGAAGCGCGCCATGGATTCCACGTCCACTTCCTTGGAGATGTCGGCTCCGTCCTTCACGAGTTGTGCGAAGGCATTGAAGCGCTTCATGATATCCTGTTCGGAACTCAGCTCCGTCTCGCCTTCTTCGAAGTCGGGGTCTTTGACCTTTACCGGGATATTATAAGGCGAGGAATAGAAAATCTCTTCATTTCCGTAGGTGTCCAGCTCTACGAGGCAAGCCTTGCTTTCGTCGTCGAGGTCTATGCTGTTGTTGGCGAGTCCTACTTTTTCCGTGAAATTGTAGCTGCCCCAGTACGCGCCGTTCATGTAAAGGTCTATCGGGACGATATGGTTCGCGCCGTCGGCACCTAAGAGTCCTGCGGCGTACATGCCGATAGCGTTGGTCATCATAGAACCTGTTTGACGGTTGGCGAGCAGCACCCAGCTCTTGCCGGACTTCAGGCCGAAGGGTTTCTGCTTTTCGGGGAACTTGATGCGATAGGGGTTCTTGGAGAACCAGTTGTTGTTCCAGCTGCTGTTGCCGCGGCCTTTGATTTCCAACGGCGTTTTGTCCATCGAGGGATAGAAGCCTGCTCCGTTAATGGATAGTTCGCCTGAGATGTAGTAATCTTTCGACGCTGGCGGGTAGCCGTCGTCGGTGTCGATGTCCACGCGAAGGGTGCCGTTAGGTTTCAACCAGTCGAGATGCAGCTCGTAATCGGTGCCGAAAGGTACAAAGCGGACTTCGTAGGTCGGCGGTGTGCCGCCCTCGGTTTTCACCACGGCGGTGTAGAGCTTCAATTCCGAGACGCAGAAATAGTTCTTGTAGTTGGCTTTCACCAGATAAATCCTGAAATGGGTGTAGTCGTCCTCCATGTCGATGATGGGCGAGGTGTTGGTTGCGCCCTGTTCGCTGGATAGACCGTTGCCTTGCGTGAAGCGGTGCAGCTCCACCCATTCGTTGCCGTCGGCACTGCCCATGAGGCTGAGTTCCAGGGGCGAACGGTTGCCGACATCCGTGCGGTTGGTGAGTTCGTAAACCAGATGATGTACAGCCTCGGGTAAGGTGATTTCGATGTAGGGGCTCTCGTTCTCAGGGAGCTTCTCGTAGGCGCCGCTGCCCCACGTGGAGTGGAAGAAGGTGGAGGGGTCGTTGTCCAGCATCTTGTCGAGGTCCTCGCGGTCGGGATAATTGGAGGGTGCATTCGTCGATAGCATGTCTGCCGTCAGGGGAATCTCCGTCTTCTCTACGGTTGTCGTTCCCCCGCTGCCCGGGTCCGTCATCACGGTTTTCACCACCTGGATGCCGGGGTAGGCCACGGTGATGATGTGGTCTGCGCCCAGTTTCACGCGGCTATGCTTGCTGATGAGCTGTTCCTCGTAGTCGAGATAGACGTTGGCACGTTTGTCCGAACGCTTGAACGAAGGCGTCAGCCAATGACCGATAGCGGCCATCTGACCCGTGATGCGACGATTGTCCGTAATCTCGCATTCGATGTCGGAGAAGACCTGATGGTTGAACTTGTTGTTGAACTTGAACGACGTGAGGGTGGGCTTGTTGAACGTAATCTGGTGGCCATGCGACTCCAGATTCACGAACCTGTATTGCTTCAATGTTCCGTCAATCAGCGTCAGCTTCAGCGCTGTGGATGACACCACTTTCTGCTTCACCGTGGATGCGGGGAAGATGTCCACGGTGCCGTCCTTCTTGACAACGAAAAGCGTGTCCTCGCGGGGCTCGTCGGGGTCGGAGGCTGAGAGCGTCGTGGGCAGCAGGGCGAAGAAGGCCAGAAACAGGTAATGGCATCGCATACTGAGCCGCATAAAACGCCTTGGGGAAAGGGAATATGAAAGTTTCATTGTACGTTTTGTAATGGATTATTGCTCAAAAACGCGGCAAAGTTAGGCAAAATATTTCAACTCTCAAGGCTTAAGCCTTATTTTATATTAAAAAGGGCGTAAAAAGTTTGGTTGTGAAGCGTAAATAGTGTAATTTTGCGCCCTAAAAAGAGCCAAAAGGTGAATTCGATGTTCGATACATTGATGGCCTTGCCGCTGTTCCAGGGATTAGGCCGTGAGGATTTGACGCGCATCGTTGAATCGACGCGTCTGGATTTCCGCACGCTGAAAGCTGGCACGACTTTCATCACCCAAGGCTCCTCGTGCGACGGCCTGACGTTTGTCATGGACGGAACGGTGTGTATGAGCACCGATGCCGCCGACAGCCGATGGCGTGTGGAGGAACTCCTCGCGTCGCCGTTGGTCATCGGCACGGAAGTGCTCTATGGTCGCACACGTTGGCATCTGCACAGCTATCGGACCGAGCAACAGGTTCACCTCCTCGACGTGGACAAACGAACGGTGGGCGCCCTCACGGCGTACTTCGAGGTGTTCCGCCTGAACCTGCTGAACCTCCTCACGACGGGCATCGTCAAACACGAGCAGCAGAACTGGCTACCGCCCTCGGCATCCTTGGAGGGGCGCATCATCACCTTCCTGCGACGCCATGTCATGCGCCCTGCCGGAGAGAAGCGATTTCATATCTCGCTGCCGTTGCTGGGGGCTTACTTGGGGCAGGACCCGCGCTACGTCTCGAAGGCGTTGCATCGGCTCGAGGATAGGGGAGTGGTGGAACTCGGTCGCAGGCTCATCGTCATCCCCAAGTTCGAGAAACTCGTTCAATGACACCACCAAAAAGAAATACTTGCCAAATCGAAAACAAAGAGCAATTCATATATATGAGAGAGAATCCATTCTATAGAAAGCGCTACGGCACGCCGCATGAGACGGCACCCTTCAACGAGATTCGTATGGAGGACTACGAGCCTGCCATCATGGAGGGCATCCGTCGCGACGAGGCTTTCATCCAGAAGATTGTTGAGAACCCCGAGGCACCGACCTTCGACAACACCATTGCCGTGGTCTCGCCCGACGACCTCCTGGAGCGCGTCACCAAGGTCTTCTTCAATCTCCTCTCGGCCGACACCAACGACGAGATGGATGCCTTGGCGCAGAAGATGTCGCCCATCCTCACCGAGCACGCCAACAACATCATCTTCAACCGGCCCTATTTCGAGCGTGTCAAAGCCGTGTACGACCAGTACCATCCCGCTGCCATTAACGAAGGTTCTCCCTCTACTGCACGTCCCCTCACTCCTGAGGAGCAAATGCTTCTCGAGAAGTCCTACGAGGGCTTCGTCCGTGCCGGAGCTGCCATGACCGACGACGAACAGGCACGACTCCGCGCCATCAACCAGGAGATGAGCCTGCTGACCCTACAGTTCTCGCAGAACCAGCTGAAGGAAACCAATGCCTACGAGCTGTGCATCACCGACGAGAACGACCTCGCCGGACTACCCGACTCGGCACGCGAGGCTGCTGCCTTAGCCGCTAAGGAACAGGGCAAGCAGGGATGGCTCTTCACCCTGCAGGCACCTTCCTACGGACCCTTCATCACCTATGCCGACAACCGCGAACTGCGCAAGCAGATGTACATCGCCAAGAACACCATCTGCATCAAGGACAACGAACGCAACAACGAGGACATCGTACGGCGAATCGTCAATCTCCGGCGTGAACGTGCTCAGATGATGGGCTACAAGACCTTCGCCGATTTCGTGCTCAAGGAGCGCATGGCAGAGAACGTGGAGCGCGTCTATGACCTGTTCGACCAGTTGCTGGATGCCTACATGGAGCCTGCACGCAAGGAGCTCAAGGACATCGAGGACGTGGCGCGTAAGATCGAGGGCGAGGCGTTCAAGCTGCAGCCCTGGGACTTCTCCTACTACGGACATAAGCTCAAGATGGAGCGCTTCAACATCGACGCCGAGATGCTCCGTCCTTACCTCGAGCTATCGCGTGTCAAGGAGGGCGTATTCGGCCTCGCCACGAAGCTCTATGGCATCACCTTCCGCGAGAACAAGGACATCCCCGTCTATCACCCCGACGTGCAGGCCTTCGACGTCCTCGATGCCGACGGCAGCTTCCTCGCGGTGCTCTATACCGATTTCCATCCCCGCAAAGGCAAGCAGAGCGGAGCGTGGATGACCGCTTTCAAGGAACAATGCATTGGCCCCGAGCTCGACGACAACATCCTGCACGAGTACGAGGAGAAGGGACTCGCGGTGCTCACCACCCCCACGGACCCCGCGACATGGAAGAACCAGCGTCCGCACGTGTCCCTCGTGATGAACTTCACCAAGCCTACCGACCAGAAGCCTGCCTTGCTCACGCTGGGCGAGGTCGAAACCTTCCTCCACGAGTTCGGACATGCCCTCCACGGCATCTTTGCCAACACGCGCTTTGCCTCCCTCTCCGGCACCAATGTCTATTGGGATTTCGTCGAACTGCCCTCGCAGCTGATGGAGAACTTCGCCATCGAACCCGAGTTCCTCAACACCTTCGCTGCCCATTACGAGACGGGCGAACCCATCCCGCAGGAACTCATCGACCGCATCGTAGCCAGCCGCAACTTCAACGTAGCCTATGCCTGCATCCGTCAGGTCAGCTTCGGGCTGTTGGACTTCGCCTACTACACGCTGACGGAGCCCTTCGATGCCGACATCCGCACCTTCGAGCGCAATGCCTGGCAACGGGCTCAGCTCTTCGAGGAGGTGCCCGGGACGTGCATGACGGTGCAGTTCGGACACATCATGTCGGGCGGCTATGCAGCAGGCTACTACAGCTACAAATGGGCTGAGGTCCTCGATGCCGACGCCTTCTCACTCTTCAAGCACCACGGCATCTTCAGCCGTGAGATAGCCCAACGTTTTCGCGACAACATCCTCTCGCGGGGCGGCACCGAACATCCCATGACCCTCTACCGCCGTTTCCGCGGAGGAGACCCCACCATCGATGCCCTCCTCGAACGCAATGGAATAAAAAGACCCACATCCACCCCCTCCCTGTAATAGAGGGGCATAAAATACCGAAAGCAAAATGAATGAAATTGACAATAAACAGCAAAAAGTAACTGCTCCCTCCCTTACAGGGAGGGCAGGGGGAGGGTCTCCATTAGACCTTCGCTACCTGCGCATGGCTCGCATCTGGAGCGAGAACAGCTACTGCCAACGACGTCAAGTCGGCGCCCTCATCGTCAAGAACAAGATGATTATCAGCGACGGCTACAACGGAACCCCCTCAGGCTTCGAAAACGTCTGCGAGGAGGACGGCGTCACCAAACCCTACGTGCTCCATGCCGAGGCCAACGCCATCACCAAGATAGCACGCTCGGGCAACAACTCCGAAGGAGCCACCCTCTACGTCACCGACTCACCCTGCATCGAATGCTCTAAGCTCATCATACAAGCCGGCATACGCCGCGTAGTCTATGCCCGCGACTATCGTCTCACCGACGGCATCGACCTCCTGCGACGTGCCGGCATCGACGTCCAGCACCTCCCCATCGAGGGCTATGAAGAATGAGTAGTGAAGAATGAAGAATAAAATGATATGAAAACAAAATCCCGTCTCGTACCCCTGTTGCTCGCCGTTGCCGTCATCCTCGGCGTCCTCATCGGCACATTCTACGCCAGCCATTTCTCCGGCAACCGCCTCAGCATCGTCAACACAGGCAGCAACAAGCTCAACTACCTCCTCCAAATCATTGACAACAACTACGTTGACACCGTCAATGCCAATGACCTCATCGAAGAAGCCATGCCCGTCATCCTCTCCGAGCTCGACCCCCATTCCACATACATCAGCGCCTCCGAAGCCGAGGAAACAGGCGAGGAACTCAAAGGCAGCTTCTCGGGCATCGGCGTGCGCTTCACCATTCAGAACGACACCGTCAACGTGATGAACATCATCAAGGGAGGACCCTCCGAGAAAGTGGGCGTACTCGCCGGAGACCGTATCATCGCTGCCGACGACAGCTCACTCGTGGGCATGAAGGACCACGAAATCATGAAACGACTCCGCGGACCAAAGAACTCAAAAGTCAAGCTCACCGTCGTACGCCACGGACACAAGGAACCCATACGCTTCATCGTCGTACGTGGCGATGTGCCCGTCGAGAGCGTTGACAGCTACTTCATGCTCGACAAGCAGACAGGCTACATCTCAATCGAGAACTTCGGCGAGAACACCTACCCCGAGATGCTCACAGCACTCGCACAGCTCAACGTACAAGGCATGAAAAACCTCGTCATAGACCTGCGAGGCAACCGCGGAGGATACATGCAGACTGCCATACTCATGGTCAACGAGTTCCTGCCTGCCGGACAGCTCGTCGTATATACCGAAGGACGCAAGTCACCACGCGAGGAATACCGCACCGACGGACGAGGCTCCTTCCAGCACCTCCCACTCATCGTGCTCGTGGACGAAGGGTCAGCATCAGCATCCGAAATCTTCGCCGGAGCCATTCAGGACAACGACCGAGGCACCGTCATCGGACGACGCTCATTCGGCAAGGGACTCGTACAGCAACCCATTGAATTCAAGGACCACAGCGTCGTCAGACTCACCATAGCCCGCTACTACACACCCTCGGGACGCTGCATACAGAAACCCTACGAGAAAGGCCACGGACAGGACTACGAGAACGACCTCATCGCACGCTACGAACGTGGCGAGTTCTTCTCGGCCGACAGCATACGTCAGGACGGACCCGAGTACAAGACACGACTCGGACGAACCGTATATGGCGGAGGAGGCATCATGCCCGACATCTTCATCCCCGAGGACACCACACTCTACACCAGCTACTTCCGCGAAGCCGTATTCACGGGACTCACCATCCAGTACGCCTTCCTCTTCACCGACGAACACCGCGACCAGCTCAACCGATTCCGCAACGTCAAGGACATGGTTGCATGGCTCAAGCAGCAGAACCTGCTCGAACAGTTCGCACGCTACGGCGAGCAGCACGGACTCAAGCGTCGCAACCTCATGCTACAGCGCAGTGCACCCCTCTTCGAGCGCAACCTCATCGCCAACATCGTGTACAACGCCGAGGACCAGGCATGGCGCCTACAATACCTCAGCACCGTTGACCCCGCCGTCCTCCGTGCACAGCAGATGCTCGCCGACGGCCAGTCCTACCCCCAGCCCCCCGCCACCACAGACAACAAGGAATAACGCTCCCTCGTTGTCCTCCCCTCAACCCATGCTTGGTGCGGTAGAAGAAAATAAGGTTCTATTGGTTTTAGTGTGAATTAACGTATTTGTTTTATTCTCAACGTAGCCGATTTTTGTCAACGCAGCTGGTCTATTTTTCAACGCAGAGGCGCAGATTCGCTGAGAATCCGAAGATAAGGAGAGTTCGCAAAGGCATAGCAGCTGACCGTCCTCACGCGCTTAACGTCGACTGCTTCGGCTAAGATAAACTTGCCTCGCATTCGCCGAGCGCTGAGAAGTCATCTTCGAAAACAACACTCAGTTGTTTTCATTGATGCCACGGTGAGGTCGCGAGAGGCGCACGAAGGGCACAAGGCCATGCTTCGTGCTCTCCGGATTACGCAGAGGCCAAAAGCAAGAATGTATAATGGATAATGTATAATGGATAATTGATGATTGACAATTGATGAATTCTTCATTCTTTATTCTTCATTGCCCCCGCTGGCTTGTCCCCCTTTGCCATTTCCGTCTTCTGCGGCGTCCCGTCACTTCGCGCCGTGACTTGCACAAGCCGATGGCTGCACCCGTGCGCTTTCCGAGAACACTCAGTTCTCTGAAATGCTCCGCCTCTGCGACCTCCATAATCACAGCCTCGCGTAGCGCTGTGATTATCCGCGAACTCACACGATAGTGTCAGCTGCAATGCACTCCTTTCCTCCAAAACCTCAAAAATCTTCGCGCCTCCGCGACTCTGCGTTGAAATAAATGAGGTCAAGATGCGCTGAGCATTCTCTGGTGTTGTTAATTCACACTAAATCCAATAGAACCAAAAAAATTATAAGAACAGACGCTGTGCGAAGCCTTTGATAATTTTCTTATTCAATTTTTTTATAATTTTGAGGCCGATAGGCCGACCCCACATTGCATGACTGAGCAGTTACCTGATAGGCCGACCCTACATTGCATGACTGAGCAGTTACCGAATTTGATGCCGTATGTTCGGTCTGCTGTATTAATCAATCACTCCCGCCTCGCGGTGCAGACGGCCGTCTTTTACGAGGCAGTTGTGTGAAATGATGAGGAAATGAATACACTTTTACACCTTTTTGTACTTAATACACTGTGTTCCTGCACGTTAGCACGCTTAATAATAGTGTATTTATAGGTGTATTAGTGTATAAATGATGCGAAAAGTCTCTAAAACGATGCAAAGTGACAAGATTTGTTTCAAATTATCCAAATTTTCGGTAGAAAATTATCCAAAAATACACTAATACACCTAAAAATACACTCAAAATACACTAAATATTTTACGCTTATGTTATTGTTGCATAACGCATTAAGACTAAAAAGGTGTAAAAGTGTATGGAAAGGTATATAATTTACGCGACTCCACGGATCACGCGGATCTCACGAATAGTGTAAAAGTGTATGAAAATGTATATAATTTACGTATGAAATAAAGAGTACTGCAGACACTTCCAGCCGCTGGTGCCGACACGTTCAACCGCTGCCATCGACACTTCAAGCCGCTGGCATCGTAACGTCTTAACGTCGCAACCGGAACGATTAACCGTTTCGGTCGTTCGCTCGCGACCGAACGAGCCACACCGTTAGAAGTATTTTCATGGCTCCCGACAGCTTATCCTGCTTGCCGCTAAAGATGGCGGACGAAAGATATGGTCGCGGCTTAAAGGTTCAGCAGCTGACGCTTCCGCGTGAGTTCACCGTGCGTCGGGAATACTGTTATGACATCGAAGCTATGACATCTGCAAACTTCAGGATGCGCCCTGCATTCTGCTCGTTGAAAACGAGGTGGGAGAAATCGCATTGTTTTTGGCTTAAGTCAATGCCTCTCAGGCGCTCTGATACAGCGTTCTTCAGTTCCTCAATAGACGAAATGCCTGTCTTAGCCTTTAGGAAGTTCATATTCGGGGTGGTTTTCGATAGCAGGAAGATGGCGTCGTAGAAGTCGCGACCTTTCTGGCGGGAGAGGATGGCGGAGAACTTCATGGCGCAGAGCACATCCATTGGCGGCACCTGAACACTGAAGAAGAAGCCCATTCTGTTGATGTTTGCAACAACGGGTTGGTATGCTACGCCCTGATCCTGTGCCTCAATCTTCAGCAGAAGCCTTTCTTCACGATGCCCCGTCAGCCCAAGGTTAAACAGCATCTCCGGGAAATAGAGGTTGCGACGGAATGCCGTCAACTTGGGATTGGGCCTGTCACGCGTTTCCACGTCGATATTGTTCTGCCGGAGGTAAGACACCAAACTGTCTGTCATGGCCATGAAATCCTCCTCACTCAAGTCCTTGCAGTCGAAGTCCAGGTCTTCAGAGAATCGGTCGATGCCCTGAATAAGGCGAAGGTTCGTACCCCCAATGAATGACACCTTATTAATATATGGCGTTGTAGCCAGATGGTCTAGTATGAACAGTTGTAGATACTCTTTCAACATATAGCGGTCGAATCGGCTTTCCCTCGCTATCGTCGGCGGGAAAAAGTTGCGAATGTACTCAAGGTCTATCATAGTCCGTATGCTTTTAGTAAGCGTTTTACCCTTTGTGTTAACGTCTTGCTGCCTATTTGCGCGAGATAGTCATGAAGGCGTCCCCAATTGAACTCACTTTGCAAGAAGTCCTCGTCGAGGCGCAGTTCTTCCATATCGTGTACAGTCTTGTAATAGGGATTCAGGTATAGCAGGTCGAGCAAGGCCTTCTCTGGCGTGGCAAACAGCAGGCCACGGCCGTTCTGCATCGTCTTCATCTCGTAACCGAAAAAGAGCGGCGTTTTGACATTCTGGTAATGGAAGGTGCCGAAGGCATTCTCGAACTTGGCGGTCTTGAGCGTCGTCACGCTCGTCAGCTGTACCACCTCCTCAGGTATCATCCCGTAGAACGACAAGGCACTGTGCAGGCTGATGTACGACGGCATGTAGATGCGATTGGCCACATAGCGCGAAAAGTCGGGCACCTGTCGATACTCAGGAAAGGCATAATACTGGTTGCGCAACTTCACGAGCAGGCCCTTGCGGCACCATCTTGTCAGGTTGTTGCGGTCGAAATCCTTCTCCCACAGCAGCACCTGATTGATGTTGAAACATCCCATCGGGTACATTCTTTCTCTAAACGTCAGGAAGTCCATTCTTTGCTTAATCTGTTTCAAAAACTCTGCAAATATAGAGATTTTTGGAATCAAAACGACATTCATGGGCAAAATACTTTTGATTTTTAGGCTCTTTTAACATCATTTGAGGGGGCAACCTCTGATGGTAACTGCTCAGTCATGTGCCCATGGATGGTCGCTACGCTCAAAATTATCAAAAAATTAATTCAAAAAATTATAAGAACTGCAGTTGGACATACCTTTTGATTATTTTCTTATTCAATTTTTTTATAACATTCTTGAAGTGTCAAGCGTCTCTTCGAGCCGAGCGGAGGCCGATAGGCCGACCCCACATTGCATGACTGAGCAGTTAATGGCACAACAGATTCAGTTAAAAAATGCTAACGATAACAACTTTTTCCGTTTTATGATTTCCATTTTATGGAAAAACTAATATCTTTGCAAGCAAAAACCAAATGAATATGTCAAAGGAGAAAGTAAAGATTGACAACCCGTTCGTAACCACAGGTTATGCAGGTGCCGAGTACTTCTGCGATAGGGAAAAAGAAACAGCGGACATTATACGCTACCTGACTAACGGCAATAATGTAGCGTTGATCTCACCGCGCAGATATGGCAAGAGCGACTTGCTGCGGCATTGCTTCGCTCAGAAGGTGATTGCTGACCATTATTATACGTTTATTGTCGATATCTATTCCACCAAGACTGTGGCTGAGATGGTTGCCAAACTGGGTAGCGCCATCCTGGAGACCTTGAAGCCGAAGGGAAAGAAGGTGTGGGAGAAGTTTCTCGCAATCCTTGCATCGGTGCGCTCCGGCATATCCTTCGATATTAACGGGCAACCTTCGTGGACCATGAGCGTCGGCGACATTCAATCACCGACAGCCACGCTCGACGAGATTTTCACTTATCTGCAAAATGCCGATCGTCCCTGCCTGGTGGTCATTGACGAGTTCCAGCAGATAACCAAATACGGCGACCCGAATATTGAAGCAGAGATTCGTACCCGCGTTCAATATTGCAGCAATGCCCACTTCGTGTTTTCCGGTTCCAGAAGGCAACTGATGGGTGCCATCTTCACCTCTCCTGCGCGACCTTTCTACCAGAGTGTCACCCTTTACCATCTTGACCGGCTGCCATTGGACAGATACACGGCGTTCTGTGTTGCTCACTTCAAAAAGATGGGTAAAAAACTTGATGATGCTGTAGTAAGTCGTCTTTACAGCCAGTTCGACGGAGTCACCTATTACATGCAGAGAGTCATGAACGAATTGTTCAGCAAGACAGCAGCCGATGCCACATGCGTTGAAGACGATGTCAGCAAGGCCGTGGATGAGATCATTGCCGTGTCATCTCCCATTTACGAGGACCTGATGTACCAACTTCCTGAGAAACAGAGTCGTGTATTGATTGCTGTGGCAAAGGACGGAACGGCAGAGAATGTGACCAGTGGGAAGTTCATCAAACGACACGGCCTTGTGTCACCCAATTCCGTGAAATCCGCCATCCCCGCATTGATAGACAAAGGGTTGCTCACTCAGGATAAGGGCACCTACAAGGTTTACGATCTGTTCTTCGCCATATGGCTGGTCAAAAATTTCTAAACGTTGTGGCACGAAAGTCGCAAACAATCACTACCTTTGCAGCGTCGAAATAAAAATAAGCTCGCATGGACTATCTACCTCAAGACCCTTATATGCTGGTATCAGCCATCAATATGCTCCTCCGCGATGAGGAGTTCGACACGCTGGAGTCGCTGTGCTATAACTTCAACCGTGAACCCGAAGAGATCAAGGATTACCTTCGCAAGCACGACTTTGAGTACAGCGAGACGCAAAGACAATTCCGACCGAAGGGAGTTGAAAGTTGAGAGTTGAAAGTTGACGAGTTGATAGTTGATAGTTGACAAGTTGACGAGTTGACAAGTTGAAAGTTGAACTTTCGGAGCAGCGAGAGCAATCAAGCTTGCTTGAATTGCCGAGTCGTGACGAAAGTCAGCGAAGCTAAAGTTGAAAGTTGAATGGTTAATGTTCATCGGTTAACATCGTTGCAGGAGCCGGGGGCAGAGTTGTTCGCCACGCTCACGGAGGCACAGCTGAGGAATCGGCTGGAGCCGGAGAAGGGTGTGTTCATCGCTGAGAGCCCGAAGGTGATACGCGTGGCATTGGACGCCGGCTTGGAACCGGTGGCCCTGCTGTGCGAAGAACGGCACCTCGAAGGGGATGCCGCGGACATCATCGAGCGCATCGGCGATATACCTATTTATATAGGGGATCGTGAGCTGCTGGCGGCGCTGACGGGATATACGCTGACACGCGGCGTGCTGTGTGCCATGCGACGGCCGGCGGCAAAGACGATGGAGGAGGTGTGCGAGGGAGCACGGCGCGTGGTGGTCATCGACGGCGTCGTGGACACGACGAACATCGGCGCCATCTTCCGCTCGGCAGCGGCCCTGGGCATCGACGCGGTGCTCGTGACGACGAACAGCTGCGACCCGCTGAACAGGAGGGCGGTGAGGGTGTCGATGGGCAGCGTCTTCCTGGTGCCGTGGACGTGGGCGGAGGAGGGAGGACCCGACGCTAATGCGTCGGACACAGTGGCAAACACAGGAAGGAAGGAGGAAGAGGGGAAGGGCACAGTGGCGAACACAGGAAGGAAGGAGGAAGAGGGGGCGTATATAGAGGTGCTGAGGAGGATGGGGTTCAAGACGGTGGCGATGGCGCTGACGGACAAGTCGATACGGTTGGACGATGCGCGGCTGAAGGCGGAGCCTAAGTTGGCGCTGATCATGGGCACCGAAGGCGACGGCCTTCCGAAGGAAACCATCGCCTCTGCCGATTATGTCGTCAGGATTCCCATGGCGCACGGCGTGGACTCGCTGAACGTCGCCGCCGCCTCGGCCGTGGCGTTCTGGGAACTGCGACGGGACTAATTTTTTTTAGCAATGATATTTCAGTAGGCACAGAAGGTGTTTTATAAGACAACGAATTATACGAATTAGACTAATTTTTTCTTGTCCTATAGTCGTATCTTCTTATAGCCACGATGCAGCGTAAATTCATTTAATTAGTATAATTAGCTGTCAAAAAAGAAGAATTATGCCAAGTGCTATATTGTTGCCAAATTTTTTACGGATTAATTCTTGTCCTATGGCATAGCAGATGCCATCAATCAGAGGGCGTTGTACTTATAAAGTATCAAGGTATGTCCTGACGCATGAAGGAGCGCGGACTGTTTGACTCGGGTCAGACAGTCCGCGCAACGATGTATGTGGGCTTGGGCTCTTAGGTGTAAGGAGGCGGTCAGTTATGCTTTCACCAGACAGGCATCGAGGGCGGCCGTGATGGCTTCGCGGTCGAGGTGCTGACCGATGAAGACGAGCTTCTGCATGCGGTCGCCGTATTGCTTGTCCCAATCGCGGACGAGGTCGGGCGTCTTGGCCATGAACTCGCGCAGCTCGTCGTCGGGCATGGTGACATACCACTGTCCGGCATCGCGGAGGCTGACTTGCTTGCCGGCCTGCTCGAAGACGTAGCAGGTGTCGGGCTCGCCGTAGAACCAGCAGATGCCTTTGGCGCGGATGATGCTGCGGGGCCAGTGGCGGGCGACGAACTCGTCGAAGAGGCCGAGGTTGAGGGGCTCGCGGCGGTAATAGACGAAGGTGCCGATGCCGTACTCCTCGGCTTCGCCTTCGTCGTGGTGGTGATGATGGTGATGATGGTGGTGGTGGCTTTCCCCGGCGGGAAAACCGCCGGGCGCACTGTCCCCGTGATGAAGGTCGTCATCATCGTCGTCGTCGTGATCGTGATCATGGTGGTCGTGGTGGTGATCATCATCATCGTCGTCGTCGTCATCATCATCATCATCGTGGTGGTGCTCGATGGCATCGATCCAGGCGGCGGAGGTGGCGACGGCGTCGAAGTCGAAGAGGTTGGTGTTGAGGATCTTGTCGAAATCGATGTCGCAGTAGTCGCAGGGGATGATTTCGGCTTTGGGCTGGAGGGCACGGATGATCTGGCGGACACGTTCGAGCTCAGCGGGTGATACCTCGGAGGCTTTGTTCAAAAGGATGATGTTGCAGAACTCGACCTGCTGGATGACGAGGTTCTCGATGTCGTCCTCGTCGAGGTTGGGACGGAGGAGGGACTCGCCGCTGCCGAACTCATCACGCATACGGAGGGCATCGACCACGGTGACAATGCTGTCGATGACGGGCACGCCGTCGCGGACATACTCCAATCCCATGGCGGGCATCGAGCAGATGGTCTGTGCGATGGGAGCGGGTTCGCAGATGCCGCTGGCTTCGATGACGATGTAGTCGAAGCGCTGCTGGCGGGTGATGTCGCGGAGTTGCTCGACGAGGTCCATCTTCAGGGTGCAACAGATGCATCCGTTCTGGAGGGCAACGAGGCTGTCGTCCTTCTGTCCGACGATGCCGCCTTTCTCGATGAGGTCGGCGTCGATGTTCACTTCGCCGATGTCGTTGACGATGACGGCAAAACGGATGCCGCGACGGTTGTTGAGGATACGATTGAGGAGGGTTGTCTTGCCGCTACCGAGATAACCGGTGAGCAGGAGGACGGGAATTCGTGTGGGAGTCATATGGGGAGTTGAAAGTTGAAAGTTGAGAGTTAGAAGTTGAACACAACGTTTTTAATCGTGCAAAGGTACAACTTTTCTTTGGTTCGGGGAATAAAAAGTTATGAAAAAAGGTGTTTTAGTTGGAGATTATGATATAAATGGCTATCTTTGCAGCACTAATCAGCCGTTACACCATGTTATATTACGTCATTGTCCTCATCTTGGGAGCGCTTTTGGGAGCACTCATCGCCTGGCTCGTCATGCGCGGCAAGTTAAATGTCGCCAACACCATCCTCAAGGAACGTACCGAAGAGGGTGTGCAGTTTCAACAGATTATTAAGGAACGCGAGGAAACGCTGAAGGAGCAGACGGAAGCGCGGCAGCAGCTGGCGGTACGCGTTGAGGTGCTCAGCAATCAGCTGAACGATCTGCAGCGGCATGGTCAGGAAACCCTTGAGGCCAAGGAACGCGCTGCCGACGAGGCCATGGCGGCACAGGAACGGCGGCATGCCGAGGCGCTGGCAGCCCAGCAGGCCCGCTTCGACGAGACGATAGCGAAGGTGACGGCTCAGATGAAGGACGCGACCAACGAGATGCTGCGCGAACGGCAGAAAGAGTTCACCGAATCGTCGGGAATGAGCATCGGACAGCTCGTCAATCCGCTGCGGGAGACCATCGAGAAGATGCAGAAGGAGATGGCCGAGACGCAGACGCGACAGAGTGCCGACAGCGGCGCCCTGAAGACCATCATCCAGCAGATGATGGAGAAGAGCGAAGAGGCTAAACGCAGCACCGAGGCGCTCACACAGGTGTTCCGAAGAAGCAATAACGTGCAGGGCGACTGGGGCGAAACGGTGCTCGACGAGCTGCTGGAGAGCCAAGGGCTCACACGAGGCATACACTATGACGTGCAATCCACGATTCGCGATGCCTCGGGCACGGCAGTACTCAACGACGAGGGCTCGAGGATGCGCCCCGACGTGATCCTGCACCTTGACCAACGCCGCGACGTCGTCATCGATTCGAAGGTGTCGCTGGCAGCCTATATGGACTACGTCAATGCACAGAACGATGCCGACCGCCAGCGCTACCTGGCCGCACACATCAACAGCATCAAGGAGCAGGTGAAGCTCTTGGCCGCGAAGGACTACAGCTCGTACATCCAGCCGCCGAAAGTGAAGATGGACTACGTCATCATGTTCGTGCCTCATGCCGGTGCACTCTGGACAGCGCTGAACGCTCAACCCGACCTGTGGCGCCGCTCGATGGAGAAAGGCGTTTATATCGCCGACGAGCAGACCCTGTTCGCGGCTTTGCGCATCATCAGCCTCACATGGACACAGATCCGACAGGCACAGAACCACGAGGAGGTGTACAACCTGGCTTCGGAGATGATGGACCGCGTGGGACAGTTCGTCAAGAAATACCAGACTATCGGAACGGCCCTTGCCAGCGCCCAGAAAGCCTTCGACGAAGGACAACGCAAGCTGCAGCCCTCAGGGCAAAGCATCATTCAGACTTGTGCCAAGCTGCAGAAACTCGGCGCCAAGAAGTCCGACAAGAACCCCATCCCGCAGCTCCTCGACGTGGAGGAAGTTGGGGAAGTTGACGAGTTGACGAGTTGACGAGTTGACAAGTTGATAGTTGACGAGTTGAAAGTTGAAAGTTGAACTTTCGGAGCAGCGAGAGCAATCAAGCTTGCTTGAATTGCCGAGTCGTGACGAAAGTCAGCGAAGCTAAAGTTGAAAGTTATACATTATATATATTATGATTAAGCGTTTACTTCATTTCCTTGATGCTTCACCCGTGAACTTTCTCGCGGTGAAGAACGTGAGTGACGAACTCGACCAGGCCGGTTTCCGGCGCATAGACCCTCGTCAGCCCTTGGGTGCCGTCCATGCCGGTGATAAGTTCTACGTCACGAAGAACGACTCTTCCATTTATGCTTTCGAGATCGGCTCGCGACCGTTGTCAGAAGCCGGTTTCCACATCATCTGTGCCCACTGCGACTCCCCCACTTTCCGCATCAAGCCCAATGCTGAGATGACATGCGAAGGTGGCATCGTGAAGCTGAACACCGAAGTCTATGGCGGTCCCATCATGTCCACGTGGTTCGACCGTCCGCTGACCATCGCCGGTCGTGTCATCGTCCGCGGTCAGGATGCCATGAATCCCGAAACGCGTCTCCTTCACGTTCGCCGTCCGCTGCTGCAGATCAGCAACCTGGCCATTCATTTCAACCGTCAGGTGAACGACGGCGTGAAGCTCAGCAAGCAGAAGGACACGTTGCCGCTGCTCGGCATCATCAACGATGAGCTGGAGCGTGGCAACCTGCTCATGAACGTCATCCTCGAAGAGCTGGGCAAGGAACGTGCGATCAGCCGCGACGACATCCTCGACTTCGACCTCTACCTGGCCGATGCCACCCCCGCCTGCACCTTCGGCGTCCACGACGAGTTCATCTCCTCCGGTCGTCTCGACGACCTGTCGATGTGCTATGCCGGTGTGGAAGCGCTGCTGGGAAAGTTGAAAGTTCTTGAAGGATCAAGCGTCCCTGTGGGCCAAGCGGAAAGCCCTTCCACGACGAAGGTGCTGGCCATCTTCGATAACGAAGAGACGGGTTCGCAGACGAAGCAAGGTGCCGGCAGTCCGTTCCTCGCCACCATGCTGAAGCGCATCGCCATGGCCCAGTCCGGCACGGAAGAAGCTTTCCACCAGGCCGTCGAACGCGCCTTCATGGTGTCGGCCGACAATGCCCATGCCTGGCATCCCAACTACAGCGAGAAGTACGACCCGACCAACCATCCCGTACTGGGCGGCGGTCCCGTGATCAAGTTCAACGCTGCACAGAAATACGCCAGCGATGCGGCCTCAGCCGCCGTCTTCGCCGAGATCTGTCGCGAGGCCGGTGTGCCGTGCCAACGCTTCGTCAACCATAGCGACGTGGCCGGCGGCAGCACCCTCGGCAATATCCTTGCCTCATCGCTGCCGTTGCGGGGCGTGGACATGGGCAATCCCATCCTCGCCATGCACAGCTGTCGCGAGACGGGAGCGGTGGCCGACCACCTCTTCACGGTCAAAGCCTTCACGCAATTCTACAACGAAGCGTAAAAAAAGGCAACAATATAGCACTTGGCATTTTTCTTCTTTTTAGACAACGAATTATACGAATTAATCGAATTTACGCTGCATCGTGACTATGCAAAAACAGGGCTATAGGACAAGAAATAATTCGTTTAATTCGTATAATTCGTTGTTTTATAAAACACCTTCTGTGCCAAGTTCTATGTTATACCCTAAAAAAAGGACATAAAAAGTTGCAGGTTCGGAATTATTGCGTACCTTTGCAACGAAAAACCTAAATAAAGACGGACAAGCGGGTCTTACTTCCAGTCTGATGTTCCCTTAAGGAACTTTATAGATCCGCCATTTCCGTCTTTCTTTTTTGCTTATGAACAAGACAACGACCCTGACGCGTGTTGCGCTGCGTTATCAAGCGCTCTACCTCGACGTTCGCCGCGAAGCCATCCCCAAGGAGGCCGAAGCGACCCTTCCCGCTATGGCATTTGTCCTCCGTCTGCACGACAACGGCTTCTGCCTCAGCGAGGAGCTGCTGCATGCGATCACCATCGTGGAGCCCAACCGCCTGGCCGACATCACAGATGTGGTCAATGACGTGTTGGGCGTAAACCTCAACTGGATGCCGCTGGTGAAAGGCTGGCAGGTGCCGACAGGCGAATCCATCGTCGATCACCTCGTCACACTCTTCGCCAACGTCCTGGACGGGCAGGTGAACATCTCCGGCACACGTCTGCCCTGCGGTCATCTGATTCCCGACGGCACCTTCCCGCTGGAGCGCTACAACGGTTGTCCCTTCTGCGGGAAGCCTTTCCGCACCGCCCACTATGTCTTTCATGGACAAGGAAGCAAGCTGAAAGAATTGCGGCTCATGACCGACGACGACTTTCGCCATGTGCTGCATACGCTGCTCACCTCTGCCACGCCCCTTGACGCCACCGGCCGTGAATCCCTCGGTCAGCTGCTCAGCGTTTACGGATTGCCTGATGACGTGGACATCACCATGAAGGAGACGGCAATGCTTGTCGTCAGACACCTGGTCGGCCAAGGCCAGGACGACGAAGCAGCCCGTTTCCTCCGCACGCCGACGGACATCCTGCGTTACCTCTGGTACGAGAAAACCGGATATGTTCAAATCCTGGAACCGCGCACCCTCATAGCCCATGCGAACAAGCTCAACCGCCACATGTGGGGACCTGCCGACCGGAGCGAGGAAGCGGAAGCCGTCATGCGACGCAACCTGAAGCTCAAATACGACCGCCCCACTTGCCGCCGCGTGGCACGATGGATGAACGCCCTGCCCATGACGGCCGACGAAGCCGCCGAGAACATGAACGCCAAACGAGGAATGTGGGTACGCATGATCCGTGCCCTGCGTCTCGCCGAATTTGCACGTCATCAGGGCTTTGAGCCCTTGGCCAAGCTGATGGACGTCTTCTACCATAAAGATTATACGACGTGGCAAGGGCGTCTCGACCAACTGCGCAACCGCCATCAGGACACGGCGCTGCTCGCCATGCTCTGCGAACGACCGGGTTTGTTTGCCCGCAGCCTGTTTGCCACGATGCTGAGGGTGGGCAGGGAGGCAACCTTGCAAGCCTTCGCCACGGTGGCGGACCGTTTGCCAGCCCGTCTGTTGCTGTCGCTCTCGGGAGCTGCCGACAGCTATTTCGACCCCGAAGCTACGCGATTGGCCCGTCCCCTCACCGGCGGCATGTTTCCTCTGAAGCCTCATCCCCTGCTCAAGCTCTACAGCGAGGATGAGCGGCAGGCGATGGTGCGTGGCGTCGAGGACATCTTCCGCCAGTCGATGCATCGTCGTTTCACCGCCACGGGAACCGACCACAAGACCATGTACATCGATCCACGGCTCATGAACATCCCGGTCAGCGTCGGCGACCGCAGCACGACCGTCCAGGACACCTCCTGCGCGTTAATGGGAACGCAATTTGCCGTAGCCGGCGATGCCATTCGTCTGTTCCTGCAATGGGGCAAGGGTCTGCATGCCCAGCCCCTCGACATGGATCTCAGCTGCCGCATCGCCTACGGCGACGGCCATGTTGAAGAATGCGCCTACTACAACCTGACCTGCACGGGAGCCAAGCATTCCGGCGACATCCGTTCCATTCCCGAGATGGTCGGCACGGCGGAATATGTGGAACTCTCGCTTCCCGAATTGGAAGCAGCAGGTGCCCGATATGCCACCTTCACCTGTAATGCCTACAGCACAGGCGCCTTGTCGCCCAACCTCGTCGTGGGTTGGATGGATTCGGCCTACCCGATGACCATCTCCGAGGAGGACGGCGTGGCCTACGACCCTTCGTGTGTCTCCCATGCCGTACGCATCAGCGAGGGCAATCTGTCCAAGGGACTTGTCTTCGGCGTCCTCGATGTCAAGGCACGTGTCGTCACCTGGCTCGAGATGCCTTTCATGTCGCAGACGCTGCGCAACCTCAACAGCGCGGTTGTCGAAGCCCTGCTACGCCGTCTTCGCGAAAAGATGACGGTGGGCGAACTGCTGAAGATGAAAGCCGAAGCCCAGAAAATGACACTCGTCGACGATGAGCGCCATGCCGACGAGTGCTATACCTATGAATGGGCGTTGAATCCTGCCGAAGTCAGTCTGCTTTTGAATAGTTGAAGCAATCCACGTCAACGTAGCCGCCGGCTCGCTTCGTGGCATAGCAGAAGATGCCGAACTTAGTGCCCATGAAGAAACGCTGCCAGTCGAAGGACATGCGGTAGTTCTTCGTGCCAATCGGCGTCCACTGCCGGCCGTCGAGGCTATAGAAGAAATTCGCCACATCGTGCTGCCCGGGACGGAAGTCGCCGTCGAGACGGAGATGGATGAGCGTTGACTTAGGACGCATGGAAGAGAGGTCAACGGTCTCGATGACCTGTTCCTCCACATTTTCCACCGCTTTCGTGCGATTGTTGAGCTTCACCTTCTGCTCGCTCATGACGAGGGTGAGGCTCTTGCCGTTCTTCTTGACGGTGAGCACGCCGGAGTCGCTGTTGAAGGCAGCCAGACCGGCACAGTCGCCATCCTTCATGTGAGAGACATCGAGGGCAACGGATCCGCTGCACTGCGGTCCCTCCATGCGCTGCGTCAACGTGTTAGGTGCCAGATAGAGGTTCTCGACGATGCGGTTGGTCTTCAGGCGCAACCATCCCGGACGTTCGGTCAGCGACCATGCGGCATCGATGGGATTATGGTTCCACTGCCAATGCAGCCCCAACTTCGACGAGGAGAACTCATCGGCACAGACGATGGAGGTCTTGGGCTGTCCGCTCTTGTAAGGGCGCATCGTGGCGGGCACTTTGCCGTCCTCGTCGCCCAGCATCGGCCAGCCGTCAATCCATCGTACGGGGCTCAGGGTGAGTACGCGTCCCACGCCGCCACGGTCCTGGAACATGATGCCATACCAGTCGCCCTCCTCGGTATCGACGATGGTGCCCTGTGCCAGGTAGGAGAATCCGCCGAAGTCGCTCTCCAGGATGACCGCCTTCTCCCATTTGCCATTGAGGTCCTTCGTGCGATAGCATACTTCGCGACGATGCCGGCCAGGAGCGTAAACGTGGGAGATGAGCAGGGCATAATAGGTGCCGTTGTGCTTGATGACACGAGTGCCTTCGAGCAGACCGCGCTCATCGGCCTCACGTTCGAAGTAATGGCGATAGCTGCCCTCGACGACGCTTTTCAGGTCGCGCGACAGCTGACACATCTCGCCTGTGCCGAAGAACACGTAGGGCGTGCCGTCGTCGTCGAAGAAGAGCGTGGCATCGTGGAAGTGGCGCAGACGAGAATGGATGGTCCATGGCCCTTCGGCCTTCGGCGCCGTACAGATATAGGTGTCGGCCATCGGGCCGCCCTCGTTGGGTGCGAACAAGGCGTAGAACTTACCGTCGTGGTACTTCAACGATGTCGCCCACTGTCCACGGCCATAGACCGTGCCTTCGAGGAGATCGTACTTGGGCGAATCGGTCAGACGGTCGAACACGTAGCCGACGGTCTCCCAATTCTTAAGATCCTTGGAACGCATGACCGGCGCACCCGGCATGAGGTGCATCGTCGTGGAGATTAAATAAAAGGTATCCTCCACACGTATGACATCGGGATCGGGCACGTCAGCCCACAGCATGGGGTTCTGAATCTTTTCGCCATCGGCAAAAGCCGTGAGATGAGCCGCTACAAAGAGAAGCGTGAAAACCAGTTTCTTCATTTTGAGATTAACTTTTGCGATTAAACACTTATCTGTCGGCAAAGATAAGCAAAATCTGCGTCTCAAACGTCCTTTCATGTCTCAGATTGTTGCAATAACGTCACTTGGGATAAAAAAAAGGCCTGAGAAGCAGTTTTTTTGTAAAAAAACACCTACCTTTGCGACAAAATGAATATCCGTTAATCCCTAAATTAGATTCTTATGACGATGAAGAAACTCTGCCTCTTAGTCTGCCTTCTCGCAGCAAGCCTCTCGGGTCAAGCCGCCCGCAAGAACATTGTCCTCCCCTCTGGAGGCAAAGCCATCAGCGACGAACTCCTCGGCATCTTCTTCGAGGACATCAGTAGCAGTGCCGACGGCGGCCTCTATGCCGAGCTCCTCCAGAACGGCTCGTTCGAGTACAACCCCACGGAGCGCGACGGTTGGGGACCCGGCACCGCTTGGCGTATGATCCGTCCCGGCCACTCACTCGGCCACGTTGAGATCCGCATGGACCGCCCACTCCACGTCAACAACCCCACTTACATGCGTTTGCACACCGAACGCGTCGGCCATTACTACGATTTCGACGGCTGGACAGGCTTCGGCCTCGAGAACAGCGGCTTCGACGGCATTAATGTCCGCGCCGGTGCCTGCTACGATTTCTCCGTTTTCCTGCGCAATGCCTCTGAGGGTTTGAAGCAGCTGCGCGTGGCCCTCGTCGTGCCTCAAGGCTGGGGCAAGTCGCCCAAGCTGCTGGCAGAAGCCAACCTCACGACCTACTCCGACGAATGGCAGAAATGCGAGACGGTGCTCGTGCCGTCGGAGAGTGCCGCCAATGCCGTGCTTCAGATTCTCGTGCTCACGCCGGGCGATCTCGACATCGACTTCGCTTCGCTGATGCCTGAGGATACGTACAAAGGCCACGGTCTGCGCAAAGACCTCGCTCTGGCTCTGGCAGCCCTGCAACCTAAGTTCATGCGCTTCCCCGGCGGTTGCGTGGTCCATGGCGGCGGCGACGGTTTCTGGAACACCTACCGCTGGAAGACAACCATCGGTCCCCGTCATGAGCGCCGTGCACTCAAGAACACATGGGGCTACCATCAGTCCATGGGTCTCGGCTACTACGAGTACTTCCAGTTCTGCGAGGACCTGAACATGCAACCGCTTCCCATCCTCCCCTGCGGCGTCAGCTGCCAGGGTACCAACGGCGGATGGGGCATGAAAGGCCAGGCACAGGATGTCGTGCCGATGGACAAGATGGACGAATGGGTCGAGGACGCACTGGACCTCATCGATTGGGCCAACGGCGACCCCGCCACCAACAAATGGGCCAAGATGCGTGCCGACGCCGGCCACCCCGAACCCTTCAACCTCAAATACCTCGGATTGGGCAATGAGGAAAAAATCACACCCGAGTTCGAAGAGCGCTTCACCTATATATATAATAAGGTACGCGAGGCACATCCCGAAATCATCATCGTAGGCACAGCCGGTCCCGGCTCGCACGCCGGCAACCCCGACTACGACAACGGTTGGCGCATCGCCACCGAGCTGAACGTCCCCATCCTCGACGAGCACTACTACGAGCCGCGTGACTACTTCCTCACCAGCCGCCAGTACGACAACTATCCCCGCGACCGCAAGACGAAGGTCTATCTCGGCGAATACGCCGCTAAGGACAAGAAGCTCATCGACGCGCTGGCCGAAGGGCTCTATCTCATGCACGTCGAGCGCAACGGTGACGTGGTCTGCATGACCTCCTACGCTCCGCTCTTTGCCCGCAAGGGAGCCACCAACTGGAACCCCGACCTCATCTATTTCGACAACGAACGCCCGTACCTCACCTGCAGCTATTTCGTGCAACAGCTGTTTGGCCGCTCTGCCGGACAACACTACTACGGCGACTGCGTGACCATCGAAGGCGCCACCGACAAACAGGCGCAGTCCGTCGTGGTGAACACGAAGACTGGACAACTGTTCGTGAAGATTGTCAACGCCAGCGCCGACATGAAGAATGCCACGATTGACCTCAGCCGCTTCAAGGGTCTCGGCAAGCAATGCGACGAGACCACCGTAGGCGCTTTCGACGACTCCGGCATCCTGCTGCCCGATGCGTCCAACATCGAGAACAACTACGAAGCACAGCCCGTGGCACCACGCCACCGTACGCGCACCGTCGGCAAACGCTTCACACATCTCATTCAGCCCTACACGATGACCATGTTTGAATTCTCCTTCAAATAAAAAACACGTATAGGCGTATCGCCAATCACGCCTATAAGAAAATACCGACACGCCTATGTAAGATTGCTTTCTTGCATAGGCGTGTTATTTTATCAAAACAAAACGAGCGGAATCAGTAGTGCTCGTCGATGTACTCCGCCAAGCGTCGATAGAAGGGGAAACGGCAGAGCGTGGAGCGGTCGCCGATGATCAGCAGCTTCATTCTGGCACGGGTGATGGCCACGTTCATGCGGCGCAAATCATGGAGGAAACCGATGTTGCCGTCATCATTGCTGCGCACGAGGCTGATGACGATGACATCGCGCTCCTGACCCTGGAAGCCATCGACGGTGTTGACGGTGATGAGCCGGCGGAAGGGCTTCCAGTATTTATCATGTCGCAGCATACGCCGCAGCAATGCCACTTGCCCCTTGTACGGCGATATGATGCCCACATCGACGTTCTCTTCCAGCAACCGTTCCTTCCCAATCTTCTCGAAATAGCGCTGGAGAGTGGCCAGCGTAAGCTCGGCCTCCGCAACATTTACCCTAGAAAGGCCGGCAGAGGACTCTGCTTCTGCCCCACTGTCCACCCACTCCACCGCCGTGTCCCAATCCAGGATCCCGCGATACTTCACTTCGGGAGCACTCTGGAGCTTCCCTTCGTAGAACTCCTGATTGGGGAACTGCATGATGGTGTCGCACATACGGTACTGGACGGTGAGCAACGAGACGGCCTTCGGCTTGTTCTCGACAATATACTGCATAAGCGTCTTGTCCAAACCGCCACGCATGGCTTCGGGCGATTTGATGGTCGGCGGCAGCTGACGATGGTCGCCGGCGAGGATGACGCGGTGCGCCTTGCGGATGGCAATCCAGCAGGCGGCTTCCAGCGCTTGAGCGGCTTCGTCGATGAACAACGAGCCGAATTTCATGCCCATGAGCAGACGGTTGGCAGAGCCGGCCAACGTAGAGGCAATGACTTTGGCGTCGGCAAAGATGGCTTGGTTGATGGTGTATTCGAGATCGGTGGCCCTGTCCTTGAGACGTGCAATCTTCTGATGACGGCTCTCGCTGTTGCCGCTCTTCGACGCATAGATATCACGGATGGCCTTGCGCACTGCCCACAACTCGGTGTAGAGCGGATGGCTCTCGAAGCGACGTTCGTAGGTGAACGAGAGCATCTTATCGGTGACGCGGGTAGGATTGCCGATGCGCAGGACGCTGACACCGCGATCGACGAGTTTCTCTGAAATCCAATCCACCGCCATATTCGATTGGGCACATACCAGCACCTGGTTCTCGCGGCGCAACGTCTCGTAGATGGCCTCGACGAGCGTCGTGGTCTTGCCCGTTCCCGGCGGGCCGTGGACGACAGCCACATCCTTGGCCCACAGCACTTCGTTGACAGCCGCCTGCTGGCTCGTGTTGAGCCACGGGAAGCGCACGGCATCAAACGTGAACTTGCCACAAGGAAGGGTTGAATGAAACATCTCGCGCAAATCCGCCAACCGACCGTGCTTGGCATTGATGACATCGTCCAGTGCCTCGAACATGAGGCGATAGGTCTGTTCATCCAAATAGAGCTGCACGCCGAGCCGATAGGCATCACGAAGCTGTTCCAGCGCGGCAGGCGAAGGCAAGGCGATGACCATGCGATTGTTCTCGACATAGCTCACCTGCGCCACGAACGAATAATAATGAAGCAGCCCGCCTGTGCCGTGGCGGTCGCCCGAAGCATCCTGCGAGAAGAAACACACGGGTTTGCCCGGCTCGAAGAGCGTAGGCTCGTCGTCCTCTATATCTTCTGTGGAACCTGTAATTCCCGTTGAATCTTTTGCACCAGCCTTCTCGCCACCCTGACGGAAGGAGCCGGGGGTGGGTCTTGAGACCTCCACCACAAACTGGTCCAACGAGTTGTGGTAGCTCCGTCCGATGGTCAAAGGATACCACGCAATGCCCCGTTCCACCTTGCGATCGATGCCGGTGGCTTCGGTCAGCCGTTGGAACTCCTCCTTCTCGTAAGCATACTCTGCCTGCAGAAGGGTTCGCTGCCGTTGAAGAACCGAAATGGGGTTGTCTGCCATGTCTTTTCCTGTTTTTCGCTGCAAAGATACAGAAAAGTTGATTGCGAAGCGGTGCTTTTGCCTGAAAAGTTGTATCTTTGCCCCGAATTATTTACCGACGCTATCAACAACACGACATGCTGAACGTTCGACTATTCATCGACCGCCCTATTCTCTCGGGAGTTATTTCCGTGATGATTATCATCGTGGGAGCCATCGGCCTCACGCAGTTGCCTATTGAACAGTTCCCGGATATTGCGCCCCCAACGGTGAGCGTGAGAGCCTCCTATACCGGAGCCAACGCCGAGACGTTGCAGAAGTCGGTTGTCGTGCCGCTGGAGGAAGCCATCAACGGCGTGGAGAACATGATCTACATGACATCGAACGCCTCAAACAACGGATCGGCCAATATCAACGTGTTCTTCAAGCAGGGCACCGACCCCGACATGGCGACGGTGAACGTGCAGAACCGCGTGGCACAGGCACAAGGTCTGCTGCCGGCCGAGGTGACCCGAACGGGTGTCAATGTCGTACGCCGTCAGACTTCCACGCTGAAATCGCTCGGTCTTTACAGCCCCAACGGCACTTACGACCTCGCGTTCCTTAATAATTATTTCAAGATCAACATCGAGCCGCGCCTGTCCCGTGTGCCCGGCGTAGGTGAGGTTGATGTCTATGGATCCAACTACTCCATGCGCATCTGGCTCGACCCGGCGAAGATGGCACAGCATCACCTGATGCCGTCGGACATCACAGCCGTGCTGGCTGAACAGAACGTGGAAAGTCCTGCCGGAACGCTGGGCGAGGAGAGCGAGAATACGTTCCAGTACGTCCTGAAATACCGGGGACGCTACGAAGAAGAGAGCGACTATGAGAACCTGGTCATTCGCAGCCAGCCCGACGGCAGCGTGCTACGGCTCAAGGATGTGGCACGCATCGAGATGGGTTTGCAGGGGTACGCCATCGAGGGCGAGATCAACGGACATCCCGGATCAACATGTATGATCTCGCAGACGCCCGGCTCCAACGCCAACGAAATCATCATTGCCATTGACAAACTCGTTGAGGAAATCCGCCACGACCTGCCGGCCGACATGGAACTAATCGACATGATGTCCACCAAGGATTTCCTCGATGCCTCGATCAACAGCGTTGAACGTACGTTGCTGGAAGCCATCGTGTTGGTGGTGCTGGTGGTGCTGCTGTTCCTGCGCAACTGGCGTGCCACGCTGATTCCCCTCATTGCCATCGTGGTGTCCCTGGTCGGTACGTTCGGTTTCCTCTACGTCGCCAACTTCTCGCTCAACACGCTGACGCTGTTTGCCTTGGTGCTGGTCATCGGAACGGTCGTTGACGATGCCATCGTGGTGGCTGAAGCCACACAAGCGCAGTTCGATGCTGGTGAGCGGAATCCCCGTAATGCGACGCTCGCTGCCATGGGCAACGTGACCACGGCACTCATCACTTCCACGCTGGTCTTCATGGCGGTGTTCATTCCAGTGTGTTTCATGGGCGGCACGAGCGGCATTTTCTACACGCAGTTCGGTCTGACGATGGCTGTGGCTGTGCTCATCTCGATGATTAACGCCTTGACGCTCAGCCCCGCTTTGTGTGCACATTTCCTGAAACCGCGCAACGGGAAAGAACAGCCTAAGCAGACGGCTTTGACCCGTCTGAAGAATGTGCAAGCCACCATCGTGGCACGTTATAAGCGAGGTGTAGGCTTCCTCATGCGTCACATCTGGCTGGTCATACTCGCCGTCGTCGCGGCCTTGCTCCTCTTCTACTATCTCCTTTCGACCACGAAAACGGCACTTGTGCCCGACGAGGACATGGGTGTGATCTACGTCACCGTGCAGACACAGCCAGGAAGCACCAAACAGCATACTCACGCCATGATGAACCTCGTCGAGAAACGCATCACCGATCTGCCACAAATCAAAGCCTACTCCAAGAGCGTGGGGGTCAGCCGCATGGCCGGACAGAGTTCCAACAACGGTATGTTCCTGCTGCGACTGAAGAACTGGGACGAACGCAAGGGCAAAGGCGACGACCTGAAGAGCGTGATGGCTGAGGTGAACCGTCGCGTAGCCGACATCAGCGAGGCCAAGATCATGGCTTTCACACAACCGATGATCAGCGGCTACGGTGCCACGAACGGTTTTGAGATGCAGGTGCAGGACCATCAGGACCGCGGCGTGGACTCACTCATGGCGGTCACCAACCGCCTCATCGCAGCCCTGCAGGCACGCCCTGAGATCTCACGTTCGCAGACATCGTTCAACAACCGCTACCCGCAGTATCGCCTCTCGGTCGATGCTGCCCGCTGCAAACGAGCCGGCATCTCGCCCTCCGATGTCCTGTCGTGTCTCTCGGGCTACATCGGCGGTAGCTATTCCTCCAACATGAACAAGTTCTCGAAGCTCTACCGCGTGATGGTGCAGGCTGAGGTCACAGCCCGTTTGGACAAACAGGCACTGAATAATATATATGTTCGTGCGAATGACGGGTCCATGGCTCCCATCTCAGGCTTCGTCACGCTGACGCCCATCCTCGGCACAGCCAACCTGACGCGCTTCAACCTCTTCCCCGCCATCCAGGTGAGTGGTATGCCCGAACGCGGCTACAGTTCAGGCCAGGCTTTGCAGGCTGTTCGCGAAGAGGCGGCACGGGTGCTGCCCGAAGGCTACGGCTACGAATTTGCCGGCATGAGCCGTGAGGAAGCTTCGGCGGGACAGCACACCATCTACGTCTTCGCCGCATGCATCATCTTCATCTATCTCATCCTCTGCGCGTTGTACGAAAGCCTCTTCATGCCGCTGGCCATCATCCTGAGTGTGCCCTTCGGACTGATGGGCTCGTTCCTCTTTGCGCGATGGTTCGGTCTGGAAAACAATATCTATATGCAGACGGGTGTGATCATGCTCATCGGCCTGCTATCGAAGACGGCTATCCTGTTGACAGAATATGCTTCGGAACGTCGCCGCAAGGGAATGACGATTCCCATGGCCGCCATCTCGGCGGCTAAGGTGCGCCTGCGCCCCATCCTCATGACTTCGCTGACGATGGTCTTCGGTCTGTTGCCCATGATCTTTGCCACGGGAGCAGGCGCCAACGGCAACCGTTCGCTGGGCGTGGGCACCGTGGGCGGAATGCTCGTCGGCACGATGGCGTTGATCCTTTTCGTGCCGTCGTTGTTCGTGATATTCCAGTTGGTGGAGGAGAAAGTGTTCCCTAAGAAAGGAAACGACTGAATGCTTCGTCGTAAGCCGACGTACGGGCCAGCTGGCCATTGATGAGGCAGACCAAAGTGATGTCGCCACGGAAGCACAGCGCCATGTCTGACTCGCGGTAGATAGCCTGATGGAAGATGTACTTGACGCCGTCCTTCTCCAAGGACAGACGCGAGACGAAGCGGTCGTCGCAGCGTAGCGGCGTCTTGAAGTCCAGCTTCATGCGGGCAACAACAGCATCCTGACCCTGCTCGTGCAACTGGGCAAAGCTGACGCCGATGGAACGCAGGAAAAGGTGACGGGTGTGCTCGGCATAATGCAGGTAGTTGGCGTTATTGACAATGCCCTCGATGTCGCACTCGTAGTCGCGAACCTCCATGGTGGTTTCAAATATATAGTCCATACGCTATTTATATGCTTGATTTGGCTGCAAAGGTACATAAAAAGTGAAATGTGGAGGTGTGAAAAGTGAAAAATAATGGTGTGAAAAGTAAAAAATGCATGATTGGAAAGAAAAACTTTCAACTTTCAACTTTCAGCTTTCAACTTTTTATTATCTTTACGGCCGAAAAGGATAAATCCAAAGGATATGACAGCAAATTATATCAAACGAATTGAGATCGACTCGCTATGGCGAGGCACACGACACATCGTGTGGGATCTCCGCCCCGGGGTGAACGTGCTCAGCGGCATCAACGGCGTTGGCAAGAGCACCATCCTGCGCAAAACCATCCGACGCCTCACACAAGGCAAGGAGGAACTGGAGCGCGACTACAACAGCCTCGGCGTACACCTGACATTCGTGCCTGAGGAAGCCGACAGCGTGCGATTCGACGTCATCCGTGGCGTGGACCGACCGCTCGTCAGCGCCGACATATTAAATAAGGTGATGGAAGCACGCCTCACCACGGAACTCGACTGGCAGCTCTACCAGCTGCAGCGGCGATACCTCGACTATCAGGTCAGCCAGAGCAACCGCATCGTAGGCCTGTTCACAGCTGCCGACCCTGAAGCTCAGCAGAAGGCAGCAGAGATCGCACAGGAGAAAGCCCATTTCCAAGACCTTGTGGACCAGCTCTTCGAAGCGACGGGAAAGAAGATCGACAGAACGAGCAACGAGATCTTCTTCCAGCACCTCGGAGAACGGCTCACGCCCTACCTCCTCTCGTCGGGCGAGAAACAGATGCTCATCATCCTGCTCACCGTGCTCGTCGAAAACCGCGAACCCTATGTCCTGCTCATGGACGAACCGGAGATCAGCCTACATATCGAATGGCAGCAGCGACTGCTCGATCTGATCACCGAACTCAATCCCAATGCACAAGTCATCCTTACGACCCACTCCCCGGCCGTCATCATGAACGGATGGACGGACTGCGTCACCGACGTTGAAGACATTGTCGTTGAATAGTCATGGCCAGACGCTTAAACCAGAACCTCAATTCGGCCTACTTCGAAGCGGCCAACCATCTGCGACCTTCGCGGGCAAGGAGCCGTATTGTCGCTTATGTGGAGAGCTTCGATGATATCGCGTTCTGGAGATCAATTCTCGACGACTACGAGACGGAGTCGCGATACTTCGAAATCAAGTTACCATCGCGCGACAATCTGGGCAAAGGCAAACGCCAGGCTTTACTGAACCTCATGAACGCTGACCAACTCGGAGAGGCTATGATTGCCTGCGTCGATGCCGACTACGACTACCTGCTCCAAGACACCCGCGAGGAAGGACGGTTCATCAACCATTCGCCTTACGTCATCCATACCTTCGTCTATGCCATCGAGAATTATCAGTGCTACGCGCCCTCGCTCCACCGCGTCGTGGTCACCGCAACGCTCAACGATCGTCCGACACTCGATTTCGAAGCCTTCATGAGCGAGTACAGCAAGATTATCTGGCCGCTCTTCGTATGGAACATCTGGTGCTATCGGCACGACAAATACAAGACGTTCACGATGATGGACTTCTGCGGATTCATCAGCTTCCGCAACATCAACACTCGTCAGCCCGAAGAATCGTTGGCTTTGCTGCGGCGACGCGTCAACCAGAAGATTGCATGGTTGCAACGGCATTTTCCCGAAGCTAAGAAATCCTATCCTGACTTGAGAACAGAATTGCAGGAGAAGCTCGGAGTGACGCCCGAAACCACCTATTTATATATACAAGGTCACACGCTATTCGAAAACGTCGTGACACCCCTGCTCGAACCCATCTGCACGATGCTGCGCAAAGAACGTGAACGTGAGATTCGCGAACTGGCCATGCACGCCAAACAGCGCCAATGCGAGCTGTCGGGATACCAGCATAGCGTGATGCCTGTCGAGATTGTGCTCAAGAAGAACACGGCCTTCAAGGACGCACCGCAGATGCAACAGGTGAGGGATCGGATAGAGCACTTCCTTAGCATCACCAGCCAACAGCCTGAACCCATACACGACACAGATCAGGAACCCCTAACACCCAACCCATCATGAGAAAAACAGCCTTTATCACCCGTTGGAGTTTTGCCGTCCTCGCCTTCTTGACGGCATCATTCGCAGGGTATATACAGTCCTTCGCACAAACGGCGTACGACTACTCGCGCCTTCACCGCGAAAACATCGACCGCGGCGTAGTGGCATTCCGCGTCTCGCCGGATTCCGTTTGCATCCAATGGCGCTACCTCGACACCGACCCGCTGGACATCAGCTTTGAAGTTTTGCGCGATAACAAGATTATTGGGAAAAGAGGCCCCAAGGCTGCGACTTTCCTCATGGATCACAATACTGCCACCACAGCGACCACCTACACCGTTCGCTCTGTCATACGTACCAAAGAACGTCCGCACCACAAAGGGCATCGTCATTACAAACCTCGTCCCCTCCCCAAAGCTCCCCTCTCTTTCCTGACGGGTTACTTCACCCTTCCCGCCAATGCGCCCATCGGTTACCTCGACATCCCACTCACCCCTCCCGCTCCATCCGTTGCTACCGGCTCGCAGCGCTTCCCGGTCACCTACAACGCCAACGATGCCACCATGGCCGACCTCGACGGCGACGGACAGCTTGAAATCGTCCTCAAATGGGATCCTTCCAACTCCAAAGATAACAGCCAAAGCGGCATCACCTCGCCCACAATCCTCGAGGCCTTACGCTTGGACGGCACTTCCATGTGGCGCGTTAACCTTGGCCCCAACATCCGAAGCGGTGCTCACTATACACCCTTCATCGTCGCCGACCTCGATGGCGACGGCTGCGCCGAGCTTCTCGTCCGTACCTCCGACGGAGCCATCGACGGTCAAGGCAACATCATCGGCGATCCTGAGGCTGACCACGTCCGCCATCCCGACACCCTTGCCTATCAGGCCAACAACAACCCCGGCGAACAGTTCCGAGGCCCGGGCTGGCCGAACAATATGGACCGTAGGGCTCCACGAGGCGGCTTCATCTACAAAGGCCCCGAATGGGTTACCTGCTTTGAAGGCAAGACCGGCCGTGCCGTCTCGACCGTAGATTATATCCCCGAGCGCGGTGATCTTCGCGAATGGGGCGACAACTATGCCAATCGCAGCGACCGTTTCCTTGCCGCTTGCGGTTATCTCGACGGCGAACACCTCAGCGCCATCTTCTGCCGTGGCTACTACACCCGCACCGGCATCGCCGCCTACGACTTCGACGGCAAGGATTTAAAGCTTCGTTGGCTCTTCGACACCAACACTCCCGAGTGGCGCAGCTATGCTGGGCAAGGCAACCATAACCTCCGCATAGCCGATGTCGATGGCGACGGTTGCGACGAAATCACCTACGGCTCCATGGCCGTTGACCACGACGGCACCGGCCTATACAACACCCGTATGGGACACGGCGATGCCATGCATCTGACGGCGTTCTTCCCTCCCGCTGCACGCAATGGGGGCGACGGTTCCCCCGTTGACAATGCCCTCCAGGTATGGGATTGCCACGAGAACCGCCGCGATGGCAGCGAACTACGTGATGCCCGATCCGGTAAGGTTATCTTCCAAATTCTCTCCAACACAGACGTCGGTCGCTGTATGGCTGCCGACATAGACCCCAACAACCCTGGCCTCGAGATGTGGTCATCGGCTTCGGGGGGCATTTGCAATGTCCGCGGCGAAGTCATTGACAGCACAGCCCGCATCCCCATCAACTTTGGCATCTGGTGGGATGGCGACCTTTGCCGGGAGTTGCTCGACCACGAAAGGGTGAGCAAGTATAGTTCCCGCTCCACCACTACCCTCGCCCACTTCTCCGACTGCGCCTTTAACAATGGCTCCAAGTCCAATCCGGCACTCTGCGCCGACGTCCTCGGCGACTGGCGCGAAGAAGTCCTCACCCGCACCGCCGACAACCGCCACCTCCGCCTTTACATCACCCCTATTCCTACTAAATACCGTTTCCACTCGTTCCTCGCAGAACCCGTTTACCGCCACTCCGTCACCATGCAGAACGTCGGCTACAACCAGCCCACCAACGTCGGATTCTACTTCGGAGCTGAGCTCAAAGGCAGCGGCAAGCTCTTCCGAGGGTGGCAATTCTGAGACCTTATTTCAATCATGTCTGAAATATCCAACATAAAGCCTAAACCTAAAGTCGCCCTGGTGCTCTCCTCTGGAGGCTGCCGCGGTTATGCACATATTGGGGCCATCGAAGCACTCTTGGAGAAAGGCTATGAGATTTCCTCCGTGGCCGGCAGTTCCATGGGTGCACTCATCGGAGGCATCTTTGCCGCCGGACGACTCGAAGAAGTCAAGGAATGGTTCTGCACCCTGACACGCCGCGATGTCTTCTCACTCATCGACTTCTCACTGGGCATCAATCACCTCGTGAAAGGGGAACGGGTGATGAACCGTCTGCAGGAAATCGTACCCGACGTGCGCATCGAAGACTTGCCTATCCCTTACTGTGCGGTGGCTACTGACGTGCGGACGGATTCGGCTGTTGTCTTTCGCAGCGGAAGCCTCTTTGAAGCCATACGGGCATCCATCTCCATGCCTACGTTTTTCCGCCCGGTCGAACATGATGAGCTTTATCTCATCGATGGGGCCATCAGCAATGGATTACCGCTTGAATATGTAGCCCGAACAGAAGGCGACCTGCTCGTAGCATCAAATGTTTCGGCGCCGGAACGACGTCTCCGACGTAAGACGCCTGAACCGTCACGACGTCCTGCCATCATGAACCGCCTCATACGGCCGGACTTTGCTGAAGTCAACGCGATATCACTCATTTCTGATTCCCTCCATATTCTCATTCAGAAGAATATCAGCCTACAGCTCCAAATCACTCCGCCTGACGTTTTGATGGAACTGCCCATGAATAGCTACAACTTCAACTACGACAAATGCGCGACCATCGCTGAAAGGGGACATCGCCTCATGCTACAGGCCATCAATCATTTCGAAAAGCGCACGTTGCAGAAGCCCGCGGAATGAGCAACTTAAAATATTACAAATCATCAAAATAAACGTCTTATGAAAGCAACGACTAAATTATCGTTTGTCATCTATTCCTTATTATTTATGCTTTCTTCGTCTGCATTTGCCCAGACGTATAAAGTGCTTTCACCAGATGGCCTCACCTATCTCGATGTCAAGCTCGCCGATGGGAAGCTGTCTTACTCTGCTGGTTACCGCACCGTCGTAAAAGCCAAGAAGAAAGGAGCAAAGGCCGACACGCTTGACATTCCTGTGCTTCTCGACTCTCCACTCGGTGTATATACCAACGTAGGCGACTTCTCAAAGGATCTCACCCTCAAGGAAGCAATTCGCCCCGAAGGTACCATCAAGCACAGCTACCGCCTCCGTCAAGGCAAACAAAGCGAGATCAACAACGAAGAAAACGGCCTGAAGCTTGTTCTCACCACGCCCCAACGTAGAAATGGCGGGGTAATAATGACCGTGCAGTTTGCCGTCTTCAACAACAATATTGCCTATCGCTACCGCTTCCTGCAGGGTGGCGAGACTGGCGCCATCGTCATCAACGGTGAAGCTTCCGGCTTCCGGCTCCCTACCGATGCCACCGCCTTCATCTGTCCACAAAGTCATGCCATGATCGGCTGGAAGCGCACCAAGCCCAGCTACGAGGAAGGCTACATCTGGGATGAACCCATCACCACCCGCAGCAACTATGGCCACGGATGGACCTTCCCCTGCCTCTTCCGCATCCCCAGCTCCCCAACCCCTGCCAACGCCACAGCGGGGCAGAAATCCTCCACAACCCCCTCCAAGGGTAGTGTGCGCGGCGGTTTCCCCGCCGCGACTGACTCCTGGCTCCTCATCTCCGAAACCGGCGTCACCAGCAACTACTGCGGCACCCACCTCTCCGATGCCACCCCCGACGGCCTCTTCACCATCGCCTTCCCCATGGAGGGCGAGAACAACGGCTTCGGCAGCACGGGCGCACAGCTCGGCTTGGCCAATAGCAAGACCAGTGCCAACGATGAAATGACCGGCTATACCCCTTGGCGCACCCTCACCTTCGGCCCTTCGCTGAAACCCATTGTCGAGACCACCATTGCTTGGGATGTCGTCGAACCCCTCTACGAGCCCAGCATCGACTATCAAGGCTCGCGCAACACATGGTCCTGGATTATGTGGCAGGATGCCAGCATCAACTATGACGACCAAATCAAATACATCGACCTCGCTGCTGCACTCGGCTGGGAAGGCTGTCTCATCGACGGCGGTTGGTACGAGCATATCGGTCGCGAAGGCATGGAGAAGCTCTTTGCCTACTGCAAGCAGAAAGGTGTTCGTCCATGGGTGTGGTACAACAGCAACGGCGGTTGGAACGATGCTCCACAATGTGCTCGTCAGGCGATGCACAACTCCATTGTCCGCAAGAAGGAGATGAAATGGCTGCACGACCATGGCGTAGCCGGCATCAAGGTTGACTTCTTCGCTGGGGACAAGCAAGAAACCATGCGCGTTTACGAAGGCCTCTTCTCCGATGCCAATGACTACGGCATACAAGTGATCTGTCACGGCTGCACCCTGCCTCGCGGCTGGGAACGTCTGTATCCCAACTACTGTAGTTCTGAAGCGGTCCTCGCTTCCGAGAACCTTTATTTCAGTCAGGACTTCTGCGAGATGGAAGCACGACATGCCTGTCTCCATCCCTTTGTACGCAACACCACTGCCTCGATGGAATATGGCGGCACCGTACTTCAGAAGCGCCTGCACAAAGATCCAGACAAGGGCAACACCCGCCGCACCTCCGATGTCTTTGAGCTCGCCACCGCCATTGCCTTCCAATCCTCCGGTCAGAACTTCGCCCTCACACCGCGCAACCTCACCGAACAGCCGCAGTTCGAAATCGATTTCATGAAACAAGTGCCCACCACGTGGGACGAAACCCGCTTCATCGACGGCTATCCCGGCAAGTATGTCATCATGGCACGTCGCCATGCCGACCACTGGTACCTCATCGCCATGAACGCCGGGCCCGCCGCCAAGACCGTCACCATCGACACCACTGTGCTCGATGGTTTCCCCATCAAGAACACCACCCTCCTCACCGATGGCCCCGATGGCAAAACGCCCCAGCAATCCGTTCCCAAGTTTGACAAACGCGGTCGCCTCACCCTCACCATCCAACCCCAGTGCGCCGCAGTACTGTATTAAACATCATGAATTATCAGCAGATTCTTTCTGACATCCTCAACCAGACCGAGCCTTTGGCTGGCGAAG
>JAEEHP010000021.1 GCA_016280855.1 Bacteroidaceae bacterium
AAATCCTAAAGCATTTATGACCATACCTCGCAAAGAGGCTGGGTATCGACCGATACATGACAGAATCCACGACTTCGGTGAAGTGGAACAAACCCTGAACACGCGTGACCGTCAGGAGCAGGCGAGCCGTTGCATGGACTGTGGCGTCCCGTTCTGTCACTGGGCATGTCCGCTTGGAAACAAAGATCCTGAATGGAACGATGCCCTCTATCGCGGCGACTGGGAGACCGCCTATAAACTTCTGAAAACGACCAACGACTTCCCTGAATTTACGGGACGTATCTGTCCGGCTCTCTGCGAAAAGGCTTGTGTGCTGTACCATACAACAGGCGAGGCTGTCACCAACCGCGAAAACGAAGCCGCCATCACCGAACGTGCCTATCAAGAAGGATATGTAACCATTGAACATCCCACTCGTAACGGCAAGAAGGTGGCGGTTGTGGGCAGTGGTCCTGCGGGCCTTGCTGCTGCCAACCAACTCAACTACAAAGGTTACGAGGTGACTGTGTTCGAGAAGAACGAAGCGGCTGGCGGACTGTTACGCTACGGCATCCCCAACTTCAAGTTGAACAAGCGCATCATCGACCGCCGTATCCGTGTCATGGAGCAGGAAGGCGTGAACTTCGTCTACGGTCAGAACATCGAGTCGGTTGCAGAATTGGCAAAGGAATACGATGCCGTCGTCCTCGCCACAGGCACACCTACAGCCCGCGACCTCAAGGCGCCTGGTCGTGAACTGAAAGGCATCCATCTCGCCCTCGAACTTCTCTCGCAGCAAAACCGAGTACTCGCCGGTATGGAATTCTCGAAAGAAGAACGCGTCACAGCCAAGGACAAGCACGTCCTCGTCATCGGCGGTGGTGACACGGGGTCCGACTGCATCGGCACAGCACATCGTCAAGGATGCAAGAGCGTCACACAGATTGAGATTATGCCCAAGCCGCCCTATGGTCACAATCCCGACACGCCGTGGCCCAACTGGCCCGTCATCCTGAAGACGACATCGTCCCATGAGGAAGGTTGTGAACGCCGTTGGTTGCTCAACACAAACCGCTTCATCGGCGACGAAAACGGACAGGTGAAGGGCGTCGAAGTCGAAGGTGTCGTCTGGGAACCCAATCCCGACGGAGGACGTCCCATCATGAAACTGGACGGAAAGAAGGAAATCATCAAGGCCGACATCGTCTTTCTCGCCATGGGCTTTCTCCGACCCGAGCACCCCACCTATCCCGACAATGTATTTGTGTGCGGCGATGCAGCCAACGGTGCGTCACTCGTCGTGAGAGCCATTGCATCAGGCAGAAACACAGCCGAAAACGTTCATCAGTATCTTAACTCATCTACCCCTTCATAAACCCTCAAAATGGCACTTGAAATCCTTCAAAAAACGCACCGCAGTGCAAATTAATTTCAACCGCAGTGCAACTATATGCGCACCGCAGTGCATTTTTATTTCGTCCGCAGTGCAATTTTTGGGGCTGTTAAAGCACGAAAAAAACAGATATCATCATATTATTTTTAACTCTTAACACAACAAAAAAACTATGGCAAACGATTTGAGATTTCAGGTTGTCGGCGAGGCTTTCAAGAAGAAGCCGCTCGACGTAATTGCACCTGCAGAAAGACCTTGCGAATACTTTGGCAAGAAGGTCTTCAACCGTGAGAAAATGTATAAGTACCTGCCCAAGGACGTTTACAAGAAAATGGTGGACGTCATCGACAACGGCACAAGGCTCGACCGTGCCGTAGCCGACGCTGTGGCAGAGGGTGTGATGCAGTGGGCACGTGAAAACGGCGTCACCCACTACACCCACTGGTTCCAGCCTCTGACCGAAGGAACGGCCGAAAAACACGACGCCTTCATCGAACACGACGGCAAAGGCGGCATGATCGAAGAGTTCAGCGGCAAACTGCTCGTGCAGCAGGAACCCGACGCCAGCAGTTTCCCCAGCGGCGGCATACGCAGCACCTTCGAGGCGCGTGGCTACTCGGCATGGGACCCCACATCGCCCATCTTCATCATCGACGACACACTTATCATCCCCACCGTCTTCATCTCCTATAGCGGCGAGTCGCTCGACTACAAGGCACCGCTGCTGCGAGCCCTCAAAGCCGTCAACGTGGCAGCCACCGAAGTGTGCCACTACTTCGACCCAGACGTCAAGAAGGTGACCTCCAACCTCGGTTGGGAACAGGAATATTTCCTCGTCGACGAAGGCCTCTACGCAGCACGTCCCGACCTCGTGCTCACAGGCCGCACGCTTATGGGACACGACAGTGCCAAGAACCAGCAGATGGACGACCACTACTTCGGCTCCATCCCCGAACGTGTCGCTGCCTTCATGCGCGACCTGGAGATTACGGCACTCGAACTCGGCATCCCCGTCAAGACACGTCACAACGAGGTCGCACCCAACCAATTTGAAGTGGCTCCCATCTTCGAGGACACCAACCTGGCCGTCGATCACAACATGCTGCTCATGTCGCTCATGAAGCGTGTAGCACGCAAACACGGTTTCCGTGCCCTTCTGCACGAGAAGCCCTTCGCCGGCATCAACGGCAGTGGCAAACACAACAACTGGAGCCTTTCGACCGACACGGGCGTACTGCTCCATGCCCCAGGCAAGACACCCGTGCAGAACCTGCGCTTCGCTACCTTCATCGTCGAGACACTCATGGGCGTTTACAAACACAACGGTCTGCTCAAGGCCAGCATCATGTCGGCCACCAACGCACACCGACTGGGCGCCAACGAAGCACCTCCCGCCATCATATCCTCCTTCCTCGGACGTCAGGTCAGCGAACTGCTCGACCATATCGAAAAAGCCGACAAGGACGACATCCTCGCCATGAACGGCAAACAGGGCATGAAACTCGACATCCCCGAGATTCCCGAACTGCTCATCGACAACACCGACCGCAACCGCACCTCGCCCTTTGCCTTCACAGGCAACCGCTTTGAATTCCGAGCCGTCGGCAGCGAAGCCAACTGCGCCAGCGCCATGATTACGCTCAACGCAGCCGTGGCCGAGGCACTCGTCTCCTTCAAACAACGCGTCGATGCACGCATTCCAGAGTTTACCGAACGACTCAAAGGCACCGAACACAACCCCGTCTATCACGCCATCATCGACGTGCTCCGCGACGACATCAAGACCTGCAAGCCCATCCGATTCGACGGCAATGGCTACAGCGACGAATGGAAGGCCGAGGCAGCCCGACGCGGACTCGACGTCGAGACCTCCTGCCCCGTCATCTTCGAACGCTACCTCGACCCCGACAGCATCCAGATGTTCGAGAGCCTCAACGTCATGACGAAAAAAGAACTCGAAGCACGCAACGAAGTGAAATGGGAAATGTACACAAAGAAGATTCAGATTGAGGCACGTGTACTGGGCGACCTCTCCATGAACCACATCATCCCCGTTGCCACCAGTTATCAGAGCCTGCTGCTCGGCAACGTCGAACACATGCGCAACGTATTCCCAGCATCAGAGGCCGACGAACTCAACGCCCGAAACCTCCTGCTCATCAAGGAAATCGCACAACGCACCCGCAGCATCGAGGAACAACTCGAACAACTCGTCTCGGCACGCAAGGTGGCCAACAAGTTGGACAACGAACACGCGAAGGCCATCGCCTATCACGACACCGTCGCCCC
>JAEEHP010000022.1 GCA_016280855.1 Bacteroidaceae bacterium
CCCGATAGAACCGTCTGCTGCTTCATGGGCGACGGCGGTTTCCAGATGTGCATCGAGGAACTGGGCACCATCATGGAACAGCAGGCGCCGGTGAAGATGATTCTGATGAACAACCACTATCTGGGCAACGTCCGCCAGTGGCAGGATATGTTCTGGCAGCGGCGTAAGTCGTTCACCAAGATGATGAATCCCTGCTACGAACTCATCGCCCAGGGATACGGCATCCCCTACGAGGCCGTCACCGATCGCGCGAAGCTGAAGGACGCCGTCGGGAAGATGCTGGCTGCCGAGGGACCGTATATCATGGAGTGCGCCATCCTGGAGGACGACGACGTGCTGCCCATGACGCCTCCCGGCATGAGTGTCAGCGACATGATGCTTAGCCTCACCCCCGACCCTACTCCGAAGGGCGAAGGGAGTAAATAGTCTCAAGAGATAAGAGGTAAACGATTAGACATAATTATGAGCGACAAGACAACAGATAGAAAGAGTAATATACTCCCCTCGCCCAGTGGAGAGGGGTCGGGGGTGAGGCTTTATACCCTGCTGGTTTACTCGGAGAACATCGCCGGTATCCTGAACCAGATTACCGCCGTGTTCACGCGCCGGCAGGTCAACATCGAGAGCCTGAACGTGTCGGCCTCGAGCATCCCCGGCGTGCATAAATACACGATAACGGCGTGGAGCGACGAGGACCAGATAGTGAAGATAACCAAGCAGATAGAGAAGAAGATAGATGTCGTGAAGGCCAACTACTTCACGGACGACCAGTTGTTCATCCGCGAGTCGGGCCTCTACAAGCTCTCCACCCAGGCTGTGCTGGAGAACCCCGAGATCTCGCGCACCATCCGCCGCCACGATGCCAGCATCATCGAGGTGAACCCCACCTACAGCATCGTGATGAAGTACGGCGTCACCGATCACATCATCTCGCTCTACCGTGCCCTCGACGAGTTCGGCTGCGTGCTGCAATACACCCGCTCCGGACGTATCGCCGTGACCCGCGGCATGCAGGAAGAGGTGAGCAAGTTCCTCGAGCAGCGCGAGAAAAACCAGAAATGATCCGTTCGGGACGATAATATAATAATGTAGATGGAGAAAGTAGGACGATATGAATTCCTGGCCGAGCCGTTCCACTGCGACTTCGCGGGGCGTCTGTTCATAGGCCACTTGGGCAACCACATGCTCAACGCCGCAGATTTCCACTCCACCGACCGCGGCTTCGGCATGAAGTATCTGCAGACCATTAACCGCTCGTGGGTGCTCTCCCGCCTGGCCATCGAGATGGAGGACGTGCCGCAGCAGTACGACCGCTTCGTCGTGGAGACATGGGTGGAGTCGGCGATGCGCTACTTCACGAGCCGTAACTTCCGCGTCGTCGGGCTCGACGGACACACCTTCGGCTACGGGCGCAGCATCTGGGCCATGATAGACACCGAGTCGCGCCAGCCCACCGACATCTTCAGCATCGACGACGGCGCTATCAACCAATGGATTGAGAAGGAGAAGGAGTGCCCGATTGCCAAAGGCGGGCGGGTGAAGATGCCCGACGAGGTAGTGCACGTCCGCTCCATCGAGACATACTACAACGACGTGGACATCAACGGACACATCAACAGCGTGAAGTACATCGAGCATCTGCTGGACCTCTGGCCCGTCGACTGGTATCGCGGGCACCGCTTCCACCGGCTCGAGATAGCCTATGTGGCCGAGGCCCACGGCGGCGACCGGCTCGACTTCTACCGGGCCGGCACCGGGAGCGGGGCGGCGACGGACATCGAGGTCCGCAAGAACGGCGGCGACGCAGTCTGCAGGGCCCGCGTGGAGTTTAAGTAAGAAGGAAAAGCAAGTTTAACATTTAATATTATTTATCAACTATGGCAAAAATGAATTTTGGCGGTGTCATCGAAGAGGTGATGACACGCGAGGAATTTCCACTGGAGAAAGCTCGTGAGATTTTGAAGGACGAAACGATTGCAGTGATAGGCTACGGCGTGCAAGGCCCGGGCCAGGCGTGCAACCTGAGGGACAACGGCTTCAATGTGATTGTCGGCCAGCGTCAGGGCAAGACCTTCGAGAAGGCTATTGCAGACGGATGGGTTCCCGGTCAGACCCTCTTCAGCATAGAGGAGGCTGCTCAGCGCGGTACTATTGTGATGTGCCTGCTCTCCGATGCTGCCGTGATGAGCGTGTGGCCCACGCTGAAGCAGTATCTGACCCCTGGCAAGGCTCTCTATTTCAGCCACGGCTTCGCCATCACGTGGAACGACCGCACCGGCTGCGTTCCCCAGAAGGATATTGACGTTATCATGGTGGCTCCCAAGGGTTCAGGCACTAGTCTGCGCACGATGTTCCTGGAGGGCCGTGGCCTGAACAGCTCGTATGCCGTTTACCAGGATGCTACCGGACGTGCCCTCGACCGTACCCTCGCTTTGGGCATCGGCATCGGCAGCGGTTATCTCTTTGAGACTACCTTCCAGCGCGAAGCTACGAGCGACCTCACCGGTGAGCGCGGCTCGCTGATGGGTGCTATACAGGGCCTCCTGCTGGCTCAGTATGAGGTGCTGCGCGAGAACGGCCATACGCCCAGCGAGGCTTTCAACGAGACGGTAGAGGAACTCACGCAGTCCCTGATGCCGCTCTTCGCTGCAAAGGGAATGGACTGGATGTATGCCAACTGCTCCACCACCGCCCAGCGCGGCGCACTCGACTGGTATCCCCGCTTCCACGATGCCATCAAGCCCGTGGTAGAGGAGCTCTATCAGAGCGTGAAGTGCGGCAACGAGGCTCAGATCTCTATCGATGCCAACTCTAAGCCCGACTACCGCGTGGGTCTCGAGAAGGAACTGGCAGCCCTCCGCGACAGTGAGATGTGGCGTACAGCAGAAGTCGTACGCAAGCTGCGTCCCGAGAACAACTGAACCGCATACACAGAATAGATTAATCGGAGCAGTTGGAGAATGTGATGTTCTCTGACCGCTCCGATTCTTTTTGCCCTGATGGAATGTTAGAGATTCTCAGAGGGTAATCTGCCCTTGCTGACGGGAATGAAACTGCGGCGCGACACACATATTTGACAGCGCATAGGAAAAAACAACGTTAAAATGGGGAGGATTAAAAAAAAATGCGTATCTTTGTGCCGTCAAAAGTAACAACACTTA
>JAEEHP010000171.1 GCA_016280855.1 Bacteroidaceae bacterium
CAACAACAGCTGCAACATCACCGTTGCAGCTGCTGTAACATTAGATATAATGTGTAATCTTGTCAGACATCATACATCTGACCTCTTACATCTTCCATCGAGCGCGTTTAGCGCGACCAGTCGTCGTCCCAGACGTTGTAGCTTTCATTGTCTTTCACGTTGCCAGCTGTGACATTTGCACCGCTACTGCTGCCACCAACACCGATACCATCTGCGCCTTGTGTTCCTGTGATACTTTGAGCGATCATGTTCTCAACGGCGAGCTTCGTGATGTTGAGTTCGGGAATGATATATGTCTTTTTCATATTCTGAAATTTAGAGATTTAGATGATTAGATAATAAGAAAAAAGAAAGGGCTTCATCAGGGCAGACTTCCACCCTTTCTTATTTTCTACATTTCTTAATTTATTACTTCACGAGCACCTTCTTGCCGTTGATGATGTTCACGCCACGCTGAACCTTGCTCATGCGCTGACCAGCGAGGTTGAAGATAGGACCGTTGATGGTCTTCACTTCGCCATTCTCAATCTCGGCGATAGCTGTCTCGTTATCATCGAAGTTGAGACGGATGACATCAGCCTTGACGTTACCGCTTGCCGTGGGAATGCTGAAGTAAGCACGGAAGGGAGCGAGACTGACATCGCCGTCAACCTTGTAGAGGTTGTCCTCATCACCAACACGAGCTACGACATAGCTGCCCTGAGGAACGGCACTGATAGCGGTATAGGTTCCTATCATGTTGACACCTTCGCCAGAAGACATGTTGCCTGTCGCTGTTCCTGCACCACCTGCGCCAGAACCGCCGCGTACTCCGGTAATGGACGTCATAGCCTCACTACTCTTAACTAACATTGGCTTATCATTGGAATCCCAAGTAGAATTGGTAGCCGTACTGAAAGTCAGTACACCCGCATCGGACAGTTCAGAGGGATACATCCTTGTCAGACGACTATCTTTTGGCCAAAAAGGAACAACGAGTGTACACCAAGTATTAGCAGGAATGTTACGATAGAGCGTTGCATTGTTGAAATATATACCTTTATTATTGGACGGAGTTTCATACGCTGTACCATCATACAAAACAACATTATCTGCTTGAAATGCGCCACCATAACCAGATTTCTTATATAGGTAGTTATTTAAACTTGATCCAGCTGCCGTAGTGACGTTATAACCAGTTGACGAATACATCATAGCATTGGGATTGCTAACAGCAATATCACAGGTTATGACGCTGCCATCAGCATAGCTGCTGAGATCGGTATTGGCACTGATAGTCGGTAAGGTTTTCGTGTAGCTTGTCCCATCCAGCTCTGTGCAGTAGAGATGCACGTCGTCGATGGCCATCCAGCTATTACCTGTTGTGGTGATATTGATGACGAGGTCGCCATCAGCAGCAAGGGTACCCGTTGCTGTAATCCAGTGCCAGTTGTGACCAGTATCAACAGTTGTGAAGCCACCGAGGCTGCTGTACGGCATCTCAACGCCATTGGTGTTGATTTCCATTGTGCCCGCAGCAGGAGCAGCATCTCCTGTGCCCGTCAGTTCTGCGCCGTATTCGCCACCAGCAACCTGTGCCTTCAGCTTACCACCAGCGTATGTACGAGCAGCAGCGACAACCTTGTACGTACCAGCAGGCATGTTAGCCACTGTCGTAGTCATCGTGCCGTCAGCATTTCTCTCAATGAAAGGATTGATGCCCTCACCACGCCAGCTGCGACCAAGATTATCCGGACGGCCCGTATAACCTGTCCAACCATCAGCATTGGTGTCAAACGTACCGTTGATGAGCGAGGTGATGTCACCGTTGTTGGAGGTAATAGCCGTTACATGGGCAGTACGGGCTATGCTTGCGGCTGCTGCAGCATTAACAGAAGTTACATCGGCAACAGCTGCTTCCAGCTCACTCTCGCTATTGCTTTTTGTATAGCTTGCATAAGCTGAAAGCACACGGCTGATTTCAGATGCTTCTGTCGTTCCCATAGCTTCAGAAGAATACTCTGAGCTTGTGGCAAGCAAAGCGGCTAAGTCGCGATAGAGTTTACCTGTCGTCGAGCCGTAGAAGATAATGTCAAAGCCTTGGAAATTTACCCACTGACTGTTTTGGTCAATAATCAAGCGGATATTCATCTTTCCTTTTGTTACCTTGAAGTTGTCAACTTCAGCGACTGCATTTGTGTGGGCAAGTGCATCGGCAGAAGAACGGCGGCCATTAGGTATCCAAACACCGCCATTTTGCACCCAGTCGCTGTAATATCCATTTTTCTTGTCTGTACCGGTAATAGCGCCACCACTATTATTATCTACATTGGGGCCAAATGAGAGCGAGGTGAACAAAGGTACATTTGCAGACGCCGTTGTTCCGCCACCATCCAGTTCGCCATCGGTCACAACAATACGGGGGGCGGTGCCACCTCCATCATTTCTGAAGAGAGAATGGAATACAATCTTATATGTACCATTAGGAACATCATGCGTCTGGTTAAAGTCGTAATGGACATTATAAGTCTCATATTCTCCGCCATCGCTATTAGAAGGAGAAGTAGAAGTCCATGTGGTGATAGCTTGGTTGCCCCACATATCGGCATCATCGAACAGTGAGTTGCCATTGATGGAGGAAGCAATGTCCTCTGCTGCGGCATTGATCAGCGTGCGTGTAGCTGAACGCAGATCAGATACCGTTGCGGAGCTGTTGACATAAACGTTATTGGCTGTTTCCAAGGCTGATGTATATGACGATACTACGCCTGCTGCAACAAGTGCCTGATAGACTGCATACATCTGCTTACGTTCCTTGTACTTGGCGTAACTGCCATCCGTAATGCTTGTCACAGGAATGAGTGCCCAGTCATAGAACCCTTGGCCGCCAGTTGTTGTGAGGTGACCTCCATAAGCCCAGGATACATCCAACTTATTGCCACCCATGGTCAGCGTGTAAGCACCCGAAACACTTTCTGATGCTGCGTAAGTCCAGTCATAATTACTGCCGAAATCAACCCAGACATCACAATTGCCTTGATTGGTACCGATGTATTTATCTGCAGTTACATCATTCAGGTGGAATCTGGCTGTTCCTGCAGAAGGGTTGGTAGCAGTCATCGCATGAATAGGAGATTCTGCTTGATCACCAGAGCTTAAACGTCTTGCAATAGCATTTGTATTCCAAGACATTCCATAGGTAACGAAGGCATCAGAGCCTACATTGTAAAGATAATAGTTTGTGTTACCATCTAAAGATGACAAATCAGCACCGGGTACAGCAGGAGCCGTCCATGTTCCCTGCGCCCACAAATTCCCCCCCCCAATCACGAGACTGAAGAGAGCGAAAAGTAATTTTCTTTTCATTTGTTTGTTTGTTAGTTAATTATTGAGTGAATTAAAGTTGTGAATTATAGAGATGGGGTTATTTAAATTCATTAAGGAACTCCTCAGGAGAGAGAATGGGAATATGGCCTTGTGGGAAATGCCTTTTCTTATCTCTTGTGACAATGACATTACATTGTGCTGCCACTGCAGCCTCGAACTGCAGTCGATCTTCGAAATCAGGCACATCACCTTCCAAGGCGCTTGACACTTGTTTATCGTCCATCGTAGCGACTGCAACAAATTGTTTCAACAATTTCATCCCTTGAAATGCCTTTTGATAGCCAACATTCTTTCTTGCAACATATATGCAATTGACAAAGGTCAAAGGCGATGCAACCATCTGGATTTGGCCCTTGATGCCTAAATCAAATACATTTGCGGAGGCGAGCACGAATGTCTGACGCTCTTCAATGATATCTAGCAGAATATTGGTATCGAGAAACACTCGCATCATAAAGCATATTTTTCAGTTAGATATTCATCTCTTGCGCTGCCGCCATTGATATCGTCGTCAATCAGCTCTACGGGCTTTGCAAATCCTATGATTTCTCTAAGTTCAGGAGATAACTGGTCTATGGCTTTCATATTGTATTCTATTCCTGTTAAAACCTTAGTTTCATTTTCCTCTGCTTCTATAGCTTCATACAAATGGTCAGCCAGCCACTTCTTGTTACTGGTGGTCAGTGTCAGGCTCTGAATATAGGACCATAAGCTATTTAACGAAAGCGCATTCATATCTTGTCTTCAAAAGAAGAGCGTATCTCTTCGTCTTGATTGTTAGTTAATTATTGGATGAATTAGAGTTGTTAGTTAATTTATTGCTTGCGCGCGTACATTATTATATGTATATGCCGCTAAATCGCGGCAAAGGTACGGATAAAGTGTAGCATTGCCACTCTTTATTCAGTTAAAAATCATTAAACAGGCTTATACATAGACGAAATGTCTATTAGCGGCTGCCTATGACGGGTACAAAAACAATAAAAACTTGTCCTGCGGTGTGAAGTGTTGAGTGTCTTTCAACGCGGAGACGCGGAGACGCGAAGATTTTTGAGGTTTTGGAGGAAAGGAGTTCATTGCAGTTGACGCTGCCGCGTGAGTTCGCGGATAATCACAGCGCTACGCAAGGCTGTGATTATGGAGGTCGCAGAGGCAGAGCCGAAACTTTTTTAGCACGAAGTGCGGTGTTTTTGCCACCATGATGGCTGAGTTTCAGAATGAAATCGTACTGTGCTTTTGGTCTATGCGAGAGCTTGCTCTCAGGCACAAGACCAAAAGCACAGTACGATTAGCCGTAGGCTTATTTGATGAGCACCTTGCGTCCGCCTACGACGTAGATGCCGCCGCGACGAGTATCGTTGGTGCGTCGTCCGTCGAGGGTGTAGGTGGCATCGTTGGAGGTTGAGCCGTTGAGGGAGCGGATGGCGTCAGGAACCTGTTTGGTGACACGCAGTATGCCCTTCGCGAGGTCGGTAGTATCCCAGTAGAGGCCCTTCGCCTCGTCGATGACCAAGCATTCGGGATCGAGGACAGGAGTACCGACGACGGTGGTGACCTGGTTCCACAGCTCGATATGGTCGCCTTCGGCGATGTCATCACCAATGGTGGACGAGAGATGCAGACGGATGGTGCCGTTCATGGTGAGACGGCCGATGTTCTGCAGCGTGGTGCAACCCGTGGAGCTGCCATTGGCTCCCTGCAGTACGCCGATGCTGAGGTAAGCACCACGAGCGATGGTGACGTTCTTGCCGCCGCAGCGCATGACGCCGGAGAGGGCCGTCGGTGTTAAGCCGACCTGCAGTGTGCCGCCAGTCTTTATGGAGATGCTGGAATTGTTGAGGTCGTTGGAATTACCCGTGACACCCGACAGGGTGGCACCGCTGTTGACGGTGAGTTCTCCTGAGCCGAGCGTAGCACCCGCCTTGAGACACAGCTCGCCGGCCTTGACGGTGACGGCTCCCGAGAGGTCGCTCTTGCCGCTGACGGTCATCTTGCACGTTCCTACTTTATTGAAGATGACTTTGTTGGAACCGCCGCCGTCGGTAAAGATGCCGTCGAAGGTGAAGTTATTGCCATCGCTGTTACCAACGTTCCAGGTGTTGTTGCCACTAACGGCACTCTGACTCTTGAAGTCCGGTCCGGCCTGTACGAGGGCTCCCTTACCGGTGAGCTGTCCTACGGTGAACTCCTTAGCGGTGTTGCACACGCCGCAGTCGGCATCAATGAACAGCGTGCCCTTAGGCATGCCACCACTCATGTCGAGCGGCAACCAGATGTTGGAGGTCGTATGCTTGATAGTGCCCTCGAACTTGCTCCAGTCGCCAGTGATACGCACACGGCTGACGGTGTTGCGCGGCACGATGGTGAGCTCGCCCTCGCCGGTGATCTTGTTGGAGTAGGCGGTGTAGTTAGAGTAGCTGAGTTGCCACGTGGCTTTCTTGTTCTTGGGCACATTGATCTCGTGGGTCGTGCATTGCGCATCGTCCCAAATGGTACCGCCCTGCATCTCGATGACGGAAGCGGCGTTGCTGGTTTGTGCCACGCCACCTGCGGTGACGATCATGCGCTGCAGCGAGCTGCCGTTGGTCACAAAGAGCGCACCATTACCTTTCTTGGTGAGCACTGTGCCCGAGAGGGCAGCGCCCATGCGGAAGTCGGCGCTGCTGTTGATGACGCCGCCCTCGTCGCCCACCATCTTCATGGGAGAGCCCTGCTCCACCTCACCTGTTGTCTGCAGCACGGCACCGTTCTCCATCGTGAAGAGGTTGGGGTTGGTGGTGACGCCGCCGAGGTTGCCCGATGCGCTGTACTGGTTGGAGAGCTGGCTGACCTTGACGGTGCCTCCCTTGAGGGCATTGCCGCCGGTGTAGGTGTTGGCATTGTTCATGGTGACCATGCCCGTGCCTTCCTTGATGAACTTGGCCGTGCCCTCGATGGCACCCGAGCCATTGAAGACGTAAGCCCCGGCCGAGTTGTTCACGGTGACGGAAGCCGGACGTACGCTGCCGGAGATGCTGACAGTCCTCGACGTAGCATCGTCATTGAACACGACATTGTCCTGCGCAACGAAGGTGACAGGATCGCTCTGACCGTCAAGCAGGAAGTTGGCCGTCTCGCCGTAGTCCCACTTGTTGCCGGAAGCGCCATTCCACGTGACGGTGGAGGGACCGCGGAGGCCGACGATCTCGACGATGACCTTGTTGTCCTCGACGATGACGTTCTTCTTGGTGGTCTCGAGACCCTCGATGATGAGGTTATCAATGCTGCCTTCGAGTTGGCTGAAGTCGGCGATGACATACTTGCCGGAAGCCATCTCGCTCTGACCTGCTGCGGGATGTCCCACCAGCTCGATGACGGGCATGAGGTAGGGAGGACCAGCCGAGGTCCAGGCGTTGCCTGTCTTACGCTCGATCTTGATGGACTGGGTATGGATGCAGTCGGAGGCAATGCCGTCGCTGTAGAGATCGACGACGACGCGCGAACCGAAGCCGAGGGAGAGCTCGCCCACGATGATCTCGCCCTTGGCATTAGCACCGCCAGGACGGATGACAGAGGCGTAGTCGGCCTTGATGCTGTGGAACTCGCCGCCGTTGGAGTTGAGTTCGGCAAAGCGGTTGAGCCACAGTGGCGACTCCTTCATGGTGCCGTCGAAGTTGACAACGCCGGCCCAGATGTCGGTGTTGCCCGTGTGGGTGAAGTCAGCCTTCGGCAGATTGAGAATGCCGTCGCCCTGCTTGACGAGGCGTGCCTCGCCGGCAAGACCGCCGCCCGTGACGTTGCAGGTGTAGGTGGTGTATTTAATCGTAGGATTGGCATTGGTGCTCTCGCTGGCAGCGGTGCCCTGTACCCACGTGTTGACGTTGAAGAAGAGGACGGCCGGAGATGCTCCCTCGTCGATGCTTGCGCTGCCGTCGCCATCAGGACAGACGATGAGTTGCTGACCATCGTAGGAAGAGCTGACTGACGTAGTCTCGATGCGGTCGGTCATGGTGAGTGGCGGCGGAGCCACGGTGATGCCCTCCAGCTGACCGAGGAAATAGCTGGTGTGAGGCGGCTGGTTGTAGCCGCACATCTGCCAGACCATGGCGTTTCGGTACTGATGATCGTACCACAGCGATGGCACGCGGAACTTGGTGACGGTGGGCGTGGTGTAGATACGGATATTGTTGGCTGCGGTGCGCATGATAATCTCCTCGCGCCAGTCGCCGAGGATGTCACCCTGGTAGCACGGTGTGCCCTTGGTGTCGTTGTTGGTCAATGAACCTTCGAAGGTGTAGATGGGCGACCACGAGCCGTACTTGGCGACGCAGCCCGCGGTGTTCTTGCCATCGAGGTAGTTGAAGGTCTCGGAGCAGAGGTCGCCGTCCCAATAGATGCGGAAGTTGGTGTTGACGCCCGTGGTACCGAGTCCGCTGACAGCCTCGCCGGTGATGGTGCTGATGGCACCCTCGCGCGCCGAGCAGCCTAAGCCGCCGGGGTAGGAATTGGTGAAGTTGCCGGCAATGGCACGACCATCATCGTTGCCCGCAATGCAGCGGTGGTAGATCTTGGAGGTGGTGGCATCGCGGTAGTTGTTGCCCGGGTTATCCTCTAAGCAAGCATATATCTCCTGTCCATGGACATAGGGGTTGAAGTCGCTGCAATGCTGCGCATCGCCATGACCTAATCCGGTGGTGGAGAGTCCCTTGCCATTGTCGTCGATGACCATGGAGCCGAAGACGATCTCGTCGCGACCGTCCCAATCGACATCAGCGATGCCGAAGTTGTGGAAACCCTGTCCCTTCCACGGGCCATTGGTGTTGCAGTTCCAACGCCAACGGACGCTGAGTGAGTGGGAACTGGGATCGACGTCGTAGGCAATCATCTTATGACGCGTATAGATACCGCGAGCGAGGAAGATGCTGGGGCGGCGACCGTCGAGATAGGGTGCGCCGAAGAAATGCTTCGAGCAGCGGTGACCGTAGCCATCGCCCCATGCGCGGTTGAGATCATTTTCGTTGGACTCGAGGCGCTTGAGGGGATAGGGGATGCACTGGTAGGGTTCGCCCGTGAGGCCATCCATATAAACAAGGTATTCGCCGTCGGTGGTGACGAACCAGTTGGTGCCGCCACCCGTGGCAGCGCGTACATTGACGGAGGCGTTGCCCACGGTGTAAGTGGAGCCGTCGGCCTTATGGATGACGGTGCCGTCGGCAGCACGCATGATGACCTCTGCGCGCCCGTCGCCGTCCCAGTCGTAGGCAACCATGTTCTGCTCGTTGTTCTGGAAGTCGCCCATGTTAGGACCGAAGTTGACCCACCAGAGTCGCGAGCCGTCGAGCTTCAACACCTCGAAGATGCTGTACTCCTTGGTGTCCACGCCATCGATCTTGGGACCATTCTTGGGGTAGGACTGCTGCATCTCGGTCAGGTTGTCGTACTTCATGAGGATCTCCACCTGTCCGTCGCCATCGACATCGGCGCAGCAGGCATCGTTGGGCACGAGCGTGCTCTTGATGCCCTCGTGTTTCGGCTGGATTTCGAGATAGCTCTGAGCCCATACGGTGGCCGGGGCGCACTGGGCGCCTTCCTGACCGCGGATGACGGGAGCTATGGTGTAGGTGCTGGAGGCTGTGCCGCCGGTGTCCCTGAAGTTGGACGCTTCGAGCGGTTCGTCGTTGACGAGTGAGCCATCGCGATAGACGTTGTAGGTGACATCAAAATACTCCTCGGCCTGTACACGCCAAGAAAGATAGACACCGCCAGAGACCTTCTGAGCGACGAGGCCACGGTCGAGACGGTCGGTGAAACGCTGTGCGAAACCTGCCGATGCGACGAGCATCAGCATGACGAAAGAAAGGGAAAATCTCTTCATTATGATAATGTGTTAGTCAGCTTTTGGGCGCAATAACTATGTTATTGGGTGCAAAAGTAACACTTTTCACGCTACTATACCTTATAAATCATCAATTTTAACCTTTGTTTAGGTCTCTTTCTTGGTATATTCCGCAAAAAGCGTTTACTTTGCAGGTACTAACCAACGTTTATCAGTATGACATTCACCGAAAGAGCCTGGCCTATCTTCGAGAAGGCTATCCGCGATTACCACGTCACGAACGACGTGGATGCCCCCATTCATAATCCCTACGCCGAAGGCGCCATCGAGCACGACCTGTATCTGAAGAACTGGATCGACACGGTGCAATGGCACCTGGAAGACCTCATCCGCGATCCGGAGATCAATCCCGTGGCAGCGCTTGCACTGAAACGCCGCATCGACCGCAGCAACCAGGAGCGCACGGATCTGGTGGAAACCATCGACAGCTATTTCTACACCCGCTTCCACGACGTGGAACCGCAGTTCCAAGCTACAATCAACACCGAAAGCCCGGCATGGGCCATCGACCGCTTGAGCATCTTAGCGCTGAAGATCTATCACATGAAGGAGCAGACGCAGCGCACCGATGCCTCGGAGGAACACCGTGCAGCCTGCCAGAAGAAACTCGATGTGCTGCTCGAACAGCAAGAGGATCTCTCAACTGCCATCGACCAACTGCTCGATGACCTCGCCGCAGGGCGCAAATGGATGAAGGTGTACAAACAGATGAAGATGTACAACGACCCGAGCACCAATCCCGTGCTGTACGGGAAGGGAGTTGAAAGTTGAAAGTTGAAAGTTGAAAGTTGAAACTTAAACTATTGGGCGTTGAAAGTCCAGGAGCGTGTGCCTTCGAAGGTGCGGAGGGAGAAGATGAGGCTGTCGGAGGTTGTGCGTGACACGGCCACGGAGTCGAGATCGAGGCCGACGAAGAGATCTTCCGTGTAAGCTTTAGCATCGTCCAGCTGATAATGGCTGAGCGAAAGGTAATAATTGGTTCCGCCTGCGCCGTTGACGTGGGCGGAATCGCGTAAGAAGCCCCAAGCCTGTTTGCCGCCTTGGGTCTTGGGCAACAGATGGAGGTTGATGTATCCCCGGCTTTTCCAAATGCTGGCTAATCCCGTAGGGTCGCGACGCGGATTATCGTAGCTGCTGAAGTCTGACAGCAGAGGTACTTTGATGAACGTATAGACGCGCGCTTGCTGCTCATCCTCTTTGACATAGCCGCAGATGAAACGCCACCGCACGTTGGGCGTAGGACCTTTCAAGGGGTTCGTTATCTGGAAGGTGTGGCCGTCGTCGGTCGTGAAGCTGGAGAAGATGCACTTGGCGTCGCTGGACGACATCGCCATCTCGGTGATGAGCGAGGGGTAGGGCTCGTTGTCATCGGAACAAGAGACGATGGCCATCGCCACGACGAGGGCCAATGCGCAATGCAGGATGCAGGATGTGTAGCGGCTTCGCATAATGCTTTATTTTGCCTTCTCCTGATTGAAGACGGGATTGGCATACATGGTGAGGAGACGTTCGCGGAGGAAAGCGGGATCAGGCTGCAGACCTTCGGCTTGCAAGGCGTTAGCTGCGAGGGCGATACGCTGCTGGAGGTAGTCCTCGAAGGCGGAGAGGTCGGCGGGGGAGAACCGATCGGATGAAACACTCGACGCAGAGGTAGAGGTGAGGAGAGCAGCGGCGATGAGGTTGGAGGGATAAAGGCGGAAATTGCGGTGGATCTCCTGGTCGATGTGACGGGCAATGAGAGGAAAGATCTCAAGCTTAGGTGTGGCGGGATCGAGGGTGTCGAGCCACTCGTCGATGCAGGGTGCTGCAGCGAAATGGATATGTCCCTTGGCTCCGAAGATGCCCGTTTGCATGCTGGCGAGGTCGTCGGCCTTGCTCTTCTTGAAGTCGGGAATATCGCGGCGTTGCTGGAACTCCTTGGCTTTAAGATAATCACAGGGGTCATACTCGTAGCTGAGTGCCATCGGCGTGAGATGCAGCTGACGCAGGCGGTCGATGATGGATCCTTCGCCACCCATCGCCATCATCTTGAGGATGGAGTCCTGTGTGCGGTCGTCGCTGTCCTTGGCCCGGCCCTCACGCTGCGCAATCCAGATGTTCTCGTGCTTCTCGGCGATGGCGTAATGCATGTAGCGGCTCATGGTCTGCGAGGCACGCAGCATCTCGCGCATCGAGAGTGAACGTTGCACGATGAACGACTTGTTGATGCGCACCAATTTCTTGATCCACGGGAAGATGAGCAGGTTGTCGCCGATGGCTATCTCCACGGTGGTGGGGAACTGGTTCTCGACGAGCAGGAAGCTGAGAAAGGCCGAATCGAGGACGATGTCGCGGTGATTGGTGATGAAGGTGTGCGGCTGCTGACGGTCGAGATGCTCGGGAACACTGAGATCGATACCCTGCGTGCAGGTCGCAATGATATGCTGCACCAAGGGATAGATGAACGTTTTCTGCACGTCGAGATTGGTGAACGACGTTCCTTCGTTAGCCTTGAGGAAAGCCTTCATCTTCCCGCACACATCGGGCATGACGCGGCTCACCGCCTGAACGAACTGTTCGTCAGCCATCAATTCGTCGAAGACCTGCGGCAGTTCCTCGGGCAGATAAGGGCGAATATCGTTGAAGGAAGATTCTTCCCCCGCACTCCCTATGAGGGAGGGAGCGATATCTTTTGCATGTTGTTGTTCTTTCATCTATGATAGGGTATATTGTTGTCTCAGTACGATCCGACTATAGTTTGTCCTCAATAATATCGGTCAGCACATCCTTGATGTCGAGACCGGCGGCACGCACCTGCTGAGGGATGAAGCTGGTGGCCGTCATGCCTGGCGTAGTGTTGATTTCGAGCATGTTGATGCGGTCGCGTTCCTTGCCGTCGTCGCCTGTCACCTTCGTGACGATGTAGTCGATGCGGATGATTCCCGAGCAGCCAAGGATGTCGTAGATGGCCGAGGTGAGTGCCTGCACACGGTCGCGCAAGTCGTCGGGAATGCGAGCAGGCGTGATTTCATCGACCGAGCCGTTGTACTTGGCATCGTAGTCGAAGAACTCGTTGTGCGTGACGACTTCCGTGACCGGGAACACATGCTCTCCGGCAGCGGTCTTGTAGCAACCGCACGTGAGCTCGGTGCCCGGCATGAAAGCCTCGACCATCACCTCATCGCTCTCGCCCATAGCCAGGGCGATGGCGGGTCGCAGCTGCTCGAGCGTCTTCACCTTTGTCACGCCGAAACTCGAACCGCCGGCATTAGGCTTGACGAAACAAGGCAGACCGATGTGGTTGATGATCTCGTCGTCCGTGACGAGGTCTTCGTTGCCCTTGCGCACGACAAGACTTTCCGAGACGCTGACGCCGAAGCCCTTCAGGTATTGGTTCAACGTGAACTTGTTGAATGTCATTGACTCGACGAGAACATCGCTGGTCGAATAAGGCATACGGATGAGGTCAAAATAGCCTTGAAGGATCCCGTCCTCGCCAGGCGTTCCATGGATGGTGATGTAGGCGAAATCCGGATGCACCGTGCGCCGTCCCACCTTGAAGGAGAAATCCTCGCGGCTGACCTTGGAGCGCTTGTCGCCTTCGAGATGAGCCTCCCACGTCGTGCCTTTCAGCTCGACGACGAACGGTTCGAAGCGTTCTTTATCAATGAAATTGTAGATGCCCTGTGCGCTACGAATGCTCACGTCGTGCTCAGAGCTGTCGCCACCGCAGACGATGGCTATCACTTTTTTCTTATCCATGTATTATTTTATAATAATGTACGCGCGTAAGAGCGCCATTTTTCAGTTACTCGTGTTAAGTCCTCGGGCAACGTGCTCTCAAAGAACAGATCCTCGTGAGTCCGCGGATGCTGAAAGCCGAGTGTGCGGGCGTGCAGTGCCTGCCGTGGGCAGAGCTCAAAGGCATTGCGGACGAAAGCCTTGTATGCCGCCGTAGGTTGTCCGCGAAGAATCTCCATGCCGCCATAACGCTCGTCGGCAAAGAGGGGATGCCCGATCGACTTCATGTGGGCCCGGATCTGATGGGTGCGGCCCGTCTCGAGGATACATTCGACCCACGTCACCGGTCCGAAGGCTTCAATGACCCGCCAGTGTGTCACGGCGGGTTTACCCACCTCGCTCGCAGGCGGGAACACCGTCATGCGCTGACGGTCGCGAGGGTCGCGGGCAATGTTACCCTCTATCCTACCCTCCTCTGTCTCGAAGCCGCCCCATACCAGGGCGTTGTACTGGCGACGTGTGGAATGAACGAAGAACTGATGGCACAGATGTGTCTTTGCCTCGGGTGTCTTCGCCACGACGAGCAAGCCGCTCGTGTCCTTGTCTATACGATGAACGAGACCCACGTTAGGGTCATTGGGGTTGTATTTAGGGTCGTTGCGCAAGTGCCAAGCCAAGGCGTTGACCAATGTTCCTGTATAGTTGCCCACTCCGGGATGCACGACCAAGCCTGCCGGTTTGTTCACGACGAGTAGGTCGTCATCCTCATAGACGATGTCCAACGGTATGTCCTCCGCCGTCACCTCCGTCTCGAAACGCGGATGGTCGAGCATGAGGGTGACGACATCGAAAGGCTTGACGCGATAGTTGCTCTTGACAGGACGATCGTTGACATGGATGCAACCGGCTTCAGCAGCGCGCTGAATGCGTGCCCGGCTGGTGTCGCGCAGATGTTCCATCAGGAACTTATCGACGCGCAGCAGCGTTTGCCCCTTGTCGGCTACAACACGACGATGCTCATAGAGCGTACCGTCGGGGGCTGCCTCCAGCCCTTCGTCGTCGAGCTCCAACGCATCGTCGTCAACGATCAGTTCGTCATCGTCCATCATAGGTCAAAGATCTCGTCGATTCCGACAGCCTCATCGTCGATGTCCCCGATGTCGAAGTCATCGAGCGAATCGAGCATCTCCTCCTCGGCCTCGATGGACGAGGTATTGCCGACCTGCAGGATCAGCGGCACGTCGGTGGGTACCTGTTCACCCGAATAGACGAATCTGCCCCTGCACTTGACGGCATAGACCCAGTCCTTGTCGCCGGGGATGTATTCCACGGGGCCGAGCTTGAAGCCCATAGCCTTGAGCTTGGCCTGCGCCTCACGCAGTGAGCTGTTGTCGGCAATGTCAGGTAATGCCCGGGTAGGAGAATCGGAAGCGTTGATGGTCACGTATATCTGTCGCCCGGCCTTGACCTTCGTGCCGGATTCCGGGTTCTGCGCGAGCACACATCCCGTGGGTTTGCTCTTGTCGTAGCCAGTCTCGGCTTTGACCAGGACTAAATCCAATCGCTGCAAGGTGTACTGGGCATCGCTCTCTTGCATACCGACGATGGCGGGGACCTCTATGGACTCGCCGTGGTGAGTATAGACGTCGATGCCCTTGAGGGCAAGCATACACACCAACACCGCCACGACCACGATGGCGATGATATTGCCCCAAACAATCGGGCTCATGATCTTCTTGAAAAATCCCATAGCGAAAGGTTTAAATAGAATAAGGCACAGACGACGCAAACCCCTGTGGGTGCATCCGTCTGCGCCTCATGTCTGGCTGTCGGCCTCGCGGGCGATTATGCTGTCGTCAACGGGCCATGGAAAGAATTACTTACCGTGACGTTCGTCGGAAACAGTGAGCTTCTTACGACCCTTAGCACGACGTGCGGCGAGCACGCGGCGGCCATTAGCGGTTAGCATACGTTCACGGAAACCGTGCTTATTCTTTCTTCTGCGATTGTGGGGCTGGAATGTTCTTTTCATTGCTTTATATCTTTATATTTGTTGCGATAGTGGGCTAACGGGCTGCAAAAGTAGATACTTTTTTTCATTCTCGCAAGATTTTCTTAAAACTTTTGCTCATTTTCGCTTATTTTCATTACCTTTGCGCCCGAAAACGAGGTTAAAGAACCATTTTACATTTAATAATACCCATTTTTACAGCATCAAAGTATGATTAACTCACAAGACATCAAGAAGGGCACCTGCATCCGCATGGATGGCAAGCTCTATTTCTGCATCGACTTCCTGCACGTGAAGCCTGGCAAGGGCAACACCATCATGCGCACGACCCTCAAGGACGTGGTCAGCGGCAATGTTCTGGAACGTCGCTTCAACATCGGCGAGAAACTCGAGGACGTCCGCGTCGAACGTCGCAGCTACCAGTTCCTGTACATGGAAGGTGAGGATTACATCTTCATGAACAACGAGACCTTCGAGCAGATTCCCATTCCCAAGGACCAGATCAACGGCGTCGCTTTCATGAAGGAAGGCGAGAACGTCGAGGTTGTCACCGACGCCTCCACTGAGACCGTCCTCTATGCCGACGTACCCGTGAAGGTGAAGCTGGCCATCACCTGGACCGAACCCGGTCTGAAGGGCGACACCGCCACGAACACCTTGAAGCCTGCCCGCGTAGAGACAGGCGCTGAAATCCGCGTGCCTCTCTTCATCAACGAAGGCGAGATCGTCGAGGTCGATACCCGCGACGGCAGCTACCTCGGCCGCGTCAAGGCTTAATCATCATTTCTCTGACGAAGAAAGGGCTGTGTCACAACGGACACAGCCCTTATTGTTTTCGGGTACTCAAACGAGCTTATCGCGTCTGCACCTTGCGGGCAACCTTGCCGTTGCGGAAGACGTAGGTGCCGGGACGGAGGTTGTCACGTGAAGGCATGCGGATGCCATCGAGCGTGTAAACCTCTGTGGAGGCAGCGTTGGCTTGTGGAGCCTGAACGGACAGTTCGAGGATAGCCTCGGTGTCGAGTTCCAGCAGGTTGGCCGGTTCCATCTCACCCGTCTCGTAGATTGCTACGACGCGAATGACGAAGGGCAACGTGACAACGGACATCGTGGCCATGCTCCAGTTGGTGACGTTCTTGGCCGGGATGACGAAGCTGCGAAGCGTGCCGTCCTCAACATCAACATAGTAAGTCGAGTTGTAATAGATGCGGTAGCCGGTGGGCTTAGCGCCATTGGGCAGCGTCCAAGCCACGGGGATATTATAGTAAGTAACCGGCACCATTTCGCCATCGCGGTTCTCCTCCATCACAATCGATGCCGTCACCTCACCGTTGAGATGCACGTCACTGACGCCAACCTTCGTATTGTCAGCGACATCAATGGGTTCGGAAGCGGTGGCATTACCGTTGTTGACAACGTAGATGGTGTAGGTGCCATCGATGAGCACAGGAGTGGTGAAGCTGTTGCCGGTTGCGGTGTAGAACTTGCCATCGACGACGATGCTGTTCGCCGTGCCTTCCCACGTGACGACAACCGTGTTACCGTCTCCGGCTACAGCCTGAACATTAAGCGGTGCGAGGGACACATCGATGTCGGCATAGGCATAAGTCGTGGTGGACGTCACCTCGAAGACGACTTCCTGCTCTTCCTCAGTCTCTTCCTCACTCTCCACAGGCTTGGAGGTGACACTCTTGATGAGCTGACCAGCCTCGTTGTAGGTGTTTTCGATGATGAATGAGATGATATCGCTGGAATAATGAACCTCCTTGACGACGAGACCGTTGTCATAGAAATACTCTGTGGCTGCCATCACAGCCGAGGCATTCATAGGATGAAGTGTTTCCTCTTTGATGAGCTGGCCCTGATCGTCGTATGTGTTGCGACGGTTGATAGGTAATCCGCCACGTGAGTTAAGCATCGTGATGATATGACCATGCTCGTCGTAAGTGTAGGTGGTAGTTCCCAGTGAACGTTCTCCGGCAAACTCCTCATCGATGGCTATCTGTCCTGCCTCATTATAAGTATAGACATAGATGCGGTCGAGGTTGGGATTGGTGAAATCGGTGTACTCCTGCTTTGCTACGTTGCCAGCCTCGTCATAGCTGTAGAACTGCATCGAAAGATCATCGGTGAGCAGCAGGAAAGGACGTGCCTGAGCATCATAGAGATAATGGGTGACGTAAGTCTCTCCGTCACTCACCGTCGTCTCGGTGACAACCTGATCCTGAGCAAAGGAACTGGAAATAATAAATAATAAGGAATAGATGATAAATGATAAACGTTTCATGATCTTTAAACTTTAATCTCTAATCTTTATTTCTGTGGCATCTTGCCGTCCATGGCATCGATGAGCACGCGGAGGAGATCATCAGTGGGACGTGAGAGGCGCATGTTACCAATAGTGTTCATGGGCTGACGCTTGCCTGCAGCAATCTCGTCGAGACGCTGGCGCAGAATGGCCTTCATCTCCTCCTTATGTTGCGGGTTGGCGTTGGGACCTGAGAAGGGACGTACCCAACGAGCCAACTGCATGTCGTCGGCATCGAGGGCGGGATTAGCCAGATACTGCTTGATGTAGGCGATGTACTTGTCGAAGTCCTTCTGCTTCTCGGCGAGCGTGATGAGCGTCTGCAGACGATAGTGGTCGGCATCAGCCATGCCAATCTCGTCGAGCAATGCGCTGAAGCGGTCGTAGTTAGCCTGATCGAGCGTCGCCGTGCCGTCGGCTTCGTTGATGAGCTGTCGCTGATAGCCGGTGAGGACGTTCTGAATCTTCATCTTCACAGGCATCTCACCAATGGCAGCCGTCAGCGCCTCGGGGTGCTTGGCGGTATAGACAAACGACTTGGCGAATGGATTGGTGATGTTGCGGAAGAAAATCATGCGCAGCGTGGAGTCTGCAGCGAAGGTCTCCTCCTTACCTTCAAGGATAGCCTCAGCCACGGTGTTGGCCTCATCGCCCTTGTAGGCTGCAGTGAGCGAAGCGAGATATTCATACAGGAACTTCGGGTCGCGTTCGCCGGCATCGAAACGAGCCTTCAGACCGGCAGAAGCGTCGTCCTTGCCCTTCTCTTCGAGTACCTTCAAGAAAGAGGGAGCGTCGTGGTAGCCGAGGAAACGGCTGATCTCCTGAGCGTCGGCATTGAAGATGACGAAGGTGGGATAAGCCTGAATCTGCAGTTTCTTAGCCAGCGGTGCACCGTATGCACTCTCCATGTCAATCTTGATATTGACGAACTTGGGGTTCATAACAGCGCCGACCTCAGCGAGGGTGAATGTCTCCTTGGCCATCTTCTTGCAGGGGCCGCACCACTGTGTGTAGCAGTCGAGGAAGATGAGCTTGTTCTCGGCCTTAGCCTTGACTGCAGCCTGCTCGAGCGTCGTGCCATCGGGTTCGAAGACCACACCCTGTGCCATCGCAGCCACTGAAGCTACGATGCAAACGATTGTAGTAAATAGTTTTTTCATTGACAACATGTGTTATAATTGAGTTTCTGTTTATTATTTAGGATAGGATAATCTCCATTTAGTTTAATGCACATTCAATAATTGCCCATAAGGAATACCTTCTATTTCATAGAGAACTTCCATGCCATATCTTTCACTTTTCCCGGTATCACGTAGTCATATCGCATCGACTGGTCGAGATCGCCGCTGGCGGTGTTGATGCGATACTCATAGAGGTGACCTGTCTGCCGCTGCTGGTTCCATGTGGCAATGTGCACGACTTCGTCGCAGGATGGCATCATAGAGGTGGAGTAGATGGTATTGTAGTACTTCATGATACGCACACAGGTGACTTCCTCGTCAGCCGACGGAGCCTGCCACGCCACAGTAGCGGGCAAACCACTGTCATAGGCTAAGTTATAGACCTTGTCGGCAGCGCCGTAGAAGATGAAACTGCCGACATTGCTGGCGGCGAGGGAGGTGGCGCGGTCGATGTTCGGACAAAGTGCATTCAAGTCGTAGAGGGCAAGACCGATGTGTGTATCCTCTGGAGTCGTTGTGGCGAAGTTGGCCACGGCGAGCTTGCGTTCCGAACCCTTGCTCATCAGCAGGTAGTCGTAAGGCAGCAGGCGCTGCTGTCCCACGCCCCAGTCGCCCATGAGCAGTTTCATGCCTGTGTGATTGACATCAAAAGCAGCCGCAGGCGATTGATCCGCGAAAGCCTCGAGCTGTGCACGTTCGAAGGCAGCATAGCGGAAGCACTCGTTGGTCTGGTCGTAAACGACGATGCCGTAATTCAACTGGTTAGGCAGCTCGGCGTTCCAAGGCGCCAACTCCCCAACTCCATCGTCGAACTTGGGAATGCCGAAGCGCGACTCGCGTTCGCCGGAAGCGCTATTGAAATAGGTGTTGGTATAGATCTTGTTGTCGTTGATGAGCACCTCGGAGCATTGACCGGACACGCCGCCGTTGCCATGGTGGCCGTACCACGTAGGCGCCATCTTAGCCGGTGGCGTATTGAAGAAGTTGTCAAACGCCATCGCCTGTTCGATAGCGATGTCAGTGACGCCGACAAGGGTGTAGTCGGTACAGAGGCCTACATAGTTGTTGGCGCCCAAAGCCATCGCTACGTCAAAGCAGCGGATGGGACGGCCCTGCAGGAGGGAGCCGTTGGTGAGTTCGAAGAGGTTTGTGTAAGCGCGATCGACAGTGACGTTGTTCTTCGTCCAGGGATTGAAGACGAGGGCAAGATCGGAATAGCCCGGATGGTCGGCACGTTCGTAGAAGACCATCCATCCGCCATCGAAGGCCTCGCTGACGGTGACGCCGACGCGGAAGAACTGACGGATGCCATCGTTCTGATTCGTCACGACGAGCTGCACGTAGTAGTTGCCGCCAGTACGAATGATAGGTGTTTTTAGGTTCCGCTCGTGACCCAGTGTGTCCACGACATTGCTCGTGCCAACGCCTGTGACAGCACTGAAGATGGTCCATTGATAAGTCAGGGGTGCATCGCCCTCATTAACCACACGCTGTCCATTAAAATACACTTCGGGCGAGAGCTCAAGGGTGTCGAAGCGCTGAACGGCATAACTGGCCTGTATGCCTGTGCCGACCGTGTCAATGCGCACTTCGTCCAGCTCGTGGTAGTCGTAGTTGCCGTGGTCGGAGTAACAGGAACCCATCGCCATCGCGATGACGATGGCTAATGTATGATTGATAATGTATAATGTATAATTGCTGCGCATAAATGGTCTGTTCTTTAGAAGGTCACAAGCTCTCCGTATTCATCGGTGAGCGGGGTGGCGTGGGTGGCGTTGTATTCACGCAGTGCACGCTGCATCAGTTGCTGCAGCTGCACGGCGTATGAGGCCGAGATAGTGTTGGTTTCTTCGTCGTAGGCAGGGATAGCTCCCATGCTCGAACGGATATTGAAATCGATGAGACCGAGGTGCTCGATCATGAACTGATACTTCACGCGGCTGTATGTGCCGAAATACTTGGAGATGGGGAAATAGATGATCATGTCGTTGCGCTCGGGCACGGTGTCCCAGTTGTCGGGTTTCGCGAGGTAGTTCTTCACGATGACGGTGAACGCCTGATGATTCTCCGTACCCAGCATGAACTCTTCGGAGGGCCGCACGCGGAACTGCACCTTGCCGTCGTGCTCGGTGAACAGGTCGGACGAGGGCAGCAGCTGCGTGTTGAGGTGCAGCTCGTAGGTGCCACCGATAGCTCCGGCCGGTATCACAAAGTCCTCACTGCGCACGGTAGGTGCCACGGCAGCCGAATCCTCGCCGAAGACTTCAAGACGGAACGTGCGGTCGTGGTCCACAGGCAGCCCGGTAATCTGCGCATAGAACGTCACGCTCCCCTCCTCGTAGGCATAGGAGTAGTTGTAGCTCGTCGTCTCATAAACGATGCCTGCAGCAGTGCCGACCCAGATATTCAGACGTGTTTCTTCCGTGTCGTAAGTCGGGACATCGACGTGGGAACATGACCATAAGGTGAGCAACAGAAAAAGACCCACCCCCCTGCCCCTCCTTGCGAGGGAGGGGAGTAGATACTTTTGCAAATGGTATCTATATGTATTCATCGTTCAATTAATCTATAATAGATATATATATATATATCTTTATCTTGTCCGGTAATTACTCCCCTCCCTCACAGGGAGGGACAGGGGGGTGGGTCTTTTTTTTATTTATTCGCCTCCCTCTGTGCAGCCTCAGTCTCGGTGATGGGCAGCGGGAAGGTGTAGAGTTTTTCCTCAACCATGTTCACCTCGGGGTTCGTGAGGATAGCCTCGCGGTTGAGGCGTTTGTAGAAGAAGAAGAGCTGACCCTCGCCAAGGAACTCGCGACGATACTCGCGGATGAGTTCGAGCATGAAATCAGCAGGCATAGCGGTGAGACGCGTCAGATTACGCGCCACGCGCAGCTCGTTCAACGTTGCAAGCGCTGCCTCATTATCCCCTTGGCGGAATTGCACCTCGCTTCGTATCAGGTACATCTCGGCCACACGCAGCAGCGGCATCTTGTAGCGATAGAACGCACTGCTGGAGCCCGACTCATCGTACTTGCGCAGGTAGCGGTTACTGGCATTAGCGCCCGAGCCGTTGCGGAAGAGGAAGGTGTAGCGGTAGTCACGTGTGGCACGGTCGAAGTATTCCAACAGACGATCGCGCGTCACAGCAAAACTGTTTGTGGTGCCATCGGTGAAGTAGATATCAGCGATGTCGGCGGTCATCGTGAGGTTGTTCAGGGCAAACAAGTGCTCGGTGACCATCGAATGATCCACGCCGCTTTGGAGGTTGGCAACGGTAGCCCACGGGAAAAGGTCTGAGGCAATGACTTCGTTGGCTGCCTCGAGTGCCTTGACATAGTCGCCCATCCACATATACACTCGGGCCTGCAGACCGCGGACCGCATAGTAGTTGAGATGCATCTCCCTGTTGAGGAGGTAGCCGTTGTCGGTGGATTCAGTGATCTCGCGCTCCGTGACAATGGGATCGTGAGCCTTGAGTAGCGCCTCAGCCTCAGCCAAGTCCTTGAGGACAGCTTCGGCCACCTCACGCACGGTGAGCTGTGGGAACACGCGGTACGAGAGGGCGGTGCTATAGGGTATTGCGGGTTGATCGGGGTTCACGGCAAAGCTGACGCCGAAGCAGCGCAGGAGGTCGAAGTGCAGGAAAGCACGCAGAGCCAGCGCCTCGCCCTTGATGACACCGTAGTTGTCGCGTGAGAAGAGAGTCTCATGCTCATCGATGTGCGCCAGGAGATTGTTGACATTGGCGATGCCGCTGTAGCCATTGGCCCATATCTCGCGGATGTAATTCGTCGGAATCGAAGCCTCGTAGTCGTAGGCCGAGGCATCCTCGTACTGACTCTGGCTGAAATAGTCCCACTCGCGTCCCAACACGCCCATGAAACCGAAGGTCATCTCCTTGGCATAGGTTCTCGTGGTGACCATTGAGCTATAGACGCCTGCCAGCGCCTCCTTGAAGCCGCTTTCGGTTTCAAAGAGCTCGGTGTCCTCGACCTGCGAGCGGGGTTGGACGTCAAGCCAGGAGTTGCAGCTCATTAGCATGAGCAGACAAAGGAGAAGAGCGGACCCCCACCCCGCCCTCCCTGTGAGGGAGGGAGTGGTTACCTTTGTGAAAAGGGGAATAATATTGTCGAAGAGTGTTTTTATCATATATAGTGAATTATCATTGATATTTCCAAATCTTGTTCGGTAATTACTCCCTCCCTGACGGGAGGGGCACGGTGGCATATTTTTCTTCTAGAACGTTGCCGTCACCGACAGCGAGAAGGTTCGGGCGTAGGGGTAGTTGAGACCGCGCTCAGCCTTGATGGTCGAAAGGTGGAAGACATCGTTCATGTAGCCCGTCACACGCAGACGCTCCAGCTTGGCGCGACGCAGCCATGCGCAATGCTTAAAGTCGTAGTATAGCGAGAGGCTGGTGAGGTCGAGCATATTGTTGCGCTGAATGAAACGTGTCGAGGCGTAAGTCGTTGTGGGCGTGGAGGAGATATGTTTGTAAAGCGCCACATCACCGGGCGTGTTCCAAGTGTCGCTGAACACACGGCGATCGACGTTGTAGGCGATATTCACGTTCTCCACACGGTCCACGAGCGTCTGGTTGTAGTAGTCGCCGCCCATCTGATAGCTCATCAGCAGGCTGACGCCGAAACCTTTCACCTCGCCGTTGATACCGAAGGTGCCGTGCACCTTGGGGTTGGAGTCGCCCGCAATGATGTAGTCGTCTGTGGTGTAGTCGTAAGTCGTCGTGCCGTCCTTCTTGAGGAACAGCTCGCGCCCCGTGGCGGGATCGATGCCCAACGACTGCACGGCCCAGATGGCGCTCATCGACTGCCCTTCCTCGTAGCGGATGATGGGCGACGTGGTGTTCTCGGCATCCTGCTCGCGGTTGAAGCTGCTGAGGGCGTCACTGATCTTGGTGACCTTGTTCACGTTGTGTGCGATGCTTCCCGTGAGGCTCATGTACGACTGTCCTTTCTGGAAGAAGCGCCAGTTGGCCGTGGCTTCAATGCCGCGGTTCTGGACATTGCCGAGGTTTTCCATATATGAGGTGAAACCCGTGGAGGTCGGAATCGTCATGGCGATGAGGGCATCGCGGGTGCGGCTGTCGTAGTAGTCGAAGCGCACGTTCAGCCGTTTCCACAGTCCGAGGTCAAGACCTACGGTGAAGTCGCCCGTCTGCTGCCAACGCAGGTTGGGGTTGGGCATACCCATCAGGTAAGCGCCCGAAATGTTGTCGTAGATGATGTTGTCGTAGAACTTATAGGTTGCCTTGGCCTGATAGGGCGAGAAGTTCTGATTGCCCGTGAGGCCATAGGTGACGCGGAATTTGCACAACGTCAACCACTTGGCATCGCGCATGAAATGCTCCTTATGCAGGTTCCAACCTGCGCCGGCGCTCCAGAACGTACCCCAGCGGTTGTCGCTGCCGAAGACCGACGAGCCGTTGAAGCGCAGGCTGGCGTCGAAGAGGTAGCGCTCGTCGTAGCTGTAGTTGGCAGCACCTGTGAAGCCGAGCGAACGCGTCGTGGTCTCCGAGCCCGAAGGCTTACCGCCTTCAGCGTACTGCTTGGCGAAAGTGATGTAATCAACGTGATTGTTCAGGAAGCCCCATGCCGTCATGCCTTCGGTGCTGCCGTCGGCGGTCTGCAGCGAGTAGGCGGCGTTGGCCAGCAGCAGATGCTTGTCCCAGGTGTGGGAGTAGTTACCGGTGATGTCCACCGAGAGGCTGTTGTTCTCGCCGTTGCTGATGGCATAGCTGCCGCGCTGGAAGTAGCGGTCGCCCGTCCAGTCGTTGAAACGTGTGTGGTCGCCGGGGTAGAAATCCTCACGCTTGTCGTTCTTGTGGATATAACCCAGGCGCGCCGTGAAACGCAAGTCCTCGATGGGGCGGTATTCGAGGTAGAAGTTCTCAACCACCTCGGTATATTTCGAGAAGTTCTTCGTGCCGATGGTCGCGTTGTACAGCGGGTTGTAGTAGATGGTGGAGCTGCTGCCGTAGCCCGGCGGCGTGAAGGTTCCGAGCACCTTCTGCAGGTTGCCGTTCTCGTCGGTGGGCGAGAAATAAGGATTCACCCGCACATAATCGCTGAACGTGCCATAAGGGCTATCGTCAGCACGGTTGCCATTCACGCTCAATGAGTTGCGGAACATCCATTGTTTGTAGCGATAGCTCAGGTTGATGTTGCCGGAGAGCGTTGTGCGGTCGGACTTCTTCATCACGCCCGCCACATTATTATACATGAGACTGGCGGCATAGCGCATCTCCTCGGTGCCGCCCTCGATGTAAGCCGTATGCTTATTGCCGACGCCCGAACGCAGGGGCTGTGACAGCCAATAGGTATCGACGCCGCGGGCCACGTCGATGGCCGTGCGGTTGTACTGCTCGTCGAGCAACGCCTGATAATAAGGAGCATTGGCGGTGTAACGCCCTGAGTTCAGCTCCACCTGCAGCTTCTCCGTGGCGTTGCAAAGGTCGTAAGTCGTCAGGTCGGGCACCTCCACGTTTACGTCACCCGTATAGGTGATGCGCAACCGTCCGGCCTCGGGCAGAATGGTCTCGACGACGATGACGCCGTTGCTGGCCTTCGAGCCATAGATGGCCTTTGCCGCGCCGTCCTTCAAGACGGTGACACTCTTGATGCGGTTGATGTCAAGGTCGAAGATCTGCTGCTGCGAAGCTTCGAAGCCGTCGAGGATGAACAGCGGTGCATTGGGGTTGCCGCTGTATTCGCCTTGCAAGCCGCTGAACGAGGCCTTGCCGCGAATGGTGATATCAGACATGAAGTTGGGGTTAGAGCCATTGATGCTGTTCATATCGACGATGAACGAAGGGTCGATGGCCTGAATGGTCTTCAGCACATTGCCGTTGCTGACCAGCTTCAGATCTTCCTGTGTGTAGGACACGGCCGAGCCAGTGAAGGTCGAGGACTTATAGTCGAACAGGCCCGTGACAACGACCTCTTCCATGTCGCCCTTTTCGGCGAGCACAATGACCTGATTGGTATAGTTTTTCTTGCCGTCGTACTTCTTTGACTGGGGCTGCATACCCACGTAGGAGAAGTCTAGCGTAACGGTTTGCCCAAGCGGCACGGAGATGGTGAACTTACCATCGTTGTCGGTTACGGCTCCTGCCTTCGTCTCACGAACCCGTACGCTGGCTCCCGGCAACGTCTCACCCTGCGTGTCCTTGATGACACCCGAAATCAACAATTCGTTTGCCGACTGCCCGTTTGGTTTCTGGGGAACAACGCCCTGCATGGGCACCGATGCGGGCTTCCCGCCCTCCTGCTTGACCTGTGCTAAAACGTTGCCAGCCATTAAACTCACCACCATAGCGAGCAACAGCGTCCTGCTTTTGAAGATGATATGTCGCATTGAGACAATTGTGTTACTTAAAATCTGTGCAAAAGTACATAAAAAAAGGCAGACGACAAGTCATCTGCCCCTAAAAATACCGGAATCGACAAAAATAAATGATTTATCGCGCTCTAAGCCAAGGTTCAGGGCTCGGTTTCGCCCTCAATATAGTTCTCCATCCACAGTTGTTCGCCGTCGAAGACAGCATAGGAGAAATGCGTGATCCAATCGCCCAGGATGATAACGCGGGCTGTGCGGGAGAGCATCAAGTCGAGCTCAATGTGACGATGCCCGAACACGAAGTAATTGACATCGGGATGACTAGTAAGATAATCCTTAGCATACAAAACCAAATGTTCCTTGTCCTCGCCTTGATAGGTCGGGGGATCCTCGGCCTCGTGCTTCAACCGGCTATGCTCAGCCCAACGCAGGCCGAGATCCACGCCCCAGCGGGGATGGACAGCGGCAAAAAGGACCTGAGCCACACGGTTGTGGAACAGCCAGCGCAGGAACTTGAACTTTGGATCGGGATCGCCAAGACCATCGCCATGAGCGAGGAAGAACACTTTGTCACCCAGCTCTACCGTCACAGGTTTGCGATGCATCACGACCCCGCATTCCTTCTCCAGGTAGTCGTAGGCCCAAATATCGTGATTGCCCGTAAAGAAATGGACTTCGACGCCGAGGTCCGTCAGCTCGCTGATCTTGCCTAACAAACGAGTGAAGCCCTTAGGCACCACCAGCTTGTACTCATGCCAGAAGTCGAAGATATCGCCCAGCAAATACACCGCTCCTGCCTTCTCCTTGATGGAGTCCAGGAACCTCACTAACCGCCGCTCCTGAGTGCGACCGTGCTTTATAGCGCGACTGCCCAAATGGGCGTCAGATATGAAATAGACAGGTTTCATCGTCGTTTTCTTTTTATCCAAACAATTCGCTGTGACTACCGAGGCGTACTAACTCTATGATGTCGCTCGTTTCGTCAAACCAGATGAGGAGGAAATCGCCCTGGATGTGGCATTCCATACAGCCTTTATAGTTGCCGTGCAAGAGATGTGGACTGAATCGGGCAGGAATGGGTTGTTCGTTTTTCAACATTAACAATAACTCCGCAAGAGCAGCCAACTTCTGTGGATTGTTCTTATAACGCTTCAAATCCTTGCGGTATTGCGTAGTAGGTTGTAATTGTTTCATTCCTCGCTAAGAATATCATCAATCATTTCTTGCACATCGCTGTAGACTTTGTTCCTATTTCGTCCTGACTGAGCCTCTTCGATGGCGGCTTTAGTCACTTCGTTCGGTTCGTCGTACACGAAGTCGAGGAGAACGCTCTCAACGTAATTGTTCAGCGTACGATGCTCGCGCATAGCGTTGCGCTTCAGTCGCTCGAGCAGGTCGGTACGCAAGCGGAATGAGGCTGGACGTCTTACCGTTGTTGTTGCCATAGCTGTGATATTATCGTTATACATTGTATTACTTGTGCGTGCAAAAGTAATACAAAGGAGCTTTACGGCCAAGGAGTCGGCCCGTTTTTTAACGTTCTTTACCGTTCTGCGGGCCATGTCAGTAACCCTTAAGGCTTTCAAAGCATACCTAATTCGAGCTTCGCCTCCTCGGTCATCATATCTTGCGTCCACTCAGGTTCGAAGACCAAATTGACGTTGACGGAGGTGAGGCCCTCGATGCTCTCGAGTTTCTGACGCACATCCTCGACAATGAAGTCGGCCATGGGACACGAAGGTGCCGTCATGGTCATATCTACGTCCAACTGCGTGAGGTCGTCGCTCAGCTCGATACGGTAGATGAGCCCCAAGTCGTACACGTTGACAGGGATCTCAGGGTCATACACCGTCTTGAGCATCTCTACGATCTTATCCTCTAACTGAATCTTATCCATTTTTCATTTATTTATTGTCCATTATACATTATCCATTGTCCATTATCCATTGTCCACTGTCCATTATACATTATACATTATACATTATCCATTGTCCATTGTCCATTATACATTATCCATCACACCTTCCCCTGTTCACGATAGCTGTAGTAGTCGCCATCGGTGACGATGACGTGGTCCAGCAGCCTTATGTTCATGACCTGACAGGCACGGGAAAGGCGGTCGGTGAGGTTGTCATCGTCGCGCGAAGGGCGCTTGTTGCCCGAAGGATGGTTGTGTACGAGCACGAGCGTCGGCGTCTGACGGATCAACGCTTCACGCAACACCAAGCGGATGTCCACTTGTGTACCGGCGATGCCCCCCTTGCTGATGAGGAAAGGTTGTCCTTCGAGACTGTTGTCGGTACGCAGATACAGCGCGTAGCTTTCCTCGTGTGCCAGATCTCGCATCCGAGGGTACATGATATTGTAGATGTCAGTGGAACTCTCCACCTTACGTTTCTCGGCAGCCGCCTCCATCATGCGTCGCTTGCCCAACTCGCAGGCTGCAAGGATGCTGACGGCCTTAGCGGGCCCCAGACCCTTATAGTTCTTCGTGAGGTCATTCAACGACAAGCGGCTCAAAGCCTTCAAACTCCCTTCGCAATCACCCAAGAGACGCTGCATCAGCTGCACTGCCGTCTCCTCGGTGTTGCCGCTGCCGATGAGAATAGCCAACAGCTCAGCCGGAGACAAAGCCTCAGCGCCTTGCTCCATCAATCGCTCACGGGGCCGTTCATCGGATGGGAGATCCTTGATGTTCATTTGTACAGCCTTTCGTTGTCATCAAATCCTTCAGCCTTCTGCTTCAATACCAACCGTTTCCATGCTGCGGAAAGGAAACCTATACCATAGCCGAAGAGCTGGATGAAGGAGGCGGGGATAGAGAGCAGACCGACCCACAGACTGCGGTTGCGGATGGAGGAATCGACGAAGATGAGCAATGCGTAGAGCAAGGGCAGCAGGAGGGTCAGCTCGCAGAGTGCAAAGCCGACCGCCTTGTTCATGTGATCAGGACCGACCAGGTACAATACGAGCCCGAAGAGGAAAAGGATAAGCAGCACCAGGCAACCAAGCGTAAACACCGCAGGCAACAGATGCACCAGTTTCATCGAACCGGGATGCAGGAGATGCAGGTTGATGCGTGCAGCGCCGGAGTTACGCACCTGACGGAAGAACTTACGGAAATCC
>JAEEHP010000172.1 GCA_016280855.1 Bacteroidaceae bacterium
GGTGACACGTCCTGCATAGAGCAGTGAGGGCAGGTGGTTGTCGTCGCTCATACCCTTAGTGGCATTGTTCTGACCAGATCCTGTTCCGTTCCAGAGACCTACTTCATAACCGAATCGGTTGGCGATGAATCCATGTACCTCGAAACCGAGGTCAAAACCCGTGCCGATACCTGGGGTGCCGGCATTGAGGGAGTAGGGCAGGATGGCTGAGGCCGTGCGGGAGGTGGGCAGTGAGGGAAACAGGGTCTCACCGAGGGTGGTCAGATAGGCGTGGGTGAAGGGGGTCTTGAACTTACCCACGCGGAAGCGCAGCTCTGGCATGGCGGCATAGTCGATCCAGGCCTGCTGCAGGATGTTACCCCCTGAGGCAGCAGCGTTCACACACACGTTATAGTCGATTTTACCGAAGGCCTTACCCGTAAAACCGATGATGGCGTAAGGCATGGCGAAGCCAGAGTTGGCCACGTTGTCTTGGTTATAGGCCTTGTCGAGTCCCTCGTCGTCATAGTAACGATAGTTGAGGGTGGTCTGCATATAGAGGTAGGGTTTGAATACGAAACTGCCGTCGTTGGACTGTAGGGTGAAACCACGGTCGTCGGCGATAGGTATCACACCGTTGTCCATATTATACTTTGATGCCTCGGTCTGATTCTCCACATCAGGCGCTGCTGTTGTCTCTGCTGTCTCTGTTTCAGCGAAAGCGGTTGCTGAAAGAGAGCTCGCCATCATAATGGCCAATATTCTATTGATAATCATAATTTCTTAATTATTCACTATTCACTTTTACCTTTTACAACGACCAAAGGAACTGTACGAGCTGGTCGCGCTCTTTCTTACTCATGTTCTTGAACTTGTTCTTCGAGGCTTCGCCCTCGCCGCCGTGCCACATGATGGCCTCGACGAAATTGCGGGCGCGTCCGTCGTGCAGGAAGTAGGTATGTCCGTTCACCTTCTTCTGCAGACCGATACCCCAGAGCGGCGTGGTACGCCATTCATTGCCTCGGGCCAGACCGCTGACGAAGTTGTCGTTCAGGCCTACGCCCATGATTTCCGATCCCATGTCGTGGAGCAGATAGTCGGAGTAGGGGTGTATGGTCTGCTTGCCGAGCCAGGGCAGATTGGTGCCCATCAGCAGGGTAGAGCCTCGTGGCTTGGTATGAAGGGTCGTGACGTGGCATAGATGACAACCCGCCTGGTAGAAGAGTTGTTCGCCAGCCTGTACGTCCGCATTGTTCACGTTTCTTCGAGCCGGGACTGCCAGCCCCTGCATATAGAGATCGACATCTTCCATATCCTGGGCTGATACGTCGAGCATATCGTATGAGAGGCCCATCATCGAGCCTTCTTCCATCTGCATTTGGCCTTCGCAGATCTCTTCCGGATAACGGCTGTTGGTCATACCCATATCACTCGAGAAGCCGAGTTCGACGGTCAGGTCAGCATGCTGTGCCTTGTTGCCTGAGAGTCCGAGTTGGAGCTTACCGCGTTCGTTGATGTAGTTGGCACGTCCGCTGATACCCCATTCGGGATAGTTGCTCTGTCGGGCCAGTGCCTCGATCTCATTGGGATCGATGGCCATCATCTGGCCCATACCGACGTGGCGCAAGGGTACGCGGACGGTACAGAAGAGATCATCGGGACTGATGCTGTCGGCATACCATTCCGTGATGCTCCACTTCGGTACACAGAGGGTATATTTCTCACCGTCGGGGAATTGGAAGGTCATCGAGTCGATCTCCACCTTCAGCTTACCTTCTGGATGGACTCCGTAGATGGCTTGGTCGTGGATCACACGACCGTAGTTGGGGAAGAAGGTCCCGTTCTTACGGGTGATGTAGATGAGGGAGGCTGTGAATCCATAGGGACCGGAACCGTCGTTGCTGCCATTCTTGAAGCTGGTCCAGTAGGTTGGTTCCGTACGACCTGCATTACGGTGGCATGATCCACAGGAGTAGCCTGCATAGACTGGTCCGAGACCACCGCCATGACCATTCTCATTCGAGGTCTTCACGTTGTCATACAGACGGTCTCCGGCATTGAAGCGTGAAGCATAGGTGCCCGACAGCCAACGGGCAGCCTGGTCGTAAGCAACGCTGGAGTTATAGAATCCCGTCGAGGTTCCTGCCGATAGGGCATAGCCTCGTGGGATGCTGATGTCTTCTACATCCAGCTGGTCGCTTTCATTACATCCAGAGAGACTGATGAGGCCTGCTGTCAGTAGTAAAATGCTAAAGTATTTGTTCATTATGTTGCTAAAAAATACTGTTTTCTGCTTTAGACCACAATAGCGAAGACGGGATTTTGCTCTCGTCTCCGCTCTGCGGTATGTTGGAATGTGCGCTTCTTTACTTGGTTGCGTTCTGCAGGAAGGGCTTTAGCTCATCCTCCAGGACGGTGCTGAGGTTTGCACATGCCACCATGGCAGTCTGGGCTTCCACAGAGTTGATGTTGTTGCGGAAGGGCTGCGGAATAGCCTGGATGGCTGCTGCAGCTGCTGTGA
>JAEEHP010000173.1 GCA_016280855.1 Bacteroidaceae bacterium
CCGAAGGAAACAATCATCGGGAAGGTCTTCTCGGGATGCGGGTTGCGCACCTTGATGATGATGTAGTTGGATCGGCGCACGGCCACCTCAATCTTGTTGAAGTCGAATCGTTGGGCCTGTCCGGCAGCCAACAGCAAAGGCTCGCTGTTCAGCTCATAAAGTTTGTTCTGTTCGATGATTTCGCTGATGCGGGCAATCATCTCGGTGGGGTAGGTCTCCAGCCCAAGTTCCTCGGCTTTGGTGTAAGCCTCGATGGCCTTGTCGAAGGTGTTGGTCTTGAAGTTGGCGTCGCCTTCTTTAACGAACTTCTCGTATTGGCTACGCAAAGCGGCGATACGGTCTCTCTCCGACTTCTCGGCAATGGCCAGTTGTGCTGTGGCAGTGGGGTCTTCAGGCTTGTAGGCCAAAGCGGTCTGATACTGTGCTATAGCCTCGGCGAAGTTCTCGGCGGTCAAGGCGCTATTTCCAGCGCTCATGGCCTTGTTGTAGTTGGCTTCCAGTTCGGCTGCCATCTGCGCAAAGATGCCGTCGATTTCCTGGATCTTGGCCGTGGCTATGGCGTTGCCGGCGTCGAAAGTCACGACCTCTTGGTATTTGACCTTGGCGTTGGCATAGTCCTGTTGGTCGAACAAGGCGTCAGCGGCATCGAGCATGCCCTTGATGGTCGCTTGGCGTTCGGCTTCAGCGGCGGCGAGGGCTGCCTGACGGGCAGCTTCCTCTTCGGCGGCGATGCGCGCAGCCTCGGCTTCGGCGGCCAATCGAGCGGCTTCTTCTTCAGCAGCGATACGCGCTGCCTCTTCCGCTGCCAGACGGGCAGCTTCCTGTTCGGCGGCAATTCTCGCAGCCTCTTGCTCGGCAGCGATGCGTGCGGCTTCGGCCTCGGCGGCTAATCTTGCAGCTTCGGCTTCAGCGGCAAGGCGTGCTGCCTCTTGTTCAGCAGCGATACGAGCGGCTTCGGCTTCAGCCGCCAGACGAGCAGCTTCTTGCTCAGCGGCAATCCTGGCGGCCTCTTCGGCATCCTGTTCGGCGATGAGTGGGTCGAGACGGGCGATCATGTCGGTGGCGTAGGCGTCGCCTTTCACCACGGAAAGTGCACTTTGGTATTGTGACTTGGCTTCCTTGTAGGCCTTGCTCTCATAGAGTTGGTCGGCTACTGCGATGATGCTGTTGTATTGGTCGGCAACGCCCTTGGCACTTTGGTATTCATTGCGTTTGGCATTGGCGTCGATGTCATTGGGGAAGAGCTCCAAGGCTTGGTCGAGTTTGCCGATGGCGGCGTCGTAGTTCTTGCGCAGGCCAAGTTGTCGTGCCTCCTCGACAAGCTTGTCGAAACGGGAGACCTTCTCGTTATAGAGTTGTTTCTTCTGTCTGGCTTCAGCCGTTTTCTCTTTGGGCAGCTTATCGTTGGGGAAGATCTGGCTGGCCGTCTCAAACTGCATGATGGCGGCGTCGAAGTTGTCCTCGGCCAAGAGGCTCTCGCCCAGACTCATGGCGGTGTCGTAGGCGTCTTGTTTGTCTTGGCGTTCCTTCAAGATGGCACGGACCGTTTCGGCTTGGCCGCCCACATATTTGTCCTCGGGGAAGACCTTCAATGCAGCTTCGTATTCCGACAATGCCTCTTCATATTTTTGTTGGCCATAATATTGGTCGCCGGCATCCAAATGGGCATAGAACACTTCCTGACGGGCACCGTCTTCCTGGATTTTCTTCACGGTCTCGGTCAACTTTTGCTTGGCGGTGGGGTCGTTGGCCTTTTGCTTCAATGCCATCTCGTAGTAGGTCTTGGCACTGATGAAGTCCTTGGCATTGTATTTCTCGTTGCCTTTCTTCATCAACGACTCGTATGATTCGGCGTTTTGGGCTTGGACAAAGTTAGCGCTCATTACGAGTGCAGCGCCAAACAACAAGGAGAATAGTATGTGTCTTTTCATTTTTCGTTCTTATAACTATGAGTTAACGAAAACCGTGCTTTTTTATTATAGGTGGCGTTAAATTTTTCCGTCTTTTATGGTGATGGTGCGATCCGACATCTGGGCCAATGTGGGGTTGTGGGTGACGATAACGAAGGTTTGGTTCATCTCGTCGCGTAGGCGGAAGAAGAGTTTGTGCAGCTCTTCGGCTGATTTTGAGTCGAGGTTGCCTGAAGGCTCGTCGGCCAGCACCACGGCGGGATCGTTGATTAGGGCACGGGCCACAGCCACGCGTTGTTGTTCGCCGCCCGACAATTGCGAGGGCTTATGATCTTTCCGCTCGGTAAGGTTCAGGTAATCGAGGAGTTTAAGGGCTTTCTCCGAGGCTTCTTTCTTGCCCATGCCGCCGATGTAGGCGGGGATACAAACATTCTCAAGTGCCGTAAATTCAGGTAGCAGGTGGTGGAATTGGAACACAAAACCAATCTTTTGGTTGCGGAAGGCAGCTAGTTGGGTGTCGCTCAGTTTGCCGACTTCGGTGCCGTCGATGATGAGTTGTCCGCGGTCGGCCTTGTCCAAGGTTCCGATGATGTGGAGTAGGGTGGACTTGCCTGCGCCGGAGGCACCGACGATGCTCACAATCTCGCGCTTGGCGATGTGGAGGTCGATCCCTTTGAGCACCTCAAGGCTGCCGTAGGATTTATGGATGCCTGTCGCTTGAATCATGATGGGGTAATTTGGCTGCAAAAATACGGAAATTTTTCATGTGAAGGGGAAAAGAAAAAGGACTTCGTTTGAAGTCCTTTCCAAATGGTGATCCGGTTGGGATTCGAACCCAAGACCCACAGCTTAGAAGGCTGTTGCTCTATCCAGCTGAGCTACCAGACCA
>JAEEHP010000174.1 GCA_016280855.1 Bacteroidaceae bacterium
CTTATTCATATAAAAATCATTAAATGTATTACAATTCTATTTTGTCGGTCGGGGTTGTAATACATCCTGTAATACATTTAGGCTTTATGATGTCGTAAGACCAGCCATGATGCCGTATGCATTTTTTCAGCGGTGTCCATCCTCTTATTAGCCTCGCTTTCAGCGGGTTAAACTAATAAGGTGCTGGTAATCAGATACTAAAAATGGGAACCCGTAAGGTTCCCATTTGTGCTATTTGGCGGAGAGAGAGGGATTCGCGCTCGGCCCGAAGGGACGCTTTCGCGAAGACGAAAGAACCGTTCGAACCCGGTTCGCAGCCGCAGACAAAGAAACGCCAGACTGTTGCCTGGCGTTTAGTCTGCGGAGAGAGAGGGATTCGAACCCCCGGTACCTTTCGGTACGGCGGTTTTCAAGACCGCTGTAATCGACCACTCTACCATCTCTCCAATGGTTTGCGGGTGCAAAGGTAAATAAAAAATATGATTGATGATTGATGATTGATGAGTTTTTTTCGTTTTAGGGTATATTTTCTTGATTTACCCCGGCCAATTACCATCCCTTATTTATCATTTGTTATCTATTATTTCTTATTTATCATTTATCATTTATCCCCACAGGGGGTGAGGATTGCTTGCCAGGGCCCGTCGTTCGGCGGCGGTGCCTCGACATAGATCTCCTCGTGCGACACGGGATGCTCGAAACGTATGCTGCGGGCATGGAGGCTGATGCTGCCATCGGGATTGCTGCGCGGTGCGCCGTATTTCAGGTCGCCACGGATAGGGCAGCCGATGGCGGCGAGCTGGCAGCGGATCTGATGATGGCGCCCCGTGTGGAGATGCACCTCGAGGAGATGGTAGCGGTCGGAGTGCCCGATGACCTTGTAGTCGAGGACGGCTTTCTTGGCTCCCGGACGTTCGTGGTCGTAGGCGTAGCTCTTGTTCTGTTTCTCGTTGCGCACGAGATAATGCGTCAGGGTGGCCTCGGGCTCGCGGGGTGCGTTCTGCACGAGTGCCCAATAGGTCTTGGCGACGGCCTGTGTGGCAAACATCGTGTTGAGTCGCGCCAGCGCCTTGCTGGTCCGAGCAAAGAGGACCACGCCGCTCACGGGACGATCCAGGCGATGCACGACGCCGAGGAACACGGCCCCCGGCTTCGCGTAACGCTCCTTAATATACGCTTTCACCGTCTCGGAGAGCGGCGTGTCGCCCGTCTTGTCGCCCTGGACGATTTCACCTGCGCTCTTCGCGACGATGATTACGTGATTATCTTCGTAGAGAACCTGCATAACTTGACAATTTCACAATTTGACAATTTCACAATTTATCATTTTCCTGTTGCAGAGACAATTGTCCATTTGTAAATCGTGAAATTGTCAAATGGCTACATGTTCATTCCGCCGTCGATCTGAATGACCTGGCCGCTGACATACGAGCTGAGGTCGGAGGCGAGGAAGAGGGCTACGTCGGCCACGTCCTCGGGCTTGCCGCCACGACGGAGAGGAATCTTCTTCATCCAATCCTCGCGTACGGCTTCGGGCAGGGCGGCTGTCATGGCCGTCTCGATGAAGCCGGGAGCGATGGCGTTGGCACGGATGCCCTTGGGACCCATTTCCTGAGCGATACTCTTGGCCAGGGCGATCATGCCGGCCTTGGAGGCAGCGTAGTTGGCCTGACCGGCATTGCCGTGAACACCTACGACGCTGGCCATGTTGATGATCGAACCGCCGCGTTGGCGCATCATCACGGGCACAACGGCATGGATGAAGTTGAAGGCCGATTTGAGGTTCACGCCGATGACGGCATCCCATTGCTGTTCGGTCATGCGAAGCATGAGGCCGTCCTTGGTGATGCCGGCATTGTTGACGAGGACGTCGATGGTGCCGAAGTCTTCCTTCACCTGCTTCACCAGGGCTTCCGTTTCCGCAAAGTCGGCGGCGTTAGAAGCGTAGCTCTTACATTTAACGCCGAGGGCTTCGATCTCAGCCTGTGTCTCTTCGTTGACAGCGAGATCGGTGAATGCGATGTTAGCGCCTTCGGCGGCGTAACGGAGGGCGATGGCCTTGCCAATGCCTCGTGCTGCACCTGTGATGAGTGCAGTCTTTCCTTCCAATAGTTTCATGCTTTTGTGATGTATATGCTATTAATAATATGTACGCGTGTAGGTATTCATGCCGAGCGCTCTCCTGAGGATCTTGGTGACGATAGGTCTCGTGGCATCGATGTTCATGCCGATGCCGAGTCGTCCGAAGATATACGGCACTTCCAATCCTTTGGCGCAAGCCTGAATGATGTCGGTGTAGAGCATGGTGTCGTCCACTTCGAACACACCTTTCTCGGCCCCTTCCTCAAGGATCTTGGCGAAGATGTCATGCTCCTTCTTGTCGTATTTCTTTCTTACGCTCTCGACCTGCCAGATGTTCCGAAAAAACTTGGCACGCAGGTTGCCGTTGCGTTCGACGGCTTCTTTCATCAGGCTGAGATGCGCGAAAATCAGCTCCACGAGCTTCTCCAACGGTGGCAGCTGCCGACGTGCCACGGCGAGGAAGGTCGATGAGATACGCATGAGTTCTCCGTCGATGACGGCGGAATAGACCTCTTCCTTGTTCTTAAAATAGGTGTAAAGCGTTCGGCGTCCTTTTCCGGAAGCCTCTGCGATGTCGTTCATCGTCGTGTTCTCAAAGCCTTTGCGGGCAAACAGCTGACGGGCGACATCAATGAGCAATAACCGCGTTTTCAGTTGTGGCATAAGCGATAGGGCTTTTTTGCTGTGCAAAAGTAATTCTTTTGTACGAATCTGCAAAAAAACGAGTGTTTCTTTTTGCACACGTGGGCAAAAAACACCACTTTTCATCACTTTTTACGTCAAAAGCTTGGTCATTCGAAATAAAAGCAGTACCTTTGCACCCGCAAACGACAGAAATGGCTGTCTAAGATCGCGGAGTGGAGCAGTTGGTAGCTCGCCAGGCTCATAACCTGGAGGTCGCTCGTTCGAGTCGAGCCTCCGCAACACAAGAGTGAGGACTGTCAACCCGACAGTCCTCTTCTCGTTGAAAAAATCATAACTCGTGCGGTTCGCCCATCTACAGGGCGCCAAGAGGGAAGCAGGTGAAAGTCCTGCACAGTCCCGCTGCTGTGAATCCCATTGTCGGGCTGACGAAACAAGACCACTGGCGTTAACGCGTTAACAGGTTAACATGCCGGGAAGGTGTCGGTCCGGGGATAAGTCAGAAGACCTGCCGCGTGAATAACCCTTCGATGCCAAGCCTGCGAGGATAGGCGAGGCAGCGTGCAATAAGATGTCATTGACCCCTCTTGTCGTCAGCCTCTTCATGGCGCTCACCGACACGACCCAAACGCAACAGATGCGGCAGCTGGAAGTCCTCGAGGACGTCCGGCAGCAGACGGTGCGCAGTACGGCGCCGCGCCACGTGTTGGACGCCGACGAGATGCGGCGCCTCGGCATCACCGACATCTCTGACGCCCTGCACCGCCTGCCGGGAATCACGTTGCGCGACTACGGCGGCGCTGGGGGCATGAAGACCGTGTCGGTGCGCGGCTTCGGCAGCAAGCACACGGGCGTCAGCTACGACGGCTTGATGCTGAGCGACTGTCAGAGCGGTGAGATAGACCTTGCGCGCTACTCCTTATATAATATACAGCACCTCGCCCTGTCCATCGGCGACAACGACGACATCTTCATCCCTGCCCGTCAGGCGTCGGTGCCGGCGTTGGTGTCCATCGAGACCCTTGCCCCTCCCACGTCAGACCGCCAGCCGCACGTGACCGCACAGCTGCGTGCCGGCTCCTTCGGCTACGTCAACCCCTATCTTCGCTACGGTCAGAACCTGAGCCGCCGATTCGCATTAGCCGTCGAGGCCGACTACGTCCACGCCGACAACCAATACCCCTTCACGCTGTACAACCTGACACAGACGACCCGCGAGAAGCGCAGCAACAGCCGCATGGATGCCGGCCATGCCGAAGCCTCGTTCATCTGGCAGGCAGCGCCGCGACACGTGGTCAGCGGCAAAGCCTATTGGTGGGACAACGACCGCCAGTTGCCGGGGCAGGTGCGCTATTACACCAACGTCAGTCGCGAGATGCTGCACGAGCAGAACGCCTTCGGACAGCTCCATTACCTCGGCCATCTCGGTCGCGGCTTCTCGCTGAAAGCCAGCGGCAAGTTCAACTGGAGCATGAGTGACTACCAGGACCCGCTCTACAAGGACAAGGTGATGGATGCCCAATACTGGCAACGCGAGTGCTACGGCACCGCGGCACTGCTCTATGTCCCCGGCGAGCATTGGGTGTTCGACTATTCGGCCGACTACGCCTTCAACAACCTCAATTCCACCCGCCCCGGCGACCGCCGTCCCTCGCGCCATACCGTGCTGCAGTCGCTGACGGCTAAGTTCCACGCCGATCGCTTCACGGCCACGGCTCGCCTCCTCCATTCCCTCTACCTCAACCGCACGCAGGTGGGTTCCGAAGCCGAGAACATCAACCACGTGTCGCCCTCCCTTTCGCTGGCCTATCGGCTGCTGGCAGACCACGATCTCTACGCGCGCGTTTCCTATAAAGATATCTTCCGTGCCCCGACGTTCAACGAGAGCTATTTCTTCCACTATGGCTCCACCGACCTGCGCCCCGAGCGCACCCAGCAGCTCAACGCCGGCCTCACGTGGCAGCAGACCTTGGGTCCGACTCATGTGCGGTTGACCGCCGACGGCTATTTCAACCGCGTGAAGGATAAGATCCTGGCTATTCCCGTGAATATGTTCATCTGGCGTTGCATCAACCTCGGCCGCGTCCACGTCTTCGGCCTCGACGCCACGGCCAACGTCAGTTATCGCGTGAACAGTCGCCACACGCTCCTCGCCGCTGCCAACTACAGCCTGCAACGTGCCACGAATCGTACCAACCCCGAGTCGCCCCACTATGGCAAGCAGCTGGCCTACGTTCCTTTGCACTCCGGCGGCGTAGCTGTCAGCTGGGAGAATCCATGGGTCAACATGAGTGTACATGGACAGGGACTCAGCCATCGCTACACCACCATCGAACACTATGAGGACACCCGCGTCGGAGGCTACTGGGAGTGGACGGCCTCGGCCTACCGCGACTTCCACATCCGACGCCACACCATCGAAGCACGGGCCGAGCTA
>JAEEHP010000175.1 GCA_016280855.1 Bacteroidaceae bacterium
CTCCTTCATCAGACGCTCGTGGATGTGGCGGCTGGTGCACCAACGGCCTTCCTTGCCGAAGAACGGTGAGTCGTTGATGGTGAAGAGCATCGACATCGTGGGTTCGTCGATGGAGATGGTGGGCAGCGCTTCCGGCTCCTCGGCATCGCAAATGGTGTCGCCAATCTCGAAGTTCGAGAGGCCTATGATGGCGCAGATGTCGCCGCTCGACACGGCATCAATCTTCTGATGCCCCATGCCCGTGAACGTATGCAGTTCCTTGATCTTGGTCTTCTCTTTCGAACCGTCGCGGTGGGCAATGGTGATGGGCATGCCCTCGCGCAGCGTACCACGATGCACACGTCCCACGGCGATGCGACCCGTATAGGTGGAGTAGTCGAGGGAGGTGATGAGCATCTGCGGCGTGCCATCGAGTTGTTCTGGAGCAGGTATGTGCTCGAGAATCTGGTCGAGCAGGTAGAAGATGTCGCTGGTCGGTGTCTGCCAGTCCTCGCCCATCCAGCCCTGCTTGGCGGAGCCATAGATGACGGGGAAGTCCAGCTGGTCCTCAGTAGCGTCGAGCTCGCACATGAGGTCGAAGACCATCTCATACACCTCCTCGGGACGGCAGTTGGGCTTGTCCACCTTGTTGATGACCACGATGGGTTTCAAACCAATCTGCAGCGCCTTTTGCAGCACAAATCGCGTCTGGGGCATCGGGCCCTCGAAGGCATCCACCAGCAGCAGGCAGCCGTCGGCCATGTTAAGCACGCGCTCCACCTCGCCGCCGAAGTCGGAGTGGCCCGGGGTGTCGATGATGTTGATCTTCGTGTCCTTGTATTGAATGCTGACGTTCTTCGAGAGGATGGTGATGCCGCGTTCGCGTTCCAGCTCGTTGTTGTCGAGCATAAGCTCGCCCGTCTGCTGGTTGTCGCGGAACAGGTTTCCGGCCAGCAGCATTTTGTCCACGAGCGTCGTCTTGCCGTGGTCCACGTGAGCGATGATAGCTATGTTTCGTATATTCATTATTATATATATAGGTATGACGGTGCAAAGATACACATTTTCTCAGACTTCACACCAACGAAAGTGGAAAAAACGATGGAGAGGGCAAAAAACTTGTCGATTTTAGCCTCAAAGACTCTGCGTACGAAACGATGTGCGCTCATTGAAAGACGAGCGTGGTGAGGCGGTCGGGGTCGAGGACATCGCAAGCGATGGCGTGAAGGACGTCAGGTGTGAGGGCGTCGAGCTGCGCAAAACGATCGTCGAGGGAGTAGGTGCGGTTGGTATGGAGGAAGAGCTTGGCCATGCTGAGCGCCGCGTTCTCGCTGTTGTCGGCGGCGATGGCCATCTGTCCCTTTATCTGTCGGCGTGCAGCGTCGAGGGTGCGTTGGCTCAAAGGCTTGTCGGTGAGGCGGTGCAGCTCACGGCGTACGAGTCGCAGGCAACGCTGCACGTCGGCGTGGTCGCAACCGAAATAGACGCTCCACACACCCGTGTCGGTGTAAGCGTTGACATTACTCTCGACGGTATAGACTAATCCAGTGCGTTCGCGTAATGCCAGTGACAGACGGGAACTCATGGCGGGACCGCCAAGAAGGTTGGACAGCAGCGCGATGCCAATGTGGCGGGGGTCGGTCATGGCGTAAGAACGGGCGCCCAGCATCACGTGAGATTGGTGGAGGGGAGACCCACCCCCTGCCCTCCCTGTGAGGGAGGGAGCGGAATGATCTGAGCAGGCGTCCGCCTCGCAATTTTCATAGGAAACCACTCCCTCCCTCACAGGGAGGGTGAGGGGTGGGCCTTTTACTATTCTCATTACTTCCTTCTCCGTCACATTTCCCTTGACGAAGAGCACCGCTTTCTCCATTTTGTACGTTCTGCTGACGAAAGCCTTGAGGTCGGCCGTGGTGTACTGGCGCAGACGTTCGGCATCGCCGAGGATGTTGCGTCCGAGGGGATGGCCAGCGAACAGCTTGGCTTCGAAGTCATCGTAGATCTGCTCGGCGGGCGTGTCGAGATAGCTGTCGATCTCGTCGATGACCACTTCGCGCTCTTTCTCCAGCTCAGTCTGCGGGTAGGTGCTGTTGAACACGATGTCCATGAGCAGAGGCAGTGCCCTGCGCAGGTGTTCGCGGAGGAACACGCTGTAATAGACCGTTTCCTCCTTGCCTGTGTAGGCGTTGAGGTCGCCGCCCACGCTGTCCATGCGGTTGAGGATCTGCATCGAGGTGAGGCGGCGTGTGCCTTTGAAGCTCATGTGCTCCACAAAATGAGCCATGCCGCTCTCGCCTGGCAGCTCGTCGCGTGTGCCGGCTGCCACAGCGATGCCTGCATAGACGACATTCGTGGATGAAGGGGCAAGGAGGACGCGAAGACCGTTGTCTAAAAGAAAGGATTGAACCGCCATACTTATTATAAAAATGAAAGAAAGCGACCTCGACGGATTAGAAATCGCAGAACTGAGGGCTCTTCGTCTCCTTGATGGCCAGACATTCCATCTCGATGAGCCAAGTGGGACGGCACACGGGAGCTAACGTGATGACATAGGGCGTCAAGGGGAAACGCTTGTCGAAGAGCGCCTTGACGATGGCGTAGTCGGCGGGGTCGCGCAGATAGACAATGATCTGAGCCACATCGTCGAACGACGTTTCAGCCTCAGCCAGCAGTGCCTGGACGTTTTCCCACATGCGTTCGGTCTGACGAACGATGTCGCCCACGTGGACGACCTCGCCGCGGTTGTCGATGCTGGCCGTGCCGCTGATGAGGACATGGCGTCGGTCGCCGTAGTCGATGAGCGTGCCGCGTTCGAAGGTGACGCCGTACTCGTAGGTGCTGTTCAGGTGGCTCTTGGCATAAAGATAGCGTAGCTGTTCAGGGGCAAGGCCTTTGACGGCATAGGTGCCTAGTTGGATGAGTGCACGCGTGTCGGCCGGTGAGCCTCCAATGCCTGTTGACGCGATGAAATGGGTGCTTTTTGTCAATCCATGAGTTTCGAAGAATGTCCGGCGGGCACGCACCATGCCGGCGTATTGTGTGTCCACGTCTCGAACGTAGAACCATGTGCGAACACAGTTGTCGGCGATGGTGGCTCCGCAACGCTGCAGCGCCGCCTCGTAGCGGTTGAGTAGGGTAGTGGTTTGCTGGGCACTGTCGCCTTCGCTCTCCGTGAGCCCCATCATCCATAGGTGTTCGTAGCCGTTGTGCGACGCCGTGACGAGTCCTTCGCACTCCTTGACGTCCATGTCATTAGCAAGGTAAAGCCAGGCTGCTACTTTCGAGCCGTCGAGGGGTGGCTGCTGGATTGATGAGAGGGAAAGTGGATTGAATGTTCCCCTTTTCACCTCCTGGTTGGTTGCGTCGCTGAGGAAATAACGTTGGAAGAGGATGCGGCAGCCTGCACATTGGGGCAGGGCAAGCAAGGCTTGCTCGGCTCTCGACAGGCGGTCGTATTGCGCAGCGAAGAGCTCGCCACGTGGTGCGATGTGGAGGATGGCGTGCAGCTCTTTCGTCTTGCCCGACGGGGCAAAGGTGGAAAGCTCAACCGTTACGCCGAGTTCCTGGAATATGATTTTTTCGTAATTCATGAGGTCTCGTGAAGCTCATCATGCTCAAAAAGCGCTGCAAAAATACTGCATTTTTTTCTCTTTTTCACACGCTTTGTTTTTTTTAACACATGGAATGGTCGCTAAGCATCAAATAATGCCTATCTTTGCACCTCAGAAAGCAAATGTTTAACCTTGTTTTATATTTACAACAATGAAGAATTTACTGAAAATCATGGCAGCGATCCTCGTCATCGCATTGCCCTTGGTCATTACTTCTTGCAAGAAGGATGAGGACAAAGGTCCCAAGACTTACAACTACAGCTGGCTCCTCCAGAACACACAGCTCTCCTCGGCCACACTTGAACAGGAAGAAGCTGCGCTTGCTGCCAAGAAGGCTGTCACCGCCCTCTTCACCGCCGAATTCACCAATCGCGGTTTCAAAGTGAATGCCAGTGCACAGACTTTTTCAATTGAGACTGAGGACGATGTCGCCAATTGGGATTCCAAGGTCAAGCAGGCTTGCTACACCGTCAAGGGCAAACCCGAGCTCGCCACCGCTGCTGAGGCTCTGCCAGCAAAAGCCAGCATCGTCGTGAAGCGTTCCGGCGCCAAGGACGCTATCTTCAACGAGACGCTCAAATAAGCCTCCACGCCTCTTTCGACCCCATTAGCCTGCCCTCCACCATGGGGGCGGGCTTCACCTATTAAATAATTGCCTTCATGCACTTCACCGAAAACGCTCACATGAGCGATCTTATCCACGACGACTACCGGCTCCTGCAGGTCATCTCGCGTTTCGGCGTCTCGTTGGGCTTCGGCGACCAGAGTGTCGCTGCCGCCTGCAAGGCCAGCGGTGTGGACACGGCAACCTTTTTGGCTGTCGTCAACTTTATCCAGAGCGAAGGGCGTGCATCGGTTGATGAGCTGGCCGAGGAGGTCAGCGTGGCCGAATTGATGCGCTACCTGCAACGCTCGCATGCTTATTTCGTGGACTTCCGCCTGCCCGCCATACGACGTAAACTCATCGAAGCCATCGACTGCTCGGCCAAGAACCAGATCACGTTCCTGATCCTGAAGTTCTACGATGAGTACGCTGCCGAAGTGCAGCGACACATGGAGTATGAAAACGATCATATCCACACCTATGTGCAGCAGCTGTTGGACGGTAAAGTGCCCACGAAACACACCGACTATAGCGTCCTTGCCCATCAGCATCAGGACAACCACTCGAGCATCAACAAGAGCAGCCACGAACTGAAGTCGATCATCGTCAAATACTATCCCAGTGACTCCGACACACAGCGTTTGGCCGACACCCTGATGGACATATATATTATGGAAGAGGACTTGTTCTCGCATTGCCATCTAGAGGACACGCTCTTTGCCTCAGCCGTTCACCTGCTCGAAATTGAGGTGAAAGCGAAGGCCAAGGAGGGTGGAACGACCGACAATGCGACAAGACGTAACCCCTCGGTTGAGGTGACGTCGGAAGAACTGTCCGAACGCGAGAAGGAGGTCATACGGCTCGTTGTGCGCGGCCTGTCGAATAAGGAGATTGCCGAGAAGATGTTCATCTCGGCCAACACTGTCATGACCCACCGACGCAACATTGCACGCAAAACACAAATACACTCGCCCGCCGGTCTCACGATCTACGCCATCGTGAATGGTCTCATCAATCTCGAAGAGGTAAAACTATAAAGCAGACCCATGGAACAGGATCTCAACATACGCGAGCAGACCCCTGACCGCGATTTCGAACAAGCCCTGCGGCCTTTGCACTTCGACGACTTCTCGGGTCAGGACAAGCAGGTCAGCAATCTCCGCGTCTTCGTCGAAGCCGCGAAATATCGTGGCGAGCCACTCGACCACACGCTTTTGCACGGTCCACCGGGCCTGGGCAAGACGACGCTCTCGAACATTATCGCCAACGAATTGGGCGTAGGCTTCAAGATCACCAGCGGTCCTGTGCTTGACAAACCGGGCGACCTGGCGGGCATCCTCACCTCGCTGGAACCTCATGATGTGTTGTTCATCGACGAGATCCATCGCCTCTCGCCCGTCGTGGAGGAGTATCTCTACTCGGCCATGGAGGACTACCGCATCGACATCATGATCGACCGCGGCCCGTCAGCACGTAGTATTCAAATAGACCTTAATCCTTTCACACTCGTTGGCGCTACCACCCGCTCAGGTCTGCTTACGGCACCACTGCGTGCCCGTTTCGGCATCAACCTGCACCTCGAGTACTACGATGCCGAAACATTGAAAGGCATCGTGCTGCGCTCAGCCGGCATCCTCAGTCAGCCTATCGAAGACACTGCAGCTGCCGAGATTGCACGGCGCAGTCGCGGAACGCCACGTATCGCCAATGCGCTGCTGCGGCGTGTACGCGATTTTGCTCAGGTCAAAGGCAATGGACGCATCGACCTCGACATCGCACGTTTCGCCCTCGAAGCGCTCAACATCGACCGCCATGGCCTCGACCTCATCGACCGCAAGATCCTGTTGGCGATCATCGATAAATTCAAGGGAGGACCCGTGGGCGTCGGCACCATTGCCACGGCCATCGGCGAAGACCCGGGAACAGTCGAAGAGGTCTATGAACCCTTCCTCATCAAGGAGGGATTCATCAAGCGGACACCGCGTGGACGAGAAGCTACGGACCTGGCGTACGAGCATTTGGAGCGGAGTCGCTACAAGCTTTCTGACGGTCAACCCAGTTTGTTTGATTGATTATGCTTAATATTCAAAGATTAAGGAAGGATTTTCCCATCCTCGAACGTGAAATCTACGGTCATCAGCTTGTTTATTTCGACAATGCTGCCACCACCCAGAAGCCGCGTTGCGTCATCGACGTGATGACCGATGAGTACTTGAACGTCAACGCCAACGTACATCGCGGCGTTCACTATCTCTCGCAGCAAGCCACCGACCTCATGGAACAGGCTCGCGAAACGGTGCGCCGCTTCATCAACGCCCGTTCGACGTCTGAGGTTGTTTTCACGCGTGGCACCACCGAGAGCATCAATCTTGTGGCTTCGAGCTTCGGACAGGCCTTTCTTGACGACGGCGACGAGATCATTGTCAGCGAGATGGAGCATCACTCCAACATCGTTCCGTGGCAGCTGCTCCAGAGTCGCAAGGCGATTAAGCTGCGTGTTTGCCCCATTACGGACGACGGGCGGTTGGACATGGAAGCTTTCGTAGGTTTGTTCAACGCTCGCACCCGCCTCGTAGCTATCACCGCAGTCTCCAATGTGCTTGGCACCGTCAATCCGATTGAGGAAATCATCGTCGTAGCTCATGCTCACCAAGTTCCCGTTCTCATCGATGCTGCTCAAGCAGCCCCACATCAGGCTATCGATGTGCAGGCGCTCGACTGCGACTTCCTCGCTTTCAGCGGGCACAAGGTCTATGGTCCTACAGGCATCGGTGTGCTCTACGGCAAGGAGTCGCTGCTCGAACAGATGCCTCCCTACATGGGTGGCGGCGAGATGATCGGCAAGGTCAGCTTCGAACATACCACCTGGAATCAACTGCCCTACAAGTTCGAAGCCGGCACGCCCGACTATGTCGCCACAACAGGCTTGGCGCGAGCCCTCGACTATGTCACCGCTATCGGTCTCCCTGCCATTCAAGCCCACGAGCACGACCTCACCCAGTACGCCCTCCGGCAACTCCGACAAATCCCAGAGATGAGAATCTTCGGCCATCCCTCTCCGGAGGCGATGGGCAAGGACACGCAGGCCGACGGCTCGGCGGTCATCTCCTTCCTCGTCGGCCATATCCACCATCTCGATCTCGGCACACTCCTCGACCGCCTCGGCATCGCCGTACGCACCGGTCACCATTGTGCCGAACCGCTCATGCACCGTTTAGGCATCGAGGGAACCGTCCGTACCTCGTTCGCGTTCTACAATACGATCGACGAAATCGACCTCTTCATCGCAGCTCTTCAACGCGTGATAAAGATGTTTTAAGGCTATTTGCAGCGCCCTTTTCTTTGATAAAAGTCAAGGAAAGGGGCGATTTTTATGTTTAAAAGCAGAAAAAGTAGCATCATTCGCGCTTTTCGCCGTACCTTTGCACCAGCAAAACAAAAGGAGAGTCAAGCGAGGCTCTTCCATGAACAAAGAAGATAAAGGGTAATAGTCCTTCATGTGAATTAAGGTAAATGATTGTTTTATTTAAGGAGTAACAACAATGCAGAATTTTACGTTTACGGCACTCGCTGTTTCATTGACAGCAATTGCAATCATCACAGGTTGGATGAATGGTGGCAACGGTTTGAACAGAACGTCAACCTTGCTCCCCTAATGCTGAAAACTTGTGACCATACATTGAGATTTAGTTAGTTAGTTTATAAGGTAAATGATTTTGTCGAGCGATTGTCCGTGAGGATAGTCGCTCTTTTTTTGATGCGTTCGCAAGCATTCAAAAGAGGAATATTGACTTCAAAACAATAAAAAAGAGGTGGAATATTTGGCAAAGCCATATCTTTTGAGTACTTTTGCGCGCAAAATCAAGAATATTACAATTATACCTCCCAATTATTATGGAAAAAATCCAAGAACTCACCGACAAGATCCGTCGTGAAGGCGTCGAGAAAGGGCAGGCTGAGGCTGCCCAGATTATCGCTAAGGCGCAGGAAGAGGCTGCAAAGATCGTAGCCGATGCCAAAGCGCAGGCCGAAGCTATCGCTCAGCAGTCGAAGAAGGCTGCCGCAGAGCTCGACAAGAACACAAAGAGCGAACTCAAGCTCTACACTGGTCAGGCGCTCAACGCACTGAAGAGTGAAATAACTAATGTTGTAAGCGACAAGATTGTAAGCCAAAGCGTTAAAGGCCTTACCGA
>JAEEHP010000176.1 GCA_016280855.1 Bacteroidaceae bacterium
GAGGTTGGCGATACGCTCAATGCCCATACCGAAGGCGTAGCCGGTGTAAACGGTGCTGTCGATGCCATTAGCCTCAAGGACAGCAGGATCGACCATGCCGCAGCCAAGAATCTCAAGCCAACCGGAACCCTTACACATCGAGCATCCCTTGCCGCCACAAATGGTGCAGCTGACGTCCATCTCGGCTGAAGGTTCTGTGAAGGGGAAGTAGCTGGGACGCAGGCGAATCTGCGTGTCGGGACCGAACATCTCCTGCGCGAAGAGCAGCAGCACTTGCTTCAAATCCTTGAACGAAACGTTCTTGTCCACATAGAGGCCTTCCACCTGATGAAAGAAGCAGTGGGCACGGGCACTGACGGCTTCGTTGCGATAGACGCGACCCGGGCAGATGACACGGATGGGCGGCTGAGTGCGCTCCATGACGCGAGCCTGCACGCTGGAAGTGTGCGAACGGAGGATGATGTCGGGGTGAGCCTCGACAAAGAAGGTGTCCTGCATGTCGCGTGCTGGATGATCGTCGGCAAAGTTCATGGAGCTATAGACATGCCAGTCGTCCTCCACTTCCGGTCCTTCGGCAAGGGTGAAGCCCAGGCGAGAGAAGATATCGACGATTTCGTTCTTAACGATGGTCAGCGGATGACGCGTGCCCAGGGGAATGGGATAAGCCGTGCGGGTGAGGTCAAGGTCGTCGGCCACCGTTTCCTGCGCTGCTGCAGCGGCCTTGAGTTGGTTGATGCGGTCAGTCGCGCAGGTCTTAAGTTCGTTGATGCGCATACCGAATTCCTTCTTCAACTCAGCAGGCACAGAGCGGAACTCGTCCATGAGCTGACTGATCTCGCCTTTCTTACTAAGATACTTGATGCGCAGTGCCTCGGCCTCCTCCGGCGTTGCGGCAGTGAGGGCCTGCACTTCTTCGAGCAATTGCTTGATTTTTTCGAGCATAGTTATAGTGATGTATTGATATATCTTCAAAAAACTGCGCAAAGATACACAATTCTTGGGAAAAAGTATGCGTGGAATGAAAATAAAAGCTTACTTTTGCATGAAATTACCAAAAAGAAGAAAAAAGAAAGCAAAAAATGGAAGGTACGAGGGCTGAAAAATCAGTCATCATGGCCAAAAGCATTAGCTACGGCATCGTAGGATGTTGCGTGGTGATGTCTATTTTGTTGGGATGCACCAGTCGCACGTCTTCCGTGAATCGTGAGCCTGACGATTTGATAGCCGATTCGCTTTACACCGACTCTATTCTCGAAGCCGAGGACACGTTTGCGATTGATGAGTTGACCGAGGAAACACCTCTGCCCGTGACGGTTGATGAGCTGTTCGACGACTTCATCTTCAACTTCGACCAAAGCAATCGCTTGCAACGCTCGCGCATCCGCTTCCCGTTGACCATCGTTGAGTCCGATGGTTCCCGCACAAGCATCTCGAGAGGCGAGTGGCACCACCGCTATGTGTTTCTCCAACAGGAGGTATGTACGGCTTTCTGGAATACAACCTCTCAAATGGCTCTGCCACAAGACACCAGCATCGTGAACGCCCGTCTGGAGCACATCTTCCTCCACAGCCGACAAGTGGAAGCTTACCTGTTCAATCGCGACACGATAAGCGGCGAGTGGTACCTGAGCGAAGAGCAAATCACCAGTTTTGAACACTCTCCCTTAGCCTCGTTCCTCGATTTCTACCAGCGTTTTGCGACGGACAGCATCTTCCAGCGCCAGCATCTCGCCCAAACACTTAAGTTCCGAACGACGGACGAAGAAAGTGATTATGAAGTCATTGAAGGTACCATCGATGCCGAACAATGGACGGAGTTTGCACCTGAGCTACCGCAAGACGTACTCGTGTGCATCAACTACGGACAGACCTATACAAACCCCAACCGCGTGCTCATGCAGATGCGCGGCATCAGCAACGGACTCCAGAACATGCTCCGTTTCCAATGTGATGACGGACGCTGGCGCCTGACGGAGTTCGAGAATTGATTACTCAAAGAAGACATGAGACTACAAGACCATTGCCCACTCAAAAAATACAACACCTTCGGTATCGAAGCCACGGCCGATCGAATGATGGAATATGAAAGCGTCGAGGAGCTGCAGGCTTTTATACAACGACGCCTCAGCGAAGGCAACACAACTCCCCTACTCCACATCGGCGACGGTTCGAACCTATTGTTTCTCAATGATTTCAAAGGCACTATTCTACGTTCCGGCATGAAAGAGATTCACGTGACAGCCGACGAAGGTGACTACGTCTATGTCCGTGTTACAGCGGGCATCGTGTGGGACGATTGGGTGCAATACGCCGTTGACAGCAATTGGTACGGCCTCGAGAACCTGTCGCTCATTCCCGGCACCGTAGGCGCTTCAGCCGTGCAGAACATAGGAGCCTACGGAGCTGAAGCCAAGGACTTTATCATTTTCGTAGATACTGTGGACTTGCAGACGGGTGAAGTTCGTCATTTCACGGCTGAGGAGTGCCGCTACGGCTATCGCGACAGCGCTTTCAAGCACGAACTGAAAGGGCGTTATGCCGTTACACACGTGCATTTTCGTCTCTCGCACAGTTTCCGTCCTAACCTGGAATATGGTGGCATTCATAAGGCATTAGCCGAGAGGGACATCGACGAGACGAATCTCACAGCCGAGCAACTGCGCCAGACGATCATCGAGATACGCCGTGCCAAGCTGCCTGAGCCATCACTTTTAGGTAACGCCGGAAGCTTTTTCACCAATCCTATCGTCCCAAAGGCAACCTTCGAACGATTGTTAAACGAGAACCCGGATATGCCTCACTACGAAGTAGATAAGGATTACGTAAAGATTCCTGCAGGCTGGATGATTGAGCAATGCGGATGGAAAGGCAAGACGCTGGGCAAGGCTGGCGTGTACGAACGGCAGGCACTGGTGCTCGTGAACCGCGGCGGAGCTACGGGCGCAGACATCAAAGCGCTATGCGAGCGCATTCAGGAGGATGTGGAAGCGCGCTTCGGCATCCACATCGAGCCTGAAGTGAACTTTATCGCCTAAAGCGTTTCAGTTCGAAACGAGGACTGCAGCGGAAGAAAACGCCGAAAGAGAAGTTGTTGCGGAAAGCAGAAGGCATAGAGCCCGACGGAGAAGCGTCTGGCACAGTGGCATCAGAGGGAGAGAATGAAGCAACAGGAAGCGTTTCTTTGCCGGTTGAGCAAAGGTAGGTGTCGACTTTGGCACCGAGAACGTAGTCGCGAGCGAAGGTGTGGCTCCTTTCGGCACCGACATGAGTGGTGAGCACATGGTCGAAACGACCGCCCGTCTTCGTGGAATAAGTAGAGAAGAAGGGAGCACCGTAGAGGGGACAGAAGTCAC
>JAEEHP010000177.1 GCA_016280855.1 Bacteroidaceae bacterium
GTCATCGACAGTATCATCGAGGAGAACGATACCACGCCGATGCCGATGTTCCTCATGGGCAGTGACCAGTATGCCCACATGCTCTACTGGTCGTATCTCGAAGAACCGCAGAAGACGGAAGACAACGGAGACTATTTCGAGGCCGAGCACCAGCGCTGGACGCTGCAGGAGATGTTCCGTCGCAACAAGACAGCATACACCAACATGCTCATGGACGGTAAGTTCGTCAAGATCAAGTTCGTCGATGAAGTGCTCAAGGATCCCGACGGCAACACACCTAGTATCGGCGAGTGCCACCGTCCGGAGATACCGTCGCTTTGTGCCCGTTTCGACTATGCTGATCCCAAGGAGAAGAAGCCTAGCGAGTACGGCGCCTATCAGTGGGGTTCGGTGATCGTCACTGACGGCTACCTGCAGTCGCGTAAGCATCTGCCTGTCGTCTATGACGAGTCGGAGTGGGACAAACCCAAACCACTGCCTGAGACTGTTGTTGCACAGCTGAAGAAGAAGTATGGTATGGAGGTCGAGCGCATGCGTCTGGTGGCTACTATCGGCGACAGCTGCCTCTGGGGCATCCTTCAGTTCAAGGGACAGTATAAGAACGCTCCGGAGGACGGCTTCTATGGAGACGACCCCGTGGCGCTCGCACTGGATGTGCTCATTGATGGTGACAAGGTCTATGTCAACGAGGAACTGGGACGCTACGACGAGCAATACGGTCCGGGCTGGAATGCCGACGATGGTGGCGAATACGTGGGCTGTCATCCTCTGGCTGCCTTCGAGGGTCCCAAGGGCCTTGAGATCTGTTTCGGGCGCGATGCCCCAGAGAGTTCTGCCGTCGGCATGTTCTACGTGCGTGGCGGACAGCTCGTAAAGGTTCTCTATGAGACCTACCACAACCTGATTGATGAGGAGATCCCCGTCTGGAAGAAGGACATTGCCGAGATGTGCCATCTCTTCCTCGAAGACAATCCCCATGACCATAAGGACATTAGACTCACGAAGTGGGCCCATACCTATGTGAACTATGACGATGAGTGGATCATAATGCGCGACAGCCTCGAGCAGCACGGTGCCCTTTTCGTCCGTAAGGACGGAAAGATCTCACTGGTAGGCGTCGAGACCGAGCGCCTGAAGTTCTCGCGTGCCGAGAAAGACGGTGTCAGCTATCTGAAACTTTCAGGTCCTGCTGGCGGTCCGTCATATTACACCTATGTGTGGGCCTACAAGAACGGCAAGAAGATCGAGGAGTTCTCTGTGCTCCAAATCTACGGTGAGGTCAGCGAGGGCACCATCAACGGCAGCGAGGCCAGTCCTGATGTGCTGAAGAAGCGTTTCGAGAGTCTGCCTTCAGGTGAGGCGCTGATAGCCTATTTCCGTGATGTCGAAAACAAGAATAACTAACTAAAAATCAACAATGATATGAAGAGATGTGTCAAGTGTGTCTTTTCCTGCACTTCGCGGTGCGGCCGCCCTCGCAGCTGAATCGGCGCCGATTCAGCTTCTTAAAGGTGGGATAAAAAGAAGAGAGGATGTGCTGATGCATATCCTCTCTTTGTAGGTTGGCGACAAAGGCCTTACTGCTTCAGCAGGTTGAGGGGCTGCTTGGGAGCGAGTGCATTGGTGGTCTTCTCGGTGTATTCGGCTATCTTCAGCTGGGCGGTGGCGGCGATGTCGCGGCTGCTGGTGCCGATGCGGAAGGTGTAGGTGCCTGCCTCAGTGAGCCACTGTGAGCCTGCCTCGTCGAAGCTGGCGAGCATGCGCACGGGGATGGTCATCGTGAGTGTCTGGCTCTCGCCGGGCTGCAGCTCACGGGTCTTGGCGAAGGCCTTCAGCTCCTGTGCGGGCTTCTCCAGACGGCCCTGGGGTGCCTGGACATAGACCTGTGCCACCTCCTTGCCTGCGACGCTGCCCGTGTTGCGGACGGTGATCGAGACCTCGACGGCATCCTTGCCCTTGGCTTTCACCACGGGCTTGGAGAGCTGGAACGTGGTGTAGCTCAGTCCGAAGCCGAAGGGGTAGGCGACGTTGCGCTGGAAGGTGTCGAAGTAGCGGTAGCCGACGTAGATGTCTTCCTCGTGGTTGGTGTAGTCGTGACCGGCGACGCTGCCGCTGTAGCTGCGCATCATGTCCTCGGAATAGGCATCGAGGTAGCCGGGGAAGTTCTTCGTAGAGGGATGGTCGGTGGCGGCGATGGGCCACGTCATCGTGAGCTTGCCCGAGGGATTGACCTTGCCCGTGAGCAGGTCGGCGACGCTGTTGCCGCCCTCCATGCCGGGCTGCCAGGCACAGAGGATGGCATCGGGATACTGGCTCCAGGAGGCTGTCTCGACGACGCTGCCGGAGTTGAGGATGACAACGACGGGTTTGCCTGCGGCGTGGAAGGCGTTGCAGACATCCTTGATGAGGGCGAGCTCCTCGGGGATGAGGTTGAACTCGGTCTCGATGTCGCGGTCGATGCCCTCGCCGGCCTGACGGCCTATGGTGATGATGGCGGCGTCGGCGCCCTCCACCTCCTTATTGACGGCGATGGGGGAGAGGCTGATCTCGGGATATTTCTGCTGACCCATCATCTCGGTCTGGAACCACTTGGCGGGATGGCGCTCTGCCTGGAACTTCACGCGGGCGTAGGCGATGTATTTCTGATAGATGTCGGTGAGCGTGGCCGACGACTGGATGCCGGCGTTCTTCAGGCCCTGGAGCATATCGACGACATAGGGCGGGTGGACACAGCCGGAGCCGGTGCCGCCGCTGAGGAAGTCGTAGGAGTTCTCGCCGAAGAGGGCAACGGTCTTGATGGCTCCGTCTTTCCAGGGCAGGGTGCCGTTGTTCTTGAGCAGCACGATGCCCTCGGCGGCACTCTGACGGGTGATGGCGGCGTGGGCCTTGAAGTCGGGCGCATTGGAGGCGGGATACTTGTGGAAGCTGGGCGTCTTGACGATGTACTCGAGCATACGGCGTACGTTGCGATCGACATCGGCGACGTCGAGCTTGCCTTCCTTCACGCCCTTGATGATCTCTTCGACCTGTGCGGGCTGTCCCGGCTCCAGGAGGTCGTTGCCGGCGTGTACCTCACTGATGGTGGACAGGCCTTGGCGGATGCCGATCCAGTCGGTCATCACGATACCCTTGTACCCCCAGTCGTCGCGCAGGATCTTCGTGAGCAGGTCGTGGTTGCCCATGGAGTACTGGCCGTTGACTTGGTTGTAGGAGGCCATGATGGTCCAGGGGTCGCTCTCGCGGACGGCGATTTCGAAGCCGCGGAGGTAGAGCTCGCGGGCGGCGCGCTGGGAGACGCGCTCATCGACGGCCGTGCGGTCGGTCTCCTGGGAGTTCACGGCGAAGTGCTTGGCGGAGACGCCTGTGCCCTGGCTCTGCACGCCCTGGATATAGGCGGCGGCGATCTTACCCGTCAGCAGCGGGTCTTCTGAGTAGTATTCGAAGTTACGTCCGCAGAGGGGA
>JAEEHP010000178.1 GCA_016280855.1 Bacteroidaceae bacterium
ACACCATCGCCTTGCTCAACGGCGCCGACCTCTTGCGTGTCCATAATGTGAAAAATGCACGCGAGGCCATCGAATTGGCAGGGACTTTTTGTAATTTTGCAGCAAAATTAGAATCATGATTGACCTCTTCATACAAGTCCGCGTTTTCGACATCATCGACATCATCCTTGTCGCTGCGTTGTTCTACGGCCTCTTCCGCCTACTGAAAGGCACCTCGGCCATGAGCATCTTCATCGGCATCGTGGCTCTCTTTCTCATCTGGCAGCTGGTCAAGTTCTTGCAGATGGAAATGCTAACCGCCATCCTTGGTGCTTTCGTCAGCGTGGGCTTCATCGCGCTCATCATCATTTTCCAGCCTGAGATACGACGGTTTTTGTTCACCATTGGCGCGCAAGCCCAAGAGGGCAAACTAGCCCGAAAATTCAAGTTTTTGAAGGTAAGGAGCAACATCGACTTGGACGTCGATTCGCTCACCAAGGCTTGCCTCAACATGTCGGGAATCAAGCAAGGCGCACTCATCCTGCTGACGCGCAAGAACAACTTGGACGACATCGTCTCTACTGGTGTTACCATCAATGCCGACATCAGCCACTCCTTGATCGAGAACATCTTCTTCAAGAACAGCCCATTGCACGACGGCGCCATGGTCATCCGCCACAACCGCATCACGGCCGCGCGCTGCATCCTGCCCGTCACGCAAAAGACCAACATCCCGGGGCACTATGGCCTTCGTCACCGTGCCGCCATCGGCGTGACAGAAGACAACGACTGCATTGCCTTGGTCGTCTCGGAAGAGACGGGCAACATCAGCATGGTGACCAACGGCGAGATTCAGACCATCAAGCCATCGGAATTGAAGGAAATGATTGAGAAGGAACTGAAGGGGTAACGAAGAAAGAAGGCTTACTCACTCCTTGATTTCCACAAACCCATCCCCGTCCTCTGCATAGCGCAGCTGTTTCTTATACGGGTCGTAGCGCAGCGGGAAACGGTCCCAGTAATCCATGTTCTGCTTCTTCAATTCGGCGTCGACATAACCATTCATCATGTAGTCGTAGGTGTAGCCCGCATAAAGCTTGCCCAGATACACGGCATAGTTATAGACGTCCTTAAGCTCAAGCGTGTCAATGGTGTAGTTGTAGTCGATCTTGTTCTCCCAGAAGGAATAATCGGTCGTCGAGTTGAAGCCGTCAATCAAGTTGTGCTCACAGAACTGGACGGGATGCCACGCGCCGTCGTTAATCTCGAACCACGAGGCCACATTGACGGTATTGAGCGGGTGTTTGTAGCTGTATTCGTCAGTATCGCTGAAGAGATAGTCTTCATACTCCGTGATGCGCCCAGACACCTCCATCCGCGAAAGCATCACCAGCCAATGCACCGAGTCGACCGGCACATTGTCGATGTCTTCAGGGACATAGACGGTCACGCCATAGTCCTGCATGGCATCGGCATAGGCGTTATAGGCGAGATCCAGGAACAAGTCCTGACTGAAGCCGTTCAACACCTCGGTTTGCCTGCCGTATTGGGTGTTAAATTCCACCTTCACCTCAGCCTGCTCCGGGAAATAGACAGCAGCCTGAATGCCTGTACGCTCCGCGACGTACGCCTTGGCCAATTTCAGGTCGGTACGACAACTTGACATGGCCAAAATGCACAATAATCCTATGAAATATTTCAGTTTCTTCATTGCATATCATCTCCAAACAAATCCATTTGCACGCCGTCGCCCTTGGGTTCCACAATCTCCAGCGGCACGTCGGCAGGATTGACGGTTATCTTTTCCGTTACTTCTTCTTCTTCATTAGGTTCACCCTTGTCATCAGGTTCCTCGGGCTCATCCTCAGACGGCTCGGGCTGATAAGACTCCAAGAACTGCCATTCGTCAATCTCACGCGTCGACAGGCGTTTGCCCTTCGCCTTGTAGCTCTTGATACCGATGAATTCCTCCACGTTGATTTCGTCGTCGGGGAAGCTGTTGCCTGCATCGCTCACCTTGTAGCTCAACCGCAAGCGAGGCAGATCATCGGAACTCATGCCCAAGTACTTGGCATCAGGATGCTCGCCTATGAATGAAGCGCGTGTGTTCAACTTGGTCTCGGCCTCGATGCAGAAACGCTTCAGGTAGTGCTTCTGCGTCTCGCCTTCGATGTAGATGACGGAGAAGACTTCATCGGGATCGAACTTACGGATGTCCACCATGTCGTCATCGAAGTGGGTGTTGAGGTCGAAGCCCGAAATCTTGAATTCGCCATTGGAGAAGATTTGAAGGATCCGGTCCTCGCCCTCGAAGGCACCGAGGTACTGCCCACGTTTGTCGGCGTTGAGGCGACGAACGGTGTCGTCATACCAAATGTCGCGGGCGTTGAGGGTCGACACGCCTTCCCCACTCTTCTTGATCTCCTTGACCTCGTATTTCGTGAGCAGGTTGCCGCGCACGCCACGACCTTTCACGGCCAAACCAGCGAAGTCATAGTCGACGGTCTTCTGCTTCTTGTTGAACAACAAAAGCGTCACCTTGATGACTTCTGCCTCGCCGTTGGGATTCGACGAGAAATAGCGCACCTTCGAGCCAGGCTTGCCCTGCGTGACATCATATTCCTTGTCGCGGGTGACGCCCATCACGGCGAAACGCTTCACATAGTGCGGTGCTCCGTTCTTGCCGTCGCGATACACCACATTATAGGTCGTACGGTCGTCGTTCTTGTGGAACACATCGACATGGATGATCTTCTGTCCCACAAAGAGCTTCGGCTGGAGCTTCGTCACCATGTACTTGCCATCCTCATGGAAGACGATGATGTCGTCCATGTCGGAGCAGTCGCACACATAGGCGTAGGCTTCCTTGTTCTTCTCGCGTTTCAAGCCCTCGCCTGTGCACACGAAACCTTCCTCCTTGTTGACATAGAGTTTCTCATTATTGGCAGCCACAGCCACGGCCGAGATGTTATCGAAGTTACGAATCTCCGTCTTGCGTTCGCGGCCTTCGCCATATTTCTCTTTAATATGCAAGAAATAGTCGATGGTAAAGTCAACGATATGGTCGAGGTTATAGCGGGCCTCCTCCATGCGTTGTTCGAGGTCGGCCAGTTGCTCGTCGGCTTTCTTGATATCGAATCTCGAAATCTTGCGGACGGGTTTCTCACACAGCTTCTCCACATCCTCTCGCGTCACTTCGCGCCTCAACAATTTGCGATACTTGTCGAACCGGCGTTCAATGCCCGTGTAGAGTTCGTCCCAATCGGCATATTCCTTGTTTTCCAGTTCCTTATAGATACCCTTTTCGAAGAATATCTTCTCCAACGACACCCAGTGCCAACTATTTTCCAACTCATCGATTAAGATCCGTAACTCAAGGCTGAGGAGCTCCATGGTGCGGTCAGTGCTGTGTTTGAGAATCTCACTGACACCCATGAAGGCCGGATGCTTGTTGACGATGACGCAGGAATTGGGCGAAATCGACACTTCACAATCGGTGAAGGCATAGAGGGCGTCGATGGTTTGGTCGGGCGACACACCAGGATTGAGGTAGATGACAATCTCGCACTGCTCGGCGGTGTTGTCGTCGATCTTCTTGATCTTGATCTTACCCTTGTCGTTGCACTTCACGATGCTCTCGATGACGCTGCCCGTGGTGGTGCCGTAGGGTATCTCGCTGATGACAAGCGTTTTCTTATCCTGTTGACTGATTCTCGCACGAATGCGCACCTTGCCGCCACGCAGACCGTCGTTGTAGTTGGTCACATCCATCAGGCCTCCCGTCGGGAAGTCGGGATAGAGGGTGAAAGGCTCGTCGCGCAGATAGGCGATGGAGGCGTCGATCAGTTCGTTGAAGTTATGGGGCAGGAACTTGGACGCCAAGCCTACGGCGATGCCTTCGGTGCCTTGTGCCAGCAACAATGGGAACTTGACCGGCAACGACACGGGCTCGGCGTTACGGTTGTCGTAGGAACGGGTCCAGTCGGTGGTCTTATGGTTGAAGACGACCTCCTTGGCAAACTTCGAGAGGCGCGCCTCGATATAACGAGGCGCTGCGGCATCGTCACCCGTGAGGATGTTGCCGAAGTTACCCTGCGTGTC
>JAEEHP010000179.1 GCA_016280855.1 Bacteroidaceae bacterium
GATGGTGAAGCCCGGAGGCACGGGAACGCCGATGAGGTTCATCTCGGCCAGGTTGGCGCCCTTGCCACCCAGCTGTTCGCGCATCTGCGCATTACCTTCAGCCTTACCGTTGCCGAAGGTATAAACACGTTTCTGACTCATTCGTAAAACAATTATTTAAATGAATAAAGTGAATGTTTTTGGTTAATTAGTCCGCAAAAGTAACCTTTTTTTTGCACACGACCAAAAGAAATGAGCAAAACCTTCACATAAACATCAATTTTCACCTATTTTAGCTTCTTCAGGCTGCATCAGCGCGTAAAATAACGCCCCGCATTCAGATGTATGGCTCGAACGGTGACGAGACGTGGCTTAAGCTGAACATTAAGCAGTAGAAGTGGAAGGAGATGCAGCTGAAGGCGCATACGCTCACGATGATGGGATAGTGACGATGTGCGTCATGGTTCGATGGATGAGCAATAGTCGAGCAGCTGGCTATAGGGCTCACAGGTGCGGAGAAGGGCGTGGTTGCCGACGAGAATGAACTGTTGGCGGGCACGCGTGATGGCCACATTCAGCTTGCGGTCGATGAGATGGCCGTCGGTGGCGACGGGTTGCGAGAGGATGGCAAGCTGCCACGGCGCGTGGACGACGGTGGAGAAGATGATGATGTCGCGCTGAGAACCCTGGAAGCGTTCAACGGTGTCGATGGTTATGTCCTCGTAACCTGGCACATGAAGCGCGGCCAAAGCGCGGCGGACGAGGGTGATCTGGCCGCGGAAAGGAACAATGATACCGAGGGTTATTGAGGATTCTTCAGGCGTGAAGCGTCCCGATGGGCCGAGCGGAGGATTGAGGATTGAGCTCACCAGCTCTGCTACGCGAAGAGCTTCGGGATGGTTGCTCTTGGCGGTGCATTGTTCGGGCGTGGCAACGACATCGATGGCTACCATGCGATGCGAGCCGAGGGCAGAGTAGGGGAGTGGTCCCGTCTGGTGAGGCAGCGGCACGAGGGCGAGCTGGCTGTCGTAGAAACGGCGATTGACGAAGGCGGCAATGTCCTCGTGCATGCGTCCCTGGCGATGGAGGAGGCCGATGGTCTCAGGTACACCTTGACGTAGAGCGAGTTCGTGAAGACGTTCGAAAAGCGAACGGCGGCAGTCGATGAGCCCTGCGGCACGCAGCTCCTCATCGCTGACCGACGAATCGGCAGGCGACTGCACCACGACAGCCGGCAGCTGCTTGTGGTCGCCGATGAGGATAAACGTGTCGATGGCAAAGCCGCCTTGGGCATCTGTGGCACAGAACAAGGGCAGGAGGTGGGGCTCGAGGGCTTGCGAGGCCTCGTCGATGATGGCAGCGCGGAAATGCTTGAGGGTGAACAACTCAGGCAACGCAGTGAGCGAGGCTATCGTGCCGACCACGATGGGCGTCGCTATCAGCAACTGTCGTATGTGGGCGCGCGTGGGTTGTTTCTTTGCCAACGTGGTCAGCAGGTGAGCTCGATGCTCGGCAGCGCACGAGAGTTCAGGGCCGAGCCGCAAATACGGCGCTTCGATAGCATTGAGCATCGAGCATATCTCGTCAACGGCACGGTTGGTGAACGCCATCAGAAGGAGCGAGGAGGGGGGAACGGAGAGAGGGGAGGAACTGAGGAATTCCTGAACCATTAGACGAAGGGCCACGGAGGTCTTGCCTGTGCCGGGAGGACCTACGAGGAGGTAGTAGTCGAGCGCCTGCTTGGCATGAAGGACGATGTCTCGAAGGGATGCGTCGGCAATCGGCGTGGTAAGGCTGCGTGAAGTGTCTAAGCGCGGCGGACGCTGGCCTAAGAGAAGGGCTTGGCGGTCGGCTCGTAATGACAAAAAAGCATACAAGCCACGATACAAAGTCGTGTATGAGGCATCGGCATGAGCTGGCTCGATGGCGAAGCGTGCCTGAGCGTCGGCAAGAAACGACGTGTCGTGCTGCGGATAGCGAAGGCGAAGACGTAGCGACGTGCCTGTGAGACGCTCGATGATGCACGAGATGTAGGTGCTGGCCGGAGGACGCGTGGCGGGCGACTGCGGATAGAGCATCACCATGTCGCCGACTCGGAAATTGGAGGACTCGTCGATGGCGCTCGTCGTAGCGTCAAGGGCCACAATGCCCGCTTCCGAGAGGATGGGCGTGAGCGTCAGGTCAGGAATCAGGCGGCCGGCATTGAGCTTCGAGGCGGCATCGGCGCGCCACGTGTCGGCAAAGCCCTGATGGCCGGCAGAGAGGTTGACACCCTCGATGCCCGTCTTGGCTAGGAACTGCTCGCGTTCGACGAAGGCCAGCATACGATAGAAATAACGTTGGGCTAAGGCTGTTCCTGTGCGTAAGCCCTTCAGGAATGAGACAATTCGGGGACGAAGATAGGTGGCGTAGAAACGGTCGTTGATGCCAATGACGTTGAAATGTTGCTCCGTGAGGATTGAGAGCAAACGTGCAGGCTGGCTGCTCAAGAGATGCTCGAGATGGACGATGCCGTTGCGCACAGCCACGGCACGATGGATGTCATTGCGCCCAAGATGAATGTCAAGGAGATGGGGGTAGCGCGAGTAGAAAAGCTGCGTGGTAACCTGGGCGTAGGGAAGTGATTCGTTGTAGTAGAGTGACTCCTTATAGAGCGCCATTTGCATGGCGTGTTCGTAGCGATAGCTCTCGTCGGCACCGGCCTTGCCCGACTTCAACTCCCATATGTGGCGGTGGTCAGTAGTCATGAGGTCCATACGTCCTTGTATGCCAAGGGCTTCGCAGAGAAACGCCGATTCGAGGGTGACGGGGCCCGGCAACTCGTGGCGAACGGTGGACCAGATGTGTGCAAACTGCTCGCGGCAGCGGTCGGAGAAGCCTTGGTCGATGCCGTTGGTGGTGGCAAAATGAAGGGGATCGGACAGAAAGGCCTTGCGAAGTGACTGGCGATAAAGGGTCTCAGCGACAACATCGGAAGGGGCGTTGACACAATCGTCGAGGAATTGGTTGGCAACCGTGCCGAGGAGGATGGCATCGGAGGTGGGGGAGGGCATGAACTTGCCCAGAAGGTATGTGGCAGGCGAGTCTCCGTAATGCGTGAAGCAACGACAGATGGTAGTCACATCGACCAGAAAATCAGGGTCAAGGACGATGTGCTGCGGCAGCAGGGAGCCATCCTCCTGGCACTCGGAAAGCAACAGGTTGAGCGGGGCGCCGACATAAAGATAAGCCGTAGGGATGAGTCCAGGATTGGACACGGTGTAGCCGTCGCCGAAGATGGTGTCGTCGTTCCAACGCGCTACGGTGATGCGCTGCGACTTGATGGTCTTTGATGTCGAAGCCACAGCGTTTATTCGATGAAAACGGAGTCGTTGACAAATGCCGACCGTGGACGCACTCGCGAAGGCTTGCTGTCGGATGAAGAGGGTGCCTGCGAAGCGTGATGAGCCGGAGCGGCACCACGATAGGAAGCCCAGCGTGCCTGAATCTGACGAACATAACCCGAAGTCTCGCTTCCGCGAAGATAGCCGTATTTGACGACAGGGTCGCGATAGAACTGGGGCTGCGACAGCTTCAGTATGTAAGGATCAACATCAGTCCAACGGTGAGGGTTATGGCCGTTCTTCTGCGTCAACGCCATAGCATCGCGCACATGACCTGCACCGCCGTTGTATGCCGCCAGGACAAAGTTGATGCGTTCCTGGCGGTTGCGGATGTCGGAGAAGGACTCGTCGAGGAGGAAGAGATAACGCACGGCGGCCTCGATATTGCGCTCGGGGTCAAAGACTTCGCTGCGAGGCAAGCCCAAGCGTGCCGCCGTCGAAGGCATGATCTGCATCAGACCTTGAGCACCTGCCCACGAGACGGCACGAGGGTCGAAGCCTGATTCCTGATAGCACTGGGCAGCCAGCAGGCGCCAGTCCCAGCCGATGTGCGCGGCATGGCGGATGAGCAGCTCGTCGTAGGAACTGATGATGCCTTTCTGACGGGAGAGCATGGCAGGACGAGCCGATACACGACGTTGAAGGGATCGCGTCGTGCGCGTCGTCTCCATGGCGAGAAAACTACTGCGCGTGTCGTCCTTCCACCAGGCATTGATGGCGGCGGCTAAATCTGCGGAATTGGAGCGTACGACCCAGCCGGAACGAAGCGGCATGAGTTCAACACCTTCAGTCTCGGAGGCAGTCGTCGCGAAGGATTCGAGCTGTAAGCTATCCACTTCGAAAGCTACGAGATCGGCTTCGCCTGACCGCAAATGAGCAAAGAGGTCGGCAGAATCGTTGACGATCTCCATCCTCAAACGGGCACCGATGCTGCGTGCAAACGCCTCTGCCATCATATACTGAAGACCGAAGCCCTGACCGCGATACTCGTAATAGGTCTCGGGACCCGAGAGCGTCACGGCGATGAGCTCACCCGCCGACTGGATATCGTCGAGGTCGTAGTCGGAGGAAACAGTTTCCTCGTCAGCCTGCCCGAACATGACCGACGGCATCGTCTTCTTTTCGGGCTGGCAGGCAGAGAACAGTAAGATTAGAGATAGAAGATTAAAGATGAAAGAAATATAATGTGCATTATAGCGAACTTCTCTCATCTCTAATCTATTGTTTCGGATCTCCAATCTCACCATACTTAAGGTTTAAGACGATGAATGATATAAGTCCGCATGATGTCGATGGCCTTCTGGTTGTTGCCGCCCTGCGGAATGATGAGGTCGGCATAGCGCTTCGTAGGCTCGATGAACTCCAGATGCATGGGCTTGAGCACATCGATGTAGCGGTCCATGACCATCTGTGCCGTGCGGCCGCGCTCGGCCATATCGCGTGAGATGACACGGATGAGACGGTCGTCGGGGTCGGCATCAACGAAGATCTTCAAGTCCATCAGGTCGCGCAACTCCTTGCGGCAGAGCGCCATGATGCCTTCGATGATAATCACCTCACAAGGCTCGATGTGCACGGTTTCGGGCAAGCGGTTGCTCTCGATGTAGGAATAGGTGGGCTGTTCGATGGCACGCCCGGAACGTAGCTCGTTGATCTGATGGATGAGCAGCTTCCAGTCGAAGGCGTTGGGATGGTCGAAGTTGATCTTCCGACGTTCCTCCATGGGAATACCCGTATTGTCGTTGTAATAGGAGTCCTGCGGAATCACGGCTATCTGAGAATTGGGCAGCGACTCAACGATTTTGCGGACTACGGTGGTCTTGCCGGACCCTGTGCCGCCTGCGATACCGATGATGTACATGAGGAATAAATGTGAAAAGTGAAAGAGTGAAAAGTGAAAAAGTTAAGTAACCCTTCGTTGAGTGATATGTGGAAATCACTTCACGATGACCTTACGGTCGCCAACGAGATAGATGCCGCGTGGCACACGCACCTTAGCCGTGGAGCCGCTTTGAACATATACATGCTCTATGCGACGGCCGTCGATAGTGAATACGTTGACATCCTGACCATTAGCGTTAGCCGTGATGGCGATGACACCCTGACCGGCTACGACGTCGAGAGCTGTAGCTACGGCCTGCGATGTAGCCTTGGGCATTCGGATGCCTACGGTCTCGCCACGCGCTTCGGCAAAACGCTGAACCTCGTCGGATGTGAGGAAGAGCCAACGCTCAGTGACGGCATCGTCAGCATGGTTGAAGTCGGCGGCTGTAGCGCCAGTAGCGTTGGCATTCATTGCCTTGTGGTTGCTCGAATTGAGCACCCAATAAGAGGTGCCTGCGAACGTGAAGCCGTCGACCGACGTCTGGTTGCGACTGCCCATCAGATGGTACCAACCGTTGGATTGATTGGTGACGGCCGTGACGGAACTCGTGCTCATGCTGAGATAGCGGCCGGTAGCTACGTTCTTGAACGTGTAGTAACAAGTTGAGGGATTGAAGGTGATGTACCATGCGCAGGAGTCGTTGCTAAAGACTTCATCGGCCGTAATCTCCTTGAAACGTACAGCAGTCACCGAGGTCTGACACAGATAGGACGTGGCCAAACCACGATTCTCAGCCTCGTTCTTGATGTAGTACTTCGTCTCGTCGTCCTGCGAGAAGGAATATGCAGGCTTCTTGAAATCCATGTTGGGCGTAACGATAGCATCCTCAGCCAATGCACCGACAATGAGCGCATTCGCACGATAAAGAATAGGAGAACCGTTATCCTCATTGGCTCCATTGATGCCGTATGGCCACATGTGAATATCGTCGCCATGTAACTTGGCTGAAGGATTATTCTCTAGGAATTGCATCACACGATCTACACGTGGGCCTAACCAATCACCACGGTTGCCATTCGTACGATATCTGGAATCAACCCATTCTGAATAGTTGATGACGCCCTGGCCGTGAGAGCCTTCATGCAGAACGGTGCCTGTCTTTTGATAAGGAACGTTTTGACTAATACGCATATAGCCGCCGTAAGAACAGTCGGCAGTACCACCTCCTGCTCCTGCGCCTGGGACATAGTGGGCACTCAGGTGGAAGTTGCGAATGCCTGTGATGTTGTTCCACATCCACACGGCTTCAGCACAAGCCGCATTGATTCGTTCGTTCGTAGCTGCGTCGCCGGCGTTGTCGTAATCGTAGCTCACATTACCCATCGGTCGCGTCGGCACCTTGATGACATCGCCGTAAGAGACCTGATAACCAGAGGAAACTGCATAAGCGCGAACATAGTACACGGTTGCAGGTTTCAGACCCTGCATGGCGTAGATATCGCCATTGTTGCTATACGATGTCGTGGAACGCGCATCAAAGATGGTGGGCTCGGGATCTTCGCTGTAGCAGAATCCCTTTTCCTTGGCCGTGCCGCCGCTGAATGAGCCGCGAGCGAAGATCTCCGTGGCACCTTGAACGGCGCTTAACGTCTTAACATTCAGCGGTGTTCCTGTTCCGTTTTGAACGCGGAAGAGTAGGGTAGCATCCTCCATTGCTACAGCCGCAGCTTCCATCTCTTCTGGCGTTGCGGTGTCGCTGTCGCGAATGGCTTCTGCGGCTGCAATGGCCTCTGCAAAAGCGTCTGCACCTTCCTTGCCATCGGTGTCCAAGCGCGTAGCTGCATTGATGGCGCTCTTCAACGTCTTTTTGGCCTGATAGCTGGCATCGGCGTTGGCGTAAGCTGTATCTAATTGCTTCATAATAGCCACAATATCAACGTCATCTTCCAGCGTAAGTGCAGCTTGAGCCGCATCGCATGCCGTTTGCAATGCCTCGAGATAACTGTTGGCCATGTCATAGCTCAACCTAGCACGAGCTTTATTGTAAGCCGTCTTCAGCTCCTTCAGGGCTGCTGCATTTTCGCTTGCAACAAGCTGTTTTTCAGCCAGATCAAAGCTGGCATTCTTCAAGTCTTCCTCTGACGATTCTGCCGTCAGTGCCTCGGCGGCTTCGATGGCAGCATTGAGATTAGCCTTAGCCGTAGGCTGGATTCCAGCCATGAAGGATTTCTCGGCGTTCGTGATGACGGCCTTGGCGTTAGTAATGGCCGTTTGCAAAAGCGTAAAATCAGGAGCGACGTAGAACAGGCGGAAATTATCCACGCAGATCCAGTTGCCTGAAGCATTGACGGCACGAAAGCCAATGGCCACATCGGTGCCGGCCGTCTCAAAATCAACGGTATAGTCGTTAGGTGTCGTAACCGTCGTGGAATTCGTCGTGGCGCCGGCATAGATGGAAGCACCCGTTTGTGCGTCATTCGGCGAGCCTTGCTGAATGTTCTGCGAGGCAGCCGTAAGCTGATATTTACCTGCTGGCAGACCTGTCAACGTTTGTGTCACAGATCCGCTGCCGACAGCATTGCCTTGGCCAGTCCATTTCTCCAGATAATAAGTACCTTTTTTCTTCGTGAAGGAGCTATTATTCTGAAGCTGAAGATTGTTGCATGTCCAATCATCTGTCTGTTTCTCGAAGCTTGGATTCTTAATGAATTTAGTGGTCACGTTTGTTTGTGCCATCGCTTGGAACGATGCCATCGACAGCATAACACCAGCCATGAAGGCGTAGATTTTTCTCATCTTTGTATTTCGTTAATTAGTTTATTGTTTCACACAAATTAGTTTATTATTTGACATATTTCTTTTCAAATTGGGACAAAATTAGGCTATTTTCTTCAAAGAGCCAAAACTTATCACCTTTTTATATATAATTAAGGTGTATTTCCATAAATTCCATTATACTATTAAACATAACGCCTATTATGATTCGAATAGATAAATTGGGTTCGGGCGTTAAGGAAGTTAAGAGAAGATATGGGAGTTAAGGGACGTTACCCTTAAGTCCCATTAGCTCTCCCTATTAGAGTATCGTGAATTTGGCAAAACGCAGTAGCAATTGTTTGGTGCCCACATTCTCAAACTTGACTGTAGCCTTGGCGTCTATGCCGCTGCCAGAAAGCGCGATGATTTCGCCGCGACCGAAGCGCGAATGCTCGATGTGCTTGCCTACCGACAAGGTGCCTGCAGCAGTATCTACAGACGACACGGACGATTGTGCCGAGGCTGTGACCGTTGAACGCGCTTGCACAAACGAAGAACGCCCAGGAATTGGGTTGAGACTGCCAAGGGGTGAATCCGTTGAACGCGTGGTAGATAGCGTGGCGTTCCAAGGCTCGCGACGCAAAGCCGACAGGTCGTCGTCCCAACTTGACGAACGCCCGGCGAAGGAACGTTTACGGGTGCCTGAATTCGACGATTCGTCCACCGAAACATACTGAGGATCAATATCATTCAAGAACGTACTCGGCGAGCTGAATTCGCTCTTTCCGAAGCGATAACGGTTCTGGGCATAGGTCAAGTAACATTGTTCCTTGGCTCGAGTGATGGCTACGTAGAACAGGCGCCGTTCCTCTTCCAATTCACGTGGAGATGAAGCGGACATCTGATTCGGGAACAGATTCTCCTCCATGCCGACCACGAAGACAATCCTGAATTCCAAGCCTTTAGCGGCATGAATGGTCATAAGCGTGATCTTCTCGTCGCTGTCGTCGTCGCTCTCGTCAAGGTCGCTGATGAGCGACACCTCCTGAAGATAATGCGTCATCAACACGCGTTCGCTACCCTCTTCCTCAGTCCTGTCGTCGACAAACTGCTGAATGCCGTCGAGCAGCTCTTGAAGGTTCTCCTGCTTGGAAATGTCCTCTGGCTCACGACCACGGAATATTTCAGCGGAAACGCCTGATTCCTTGGCGATTCTAAGGCCGAGCGTAGCGGCGTCTGCACTATTGACATCAGCGCGGAAGCCATTGATGAGCTGCACGAAAGCATCAAGCTTGGCCATCGTGCCACGGTTGACATCCAGGTGATAGGTCTCGGGATTCGTGAGCACCTGCCAAAGGCTGACGTTCTGCCGGGCGGCTGTCTCAACGACCTTATTTACTGTCGTTTGTCCAATACCTCTGGCCGGATAGTTGATCACACGCTTGAGCGCTTCCTCGTCATTTGGGTTCACCGCCAGACGGAAATAGGCGATCATATCCTTAATCTCCTTGCGTTGGTAGAAGCTGAGTCCTCCGAAGATGCGATAAGGAATATTCGATTTGCGGAAAGCCTCTTCAAATGTGCGGCTTTGGGCATTGGTGCGATAGAGAATCGCCATCTCGTTCCATGGGATATGCTCGTAGCGATTGAGGTTCTGCACCTTACGCCCTACCCCACTGGCCTCTTCGATGTCGCTGTAGTAGCCATAGACGTGGATGGGCTGGCCCTTTTCCTTTTCCGAGAAAACCTCTTTGGGAATCTGTCCGCGATTATGCTTGATAAGGCTGTTGGCAGCAGCCACGATGGTCTGCGTCGAACGATAGTTTTGTTCCAGTTTGAAGAGCTGAGCGCCTTCGTATAAGCGTTGGAACGTGAGGATATTATCGATGTTGGCTCCACGAAAACTATAAATCGACTGAGCGTCATCGCCGACGACGCAAACGTGCCGATGGTGTTGGGTCAGCTGCCATACGATAGCGTGCTGAGCGTAGTTGGTGTCCTGATACTCATCGACGAGCACGAACTGGAAGCGAGCCTCGTATTTGGCCAAAATTTCTGGTTTGTGGGCAAATAATAAATAGGTATAGAGCAGCAGATCGTCGAAGTCCATAGCTCCGGCCTGCCGACACCGCGCCCAGTAGTTGGCATAGATCTTGCCCGTTTCAGGTATGCGAGCCGACTGATCTGCACGCATCAGCTGCTCATCGCGTTGATACTGAGCGGGCAGGATGAGCCTGTTCTTGGCCGAAGAGATATGGCTGAGCACCGTACCGGCCTTATAGGTCTTGTCGTCGAGTCCCATCTCGCGTATGATGCTGCGTACCAAGCTCTTGGAGTCGGCGGCATCGTAGATGGTGAAATCCGACGAGAAACCAATCGTTTCGTGCTCGGTTCTCAGGATGCGAGCAAAGATGCTGTGGAACGTACCCATCCACAAACCGTGCGACATCTCCTGACCCACCTGGCGTTCGATGCGGCTTTTCATCTCGTCGGCCGCCTTGTTGGTGAAGGTCAGGGCCAGGATGTTCCAAGGTTTCATGCCATGCTCCAGCAGATAGGCAATCTTATAAGTGAGCACACGCGTCTTGCCCGATCCTGCGCCAGCGATGACGAGCGACGGCCCGTCGATATATTCCACGGCCTTGCGCTGTGCAGGATTCAGCTCGTCTAACCAGTTGTTGTTACTCATCGTCGGGTTTCAGGTTGTCCAGATCTATGATGTGAAGTTGCAGGGCACGCACGACCAGACGTGTGGCATTCACGCCGTTGCGCTCGTTGGCGCTGAAGAGACGGTTGATGAGGTCCACCTGACGTTTCTCCAAGCTCTTGACGCCGAAGGGCATACCCTTGAGCGAGGCAATCATATCTTTGGTGTAGCCGAGGGCGAGATGACGGAGGAAGCGCTCGTCGTACTCATCGATGTCGTAGTCGATGACGGCATCCGTGCGGCGGTTCTCCCCTGTGACACTCTTCTTGAAACGAGCCACAATCTTCTCCAGAATAGGTTGATTGAACACCAGCTGCCGTCCGTCCATGACAAGGCGTACGTCATTGCGCGTCAACAGCTCTCCTGTCTTCAGGATAATGCCTTGGGCTCCGGCCTGCAGGACGTCAACCCAAAGTCGCTCGTTCAGTATCTCTCCCGTGAAAATGAGCACTTTGACTTGCGGATACTTGGTATGCACCTGGCGGCAGATATCCACGCCGATGGTGGTGCTGCCTCCGAGGCCGAGGTCGAGCAGAAGCAAGTCCGGCAGTTCCTCGCGCATGAGTTTCCACAGTTCGCCTTCATTCATGGCGGTTCCCATGATGGTGGCTTCAGGGATGTCGGTACGGAAGATTTCCTCGGTACCCTTGAGTTCGAGGCGCACATCTTCTACGATGATGACTTTAAATGGTTCCATATAATTTTGTTTAGCGTTTAGCGTTTAGTCGTTTATAGTCTATAAGGTTGAGCGATACATGGGCAAGGTGAACCACACGGCATGGCCCTCACCTACCCTTTCGGCATTGATGCGGCAGCCGGGATGTCCCATGAAAGTGTCGTGCTCGCGGATGATTTGCTTAGCCACGAGCAGGGGTATGGCGCCATCGTGCGGCATGAAGAAATCATGAAGCTCGGCGTCGGAGAGGCGGACAACGGGATTGGTCAATGTGAAACGTATGAAGCGTCCGTCCAACGTGCCGGCAAGATGGAATGCGACAACGGGCTGTTGGACGGCATCTTCCTGTAATGATTTGGTTGTCAGCGTGAACTCGTAATCCAATAGCTCACTAAGCAGGTGGCCGATGAGATCGGGGTCGCACATGACGAGATTGTCCGCCGTGGCATCGTCGAGCGAGAGCGTAGCCTCGAAGTCGTAGCGGCGCAACTTGCCGTTGAAGCGTGAAGGCAACGCGGCCGTCAGCTCGGCAAACGATTGTCTGTGGCGACGGAAGTTCACGGCCTCAGACTGCGAGGAAGCCTGGGCTGAAAGCAGGCCGTGGATGTCACGATAGTAGCTGACCGTTTCGTTAAGGGCTTCGAGCAGATCGGCATCATCTTCAGACGTTTGCATCCGTTCGACCAGCTGCTGAATCCTACCTGGGAAGTACATGGTCTCATGCTTGATCGTGGACAGACAATTGTCGATAATCTGATTCTGAACATGCAGGCGATTCTCTTCGTACAGCCGTCGGCGATGCTCGTCCTCGGCCATCTCGAAATCATCCTTGCGGCGCTGTTGCTCGGCATCCTCGTTGAGCTGCATCTGCGCCAGGCGGCGATCGTTCAATTGTGCCAGCTTGCGGCGGAACACCACCTGCGGATGGATGTAGAACAGCTCCGTGGCGATGAGTCCGAGCAGGAAAATGCCGATGAGGACATAGAGCGCCAGGCGCTCAGTCTGCTGCGAACGCTCAGTCTTCGCGCAGAAGGATTCGAGCGTCGTGTCCTGGTTCGTCAGCTTGAACAAACGGGTGTAAACGCGGTTGTTATAGCGATAGAGCGGCCAGTCGTGAAGCGCCAAAGCAGCCACCGCTATTTCGTTGCGCAAACCTAAAAGGAGGGAATAGTCCACCGCACGCTGACATTGCCACAGCACTAAATCGGCAGCTCCTTTATATGTTTCATCGACAGAGAAATGAACATCTTTGCCTAAAGCATTGCTTTGATATGCGACATTAAGGATGTCGTAAGCCTTACGGGCATACCCGATGGCTTCGTCGTAGCGTTCCTCGAGGTTGCAGTAGTACACAGAATCGGCCAGCGCATAAGCTTCGGCAGGCGTCGAGGACACCTCAGCCTTGTTCATCGGAACAGAGGATTGCTTGGCTGCCCACGCTGAGGAAGCGGCGATGAACGCCATCGCCAGGACCATGACACGTGGCAGGCGGAACCAGAAGCGACTACCCTCCCCCACCCGGCTGTCGATGCCTAAGCGACAGACGGCAAATAGCGGGCTCGTCTTGCGGTACTTCTCAATAATTCCCTTGCAGTTCATCAGTCCGAAACCGAAACCCTTCTGGTCGTTTGGGCGATTTCCATTGATGGCAAAACCGATTCCCATTGATGGAACTCCGTTTTCCCATTGATGGCAAAACCGAGTCCCGTTAATGGAACTCCCGATCTTGGCTGCGTCGTAAACCTTGTTCGTCAAGATGAGTTGCACGTCATCCTCCGTCATGCCGCAACCCGTGTCCTGAACCGAGAGCTCGACATACTGTCCGTTGTCGTCGGCGCCTTCCGTAGCGGTGATGGTGACGCTCCCGCCCTCGGGTGTAAACTTACGGGCGTTGTCGGCCAATGTGTTGAGCATGAACATCGTCAGCGCCTTGTCCGCCTTCACGCTGAGGTTAGTCGTAGCGACGTTGAGGGTCAGGCCTTTCTGTTCATAGGCAAAGTGGCTGCGGCGGATAGCCTCAAAGAGCGGTTCGAGAGGAAATGAGCTGAGTTGCAGGCTCAACTGGCCTTGCTGCATCTGAATCCATTGCGTCAGGAGGTCGTTGTACTCGTTGATGCGGTCGGTGAGTTCAGCGATGTAGGTGAGCGACGACGGCGAGGAGTGGCCGCTCTGCTTCATGCGTTGCACCTCGTGGATAATGCGATTGAGTAACGGCTGTATGCCATCGACGAGTTGCAGCTTGGCGCGCTTCTCGACGTTCTGTTCCTTGTCGCGCAAAAGGCGCAGTTCCGTGGCGGCCTGCTGTTCGCGCAGCAGTTCCTGCTCCTCTTCGAGCGCGGCTTGTTGTTGCCGTGCTGTGTCGTGAATCTGCTGGAAGCGTTGGCGCAGGAGGCGGTTCTGCGTCTGTGTACGCCGCCGCCAGGTGCGTAGCAAGAGCAGGATGAATGTGCCGATGATGAAGGCCACGATGCCTACAGCAGCCCACGTCCAGGCCATGCGGCGGCTTTCCTGTTGCAGCTCGGCGGCACGGCTTTCGAGCTCTGCATCTTCACGCGTGACATCGAGGAGGTCGAGGTAGATGTTGCGGTTGTAGTCGCTCTCGACTTTCATGTCCAAAGCGCTGAACGCCACGGACAATTGCTGTCGTATGCCGGCTATCCACTCGGGCACGGTCTTGACCGACGGCGAACGCATCCACAGCCGCTCGACGGACTCGGCAACCTGGAGCGAATCGTAGATCTGCAGCCGGCTCTCGTCAGGACCGTAATAGTACTGGTGGTGGAAATTGACACATGCGAGGGCATCGCCATAATAGCGAACGGCATCGTGGTAACGGCCGTCGTCGAAGGAAAGCTCGCCGAGGGTGCGCAGCGCACATGCCTGCTGATAGAGGTCGTCGTAGGCGACGAAGTGGTCGAAGGCGGCTTGCGCCATCGCCATCGCGGGGTCGTCGGCGCCGAAGACCTGAGCGAGCATGGCCACCACCTCGGGCTGCGTCTCGGCAACGGCCTGGAGGCGCAGGCTGTCGGCAAAGAGCATGGCCAGCGACTGCTCGGTATTGGCCTCGAAGAAGGTGTAACCCTCGCGGCGCGACATCCAGAAACAAGGCAGCAGATAGTCGAACTCCTCGCGGGTGATCGCCTTGAAGTCCGTGCGTTCGCTTAAGCCGCCGGAGCCCCGCATGTATTGATAATAAAGCCATTGCGCCGTGTCCTCCTGCAAGCGGCAATAGGGTTCGGCAGCTCGTATCTCGGCGATGGCGCGCTCCTGCTGGTCGAGATAATAGAAATAGGTGGAGGCGACGATGTGGAGGTCGCTACGGGCAAAGTCCAGACGACGACGGCTGCGCGACGACATTCGGCTTTCGCGACGTTCGAGTTTGGCTATGCGTTCGAGGGCATGACTGCGGTGGCGGAAGAAAGCGAGGTTATCGCTGGTGCGCTGAGCCACCTTCATCAACATCACATCGGCCACAAGCCGTTCCACGGCATCATCGGTGCGCAGCCCTATTCCTTCGGCAATGACCTGGGCGCTGTCGAAGTCCATCTGCTGGAAACGTTCAAAGGCCAGGTTGTTCAACGCTTCGGCCAGGCCCTCGTCGTACTCCACGCTATCGGCCAAACGATAGGCTCGCAACGCATATTCACGAACGGCGTCGATGTTGCGATAGTGGGCGCTGTAGGCGAGTTGATTGAGGGAATCGACTTGGTTGCGCAAAACCGAGGCAGCATCATCCCGTGTCCGTTCACACGCTGCACAGCATAAACCAAGTACAGCGGCCATGAACATGACAAGAAAGGGCGATGCGCGATGCATACGTTCTATTTTTGTAATTCCTTGAGAATGCGGTCCATCTCGTCGAACTCGTTACCCATATTGAGGTTGAGATAGATACGATAGAGCGGTCCTGCCCATCGCGCCTTGTCGTCAGGGGCGAGCTTGCGCACCTGCTCCATCGGCTGTTTGGCCAGGAGGTACAGGCTGCGGATGATCTCGAGGTCGCGACGGCTCTGCGGGTTGTTAAGGTCGGTGCAGGCGTTCTCAGCATAGATGACGGCGAGGTTCAACGATGCGATGCCCTTGTTGTAGTAAGCATCGACATAATTCGGGTCGCGGGCAAGGCATGAGTCGCAGGCGTCGATTGTCTCGCGGTCCTTGCCTAACTTGGAATAAGCCAAGCTCTTGGCGTACCAGAACAAGGCGACGGAATCTGCCACATGCGTCATGGAGTCGGCCAATGCCAAGGCGTGGTCGTAGCGAACGTTGGTGATATCGTAGTCGATGAGATTGGTAAAGAAAAAAGGATGCAGGGGAAACTCATGAATACCGTCGTTCAACGCCTGCAACCACGCCGTAGTGTCGCCCTTCGCAAAGTAAGCCCTTGCGAGGTATTCCTGAATGAGATGACTTTTCTGATTGGCTTCCTTGGCCAACGCAGCATGACGGATGACGCCGTCGCTGTTGCCCGACAGGTGAGCCGCGACGGCAGCCAGATAGGCCGTCGGACGTATGAGCGTGTCGGTCTTTAGGAGGGAATCGGCGGCGAAGATGGGATGCGACGCCATGTTGACATAGGTGTCCAGGAACGGAAAAGCCTGTGCCATCTGCACCTTGCGGAAATGCCAACGGCCACCATTGAGGAGGTTGGCACGGAAAGGCTTGAGGATGTCGTAGTTGTGGCGACGGTTGACGGGTTTGACACGTCCTTTGTCATCGGGCAAGGCACCTATGCTGTCGGATTTCTCCAGCCGGACGAACATGTCGAGGATCGAGGAGAAGAACTTCACCGTGTCGTATTTCTGCTTGAGATAGAGCTTGAGGTTCTCGGCCTCGTAGAGCTTCTGGCTGCACTCAGCCGCCAACTGATAGCACACGATGCGATCCTTGCGCTTGGTCTCAGGCTTCTCGGCTTCGGCCAACAGATTCTTGGCCACCTGCTCGAGATTCTGCTTCTTCTTGATGGACTCCTTGGCCTGGCGGATGACACTTGCAGCCATGGCAGGCAACGTCAACAGCAACAGGAGCAAAAAGGTATATTTTCTCATTGTATTCATTTCGAGTGCAAAGTTACGTCAAACTGCTTGGATAGGCAAATGTAGCAGGTTAAATGATGTTACGAGGCCAAAGAAACCAACGAAAGGGAGAAAAAACAGGCGCCAACAGGACTATGCCCGTTGGCGCCGAAGACGGATAAAATGGTTGATCATCAATAGCCGGCCAGCTTCTCGTATTCCTTCTGCTTGGCCTTGTCCTCGAGGATGTAGTAAACGGTAGCCAAACGGGAAGCCCACTTGGGAGCGTTGTCGGGCTCGAGTTCCTTAACCTTGAGGAAGTAAGGTTCGGCCTTGCGATAAGCCTCGCGGACAGGTGCCACGGCAGCGTTGTACTGCTGCTGCGTCATCTTCTTGCCGGTGAGACCATCGTTGATGTCATAACCGTGGTTGCTGTAGCATACGCCAGCGTTGTAGTAGGCATCGGAATACTCAGGATCAGCCTCGATAGCCTTGTCGAAATAGGTGATGGCATCGAGATACTTGTGGTCGTTCATAAACACCAGACCCTTTGCATAGTTGCCCAGCTTGCTCGTAGCGTCGGTCTCCAGCAGCTTGTCAACGAAGCTTCCGGCCGTAGCGAAATCGCCCTTGGTGAAATAATAGGCCAGCACATTCTGTGCGACGCCGTCGTTGCTTTCGGGGTCTTCAAGCACCACTTCCTGAGCGGCTTTCAGCCATGTTGCCGTGTCGCCCTGTTCGATGATGCTGGTGAGATAGAGCTGGTTGACCTGATTCTTCTCCTGGGTGTACTTACGAGCCTGGGGCATGAATTCAGACACCGTAGCATAATCCTTTCCGAAGTATGCAGCGAGGCAGGTGTAGTAAGCGATCTGAGGCGTCTGATCATCCTCTGCCATCGTCTGGGCATCATCGCCGAGGATGGTGTAGGTGGTGGGATAATTCATCCAACGCTTGAAGGCATCGACTGCCTGCGGGAACTGCTGGTTCTGGAAGAACATCTGACCACAATAGGCGACGATCGGACGGAACTTAATTACATTCAGCTTGTTGGCCATCGTGTACTGGTCCTTTTCGCCTTTAAGACCAAGGGCTTGAGTGGCCTCAAAGCACTTCTGGATCGCATCGAGAGAGGCATAGATATTCTGCGCCAGCTGAGCCGTGTCGGTTTCTTGTTTGGCAATAGCCTTGTCGAGCAGCGGGGAGAGGATATAGGAATGGAGCTGAGCCTTGATGTCCCAGGCGTTAGCCAACTCCTTCTTGGTGTCAGGACTGGTGAGCGTCGGTTCAATCATTTCCATGCATTGAGCCAATTTCATGTTCATCTGCATGGTCTCCTTTTCCGTTCTTTCGGGATTGGCCACCAAGTCCTGAATCTCGTTCTTCAATTCACGGGCTTTGCGGACAATCTTGTCCTGTGCCGAAGCCGATGCGGCCACAGCAAACAGTGCGAATACAAAAATGATCTTTTTCATAATGAGTTAGTTTATGAGTTTTAGGGTTGAATAGTTTGTGAGCTTAAGCCCCCGTCCTATCTGTTGGGTTAGACAGAACGGGGGATAAATGGTTTACTGTTGGTCGTCGCGGTCGAGTGTCATGGTCTGACCATCAGAAAGTTGTGTGGGTTCAGGCAGTTCTGCGGCGCGTGCATCTTCGGGCAGCTCTTCCTCATCATCCTCACGCGGTACAATGCATACGTTGGCGATGACATCGTTGCGCTTCTGAAGCTCGATGAGCTTGACGCCCTGCGTGGCACGTCCCTGAATCTTCACGTCTTCGAGATGGAGACGAATGGTGACGCCGGACTTGTTGATAATCATCAGGTCTTCGTCGTTGGTCACGCTCTTGATAGCCATGAGCTGACCCGTCTTTTCGGTCACCTCGAGCGTCTTGACGCCCTTGCCGCCACGATTGGTGATGCGGTAGTCTTCGACATCGGAGCGCTTGCCGTAACCCTTCTCGGAAACGACCAGGATGCTCTCCTCGTCGGGCTTGTCGATAACGACCATGCCCACGACTTCGTTGCCTTCGCCTTCGAGCGTAATACCGCGAACACCCGTTGAGACACGACCCATCGTGCGGACGGTGTTCTCGTTGAAGCGCACGGCACGTCCCATCTTCGAGGCAATGACTATTTCGTTCTCGCCATTGGTCAAGGCCACATCGACGACACGGTCGCCCTCGTTGATGTTGATGGCGATGACGCCATTGGTGCGCGGACGACTGTAGTTGGCCAACGACGTTTTCTTGATGACACCTTCCTTGGTGCAGAAGACGATGTTGTGCGTAGCCGTGAAGTCGGGATCATTGAGCTTCTTGACGTAGAGGCAAGCGTTGACAGCATCGTCGGGCTCGATGTTGAGCATGTTCTGTATGGCACGTCCCTTCGAAGCCTTGTTGCCTTCGGGGATATCGTAAGCCTTGAGCCAGTAGCAACGTCCTTTCTTCGTGAAGAACAGCATCGTATTGTGCATCGTGGCACGATAGATGTACTCTATGAAGTCGGCATCGCGCGTCGAGGAACCCTTGGAACCTACGCCGCCACGACCCTGAGCACGGAACTCGGCCAGCGGGGTGCGCTTGATGTAACCCATGTGGCTGATGGTAATCACGATCTCGTCGTCGGCATAGAAGTCTTCGGGGTTGAACTCCTCGCTCGAATAGACAATCTCGCTGCGGCGAGGATCGCCGAACTTCTCCTTCACCTCGATGAGCTCGTCCTTGATAACCTTCCAGCACAGCGCATCGTCGGTGAGGATCTGGTTGTAGTACTCGATCTTCTTCATCAACTCGTCGTACTCAGCGTGCAGCTTCTCCTGCTGGAGGCCTGTGAGCTGAGCCAGACGCATGTCAACGATGGCCTTCGACTGCAGTTCGTCGAGGTTGAAACGTTCTTCCAGGCGCTTGCGGGCTTCTTCGGGAGAACGGCTCTCCTTAATAATATGTACGACCTCGTCGATGTTATCCGATGCGATGATGAGTCCTTCGAGGATGTGGGCACGCTCCTCTGCCTTGCGCTTGTCGTACTCCGTGCGACGGATCGTGACCTCGTGACGATGGTCAACGAAGCACTTGATCATATCGCGTAGCGTCATGAGCTTCGGACGACCGTTGACCAGCGCAATCGAGTTGACGGAGAAGGAGGTCTGCAGCTGCGTCATCTTGAAGAGCTTGTTCAAGACCACGTTGGCATTGAAGTCGCGCTTCACATCAATGACGATGCGCATACCCTCGCGGTCGCTTTCGTCGTTGGCATTGCTGATGCCTTCGATCTTATGCTCGTTGACGAGGTCGGCTATGTACTTGATGAGCTCCGCCTTGTTGACGCCGTAGGGAATCTCGCTGATGACAATCTTGTCGTGGGTGTCGCCCGGTTCAATCTCTGCACGGGCTCTCATGACGATGCGTCCGCGTCCTGTCTCATAAGCATCACGAACGCCCTGCATGCCATAGATGAAAGCCCCGGTGGGGAAGTCAGGAGCAGGGATGTATTTCATCAGTCCTTCAACATCGATGTCCGGGTTGTCGATGTAGGCAATGCAGCCGTCGATGCACTCCCCGAGGTTATGGGTAGGGATGTTCGTAGCCATACCTACGGCAATACCCGTGGCACCATTGACCAGCAGGTTGGGGATGAGGGTCGGCAGCACGCTGGGCTCCTTCTCCTTGCCGTCGAAGTTATCGACCATATCTACCGTGTCTTTCTCTAAATCCTGCATCATGGCTTCGCCGATGGAAGCCAGGCGAGCCTCCGTGTAACGCATAGCTGCAGGCGAGTCGCCATCAACGCTACCGAAATTACCCTGGCCGTCAACCAAGGTGTAGCGCATGTTCCAGTCCTGAGCCATACGAACCATGGCGAAGTAAACGCTGGAGTCACCATGAGGATGGTAGTGACCAAGCACGTTACCTACCGTACGGGCACATTTGCGATAGTCGTGATCGTGGGTGTTGCCGTCAACACGCATGCCATAGAGGATGCGGCGGTGCACAGGCTTGAAGCCGTCGCGAGCATCGGGTAACGCACGGGCAACAATGACGGACATCGAGTAGTCGAGGAACGAACTCCTCATCTCGCGCTCAATGTCCACTTTGATAATTCTGTCTTCTGAGTCTTGCATTTAAATAAGGTGTATGATTAAGATGATATATGTCTTATGTCAATCTTTTTCTTCCCTCCGTTTTCACGAAAAGCCGTTAGAGGGCAAATTTCGGGCGTTTTTGGGGCAAAGTGATTCTTTTAACTCCTAAAAGCGCACAAAATTACCGCTTTTTATAGACATGGGCAAATTTATAGCGTGAAAAGACGTTAATACGCCACTGCCCCCATCCAAATGAAGGACAGGGGCGGTGACTTATTTTGCTCAAAAGAACCGTCAATGTTTACGCTTTCTCGTCCAAAGCCTCATAAATCGAGTGTTGGCTCTTGTATTCAGGCACGATACGCTTCATCTGGCGTACGGTGGCCATGTTGTCGTAATCACGGCTGATATGCACCAAATCATCTATCTGTCGGCAAGCCTCTTCGTAATCATATTCACGCACCTGAGCGATCTTAATTTTATTGTTGAAGGTGGGCTTAGTGATTTCGGCATCATTGAGCACTTCCTCGTAGAGCTTTTCTCCGTCGCGCAGACCGGTGAACTGGATCTCGACGTTATGAGCGCCGGAGAGCTTGATCATGCGTCGTGCCAAGTCGGCGATCTTCACGGGCTTACCCATGTCGAAGACATAGATCTCACCACCCTGCCCCATCGTGCCGGCCTCGAGCACCAGTTTGCAGGCTTCGGGGATGAGCATGAAGAAACGGATGATGTCGGGATGCGTGACCGTGACGGGACCGCCCTTGCGAATCTGTTCGCGGAACAAGGGGATGACAGAACCGTTGGAGCCCAGGACATTGCCGAAACGGGTCGTGACAAACTGCGTCGTACCTTCGACCTTACCTTCCTTAAGCGCCTTGTCGAGCGACTGCACGTAAATCTCGCAGATACGCTTGGAACAGCCCATGACGTTGGTAGGATTCACAGCTTTGTCGGTCGAGACCATGACGAACTTCTTGACGCCGTACTTGACGCTGAGGTCAGCGATGGTGCGTGTGCCGAAGATGTTATTCAGCACGGCTTCGCTGGGATTATCCTCCATCATGGGAACATGCTTGTAGGCCGCAGCATGGAACACGAACTGCGGACGATGCTCCTTGAAGATACTTTCCATGCGGCTCGCATTGGTGATGCTGGTGACGATGGTTACAGCGTCCAGATTGGGATAGTCGCGCTTCATCTCGAGGCGCAGGTCGTGCTGTGGCGTTTCGGCTTCGTCTATCAGGATGAGCTTGTTGGGACCGAACTTGGCAATCTGTCGCACCATCTCGGAACCGATGCTGCCTGCAGAGCCCGTGATGAGAATACGTGTATCCGACAGGAGGCGTGCAACAGCTTCGAGGTCAACATGAATCTCGTCGCGAGGCAACAAATCCTCAATCTGCACTTCCTGCAGCTGGGAGGCGCTAATGTCGCTCGTTCCGTCCCATTTCTGAGCAGAATCATAGTGATAGATAGCGATGCCTGCATCAACGAGGCGATTGACGAGTTCTTGGTTGTTAATGAGATCATCACGCTTCAACGGCGAAACAAGTAGCGCCGTAGCGTGTTGCTTCTCCATATTATGGACGAGGTTCTCGTCGTTGTTGTAAACCTCAACACCTTGAAGCAGATGACCCACCATGTCGGGCTCGTCTGTAACAAAGCCACGCAGTTTGAAACGGAGAGGCATCCCTATGCGAATAGCCTTTGCCAAAGCCATACCACCAGCGCGAACGCCATAGATGAATGCGCCTCGCAGATGCGTGTCTTCATTAATCTTCTCGTAAGTGTATTTGACAATCATGCGAGCACCAAACATGATGAACGTGGCCATCAAGAACACGAATATCAGCTCCTTGCTGCGAATGGGCATAAAGACGGAATCGAAACTCAGGAACCAACGCGCAATAACGATGAAGCTGATGCCGATTAAGTTGGCAATAGCGATGCGGTACAGATCAACAAACGAGGAAAAACGTAGGATGCCGGAATAAGTCTTGGTGATGCGGAAACCTATCACAAAAAAGATGAGATAGAAGACCAAGGTTCCCAGCACAGGCCAGAAATCATTCAGCGTGTGAAGCACGCCATGGTCAAGGGCATAACAGACCAGACCGGAGACAAGCACGACGAGACAGTCGAAAATCAAGATGTACCAATAGGGCAACGTACGTCGCGAGAAGTACCAGTTGGCCAGTTTTTTTATGTAGCTCATACAAAAATGCTATTCGATGATAAAGCGCTGCAAAGGTACTTAAAATATTTATTATGCACGCTATTTTAATCAACAATTTTTCATTTTAAGCGTAAATCAACCACTATTTGATGATTTTTATGCAAAAAGTGAGCCGGTATAGAAAACTTTTGCTATATTTGCAAACGAATATGTATATTGTCATCAAAAACAACCATAATTACTAACAACAATGAACGACATCAAAGTACTGAACCACGCAGCGGATAACATCCGTATCCTTGCTGCGTCGATGGTCGAGAAGGCCAAGAGTGGTCACCCGGGCGGAGCCATGGGCGGCGCTGATTTCATCAACGTACTCTACAGCGAGTACCTGAACTACGATCCCGCTGATCCCTGCTGGGTAGGCCGCGACCGTTTCTTCCTCGATCCCGGTCACATGGCTCCAATGCTCTACAGCCAGTTGGCGCTTATCGGCAAGTTCTCGCTCGAAGAGCTGCAGCAGCTGCGCCAGTGGGGCTCCCCCACCCCTGGTCACCCCGAAGCTGACCCCAAGCGCGGCATCGAGAACACCAGCGGCCCGCTCGGTCAAGGTCAC
>JAEEHP010000180.1 GCA_016280855.1 Bacteroidaceae bacterium
CCGGCTGCATCCCAGCAGGCCTTCATCACACCCTGACTCACGCCGCTGCGCAGAGCCGCCTCACGGATCACCTTCGCCTGACTCAGTGCGATGTAGAGCTCGGGGCTCATCACGTAGCGATACACGCCAGGATCGTTCTCGTCCTTAGTGAACTTAATCTTTCGTTCTACTGCTTTTACTTTCAATGCCATAATTCAAATCTGGTTTTAATGGTTAAACAATTGTGGTTGTAATAACATTTTACTTGTCGTCGATGAGACTCCGTTTTGCGTTTTCCCTAGGTTACACGTGCCCGCGCGCTTGGCCATTTTTGTCGCCCAGTTAGGCCGCAAATTTCGTCTGCTTCGTTGACAATGCAAAGGTACGAATCTTTCATTGCGGTCTACGAATTTTCGGGCGAAAATTTTAAGTTTTTATTTTCAGCACATATGTCCGCTGCAAGTCTCCCCTCGGGGAGATATAGAGGGGGTTGTGTTTCTTGGGCTCGCTGCTGCGCGCTGCAGCGTTGCAGTTCTCGAAAGGGCTCTCCCATGCCCCACATTTACTTCTATATCTATATATATATTTATATATATATAGATATATAGCTATAATTTGACCTTCAGACCATCAGATTTCGAACTGCAACACCGCAACAGGTGCAACACATCGCGCCAACACCCCTTTCAGCGAAAAATCAGCGAATTATTTGGAAGAATCAAAAGAATTCCCTATTTTTGCAGCATGAAACAAAAGTGTTAGGATTATGACAGCATTACAACTGAATGCGGAGCTATACCGCGCCATGGGTGAGATTGCCGACAACGAGACGCTGCTGGCCAAAGTCTTGGAGTATGTAAAGGGACTTACTCCAGCGAAGAAGACAAAGGAAGATGCTGGATGGGCTACTCGATTTGTGGGCGCCTGGCAGGATGATCGTACTGCTGACGAGATTGTCGACGAAATACGCAACGCCAGAACATCAAACAATATTGATATCGAGTTATGAAAGGCTATCTTCTTGATACAAGTACCTGTGTAGCAATCTTTAGGGGTAACCGCGATGTTGCTGACAGAATGGAAAAGGTAGGAAAGGATAAGTGTTTCATCTCCCAGATTGTTGTTGCAGAATTGCTTTTTGGGGCGTACAGAAGTAATCGTGTAGAGGAAAACCTGAAACTGACCCGGGCTTTCATTGAGGAAATGAATATTCTGCCTTTTGAAGACTGCGTAGAGACTTTTGCCAAAGAAAGAGTTGCGTTGTGGAACTCTGGTAAGCCCATTGAAGACTTTGACTTACTCATAGGTTGTGCAGCAAAGGTTGCAGGACTTACTGTAGTGACTCACAATGTGAAGCACTTTAGCCATATCAAAGGTTTAAAAATAGAGGACTGGGTGTAATTACCCCCCCCAATATGAAGAAATACCTGCTGACGATCATACTTGCACTCACAGTGTGCGCACTACCGCTCATGGCGGTCGTGAGCGGCCGTTCGCTGACCAATACGCTGAAGGACCTCTGCACGGAGCTGCAGGCGACCTACCAGCAGCGCTCCGAGGCACAGCAGCGCTTCAGCGACGACTTCGAGCGCCAGCACAAGAGGATGATCGACGTGATCACCCAGTCGGACAAACTGTCCATACTGCTATATACCCAGGAACAGGAGATGACCTTCGACCTGGCCTACGCCCTGAAAAAGGTGACGGCCGACTTCAAGGCCTTCAACAAAGACCGACGACCATATGACCACATCGTCAACAGCCTGAACTACGAGATCGACCGCAATGCCCGACTCATCGAGGCGCTGCGCCGACTGCCGCCGATGATGAAGGAGATAGAGATGGAGATCGTGCCCGACAGCCTGTTGTATCGCAACGACTCGCTCGACGTACACCTGACCGACTCGATCTCCTCGCTGGAGAAGGAGGTGATCCGTATCGCCTTCAAGGACTCGCTATCGGCGCCCTTCGTACTCGACTCGATAGGCGAGACATTGCGCGACAGCTGCATCTTCTTCGTCTCGGAAATCCTGAAGATGAATGCCGACAACCGCGCTACCGTCATAGCCGACAGCACCCACTACCAGGAGGCCTACCTGCGACTGAAGGAGACCTACGACTATGCCGACAAGCGCTATCGGGAGCTCGAGCGCTACGTCTTCATCGACGGGCAGACACCGTTTATGGACATCCTGGCGAACCCCCGCTATTACTGGGACAAGGCGAAGGTCGACCTGCGCGGACAATACAGCATGGACGAACTGAGCAGATGTCTTGATGAAAGCGAACGCGAGAGGACTGCAGCCGGCAAAGAAGAAGATGACGACGACGAGGCGCTCTTCCAGCACCTCTCCAGCAAGGCAGAGAACACGATGCTGGTGGTGGCCTGCGCCGTGCAAGTGGTCGTGCTAGCATTCTTCTGGCTGCTGACGCTGCTGGTTCTCTGGCTGCTATACCGCTTCACGCGGCTGAAGCGCCATGTCCCCAAGAAGAAACTGTCGATCATCTCGATACTGCTGGGCACCATCGTCTACTTCCTGATGTGCGGCTTCACCCTGAAGGGTGATGAATACATCAATCAGGGCGTGGAGCACGTCAACACCTTCCTGTGGCTGCTCATAGCCATCTCAGGCTCGCTGCTGCTGCGCGTCAAGCCCGACCAGTTCCGACAGGGTTTCCTGCTCTATTCCGCCACCTTCCTCGTGGTGCTCATCATCATCTCCTGCCGCATCACCTTCGTGCCCGACAAGCTGATGGTGCTGCTGTTCCCGCCCATCCTGCTGCTGATAGTGCTCTGGCAGTTGTGCTGCTGCATCTGGGTGAGCGGCAAGGCCACGTCGTTCGACCGCACGCTGGGTTGGGCGTCGCTGGCCGTCTATCTCGTGGCGTTCGTGTTCTCGTTCCTAGGCTACACCTTCGTGGCGCTGCTCATCCTGGTATGGTGGTATTTCCTGTTAGCCGCGTGGCTGACGGTGGGCTGCATCCTCGACCTGATGAGCCGCTACAAGGAGCGCTGGCTCGACAAGCGGGTGGACAGCATGCGCCAGCGCATCACTTACGTGTCGGGCGAAGACCGCGAGTCGCTGCTCTTCGGTGCCACCTGGTTCTACGACCTCATCCGTCAGGTGGCCATCCCCGTCATCGTGCTGTTCTCCCTGCCGCTGTGCGTGCGCCTGTCGCTGAACATGTTCGACTTCGACCATCTGTTCGTGAAGTTCTACGAGAACCCCTTTATCCACCTCTCCGACCTGAGCGGTGTCGAGACGCTAAGAGTCTCTGCCAGGAGCATTGTCTATCTGCTGGCCCTCTTCTTCGTCATGCAATACGTCAGCCGCGCCATTCACGCCATCTGGCAGTATGGCCGCTACTTTGCCTTCATGCGCAAGCACAACCGCACCTCCATCCGTCCCAATGAGATCAACCTCTCGCTGGGCAACAGCATCATCAGCGTGATGATATGGATGTTGTTCGCCATGGTGGTCATCTCCGCATGGCAGATCCCGACGGGTTCACTCGGCCTGATAGCGGGAGGTCTGTCGGCTGGTATCGGTCTGGCGCTGAAGGATGTCATCAACAACTTCATCTACGGCATCCAACTGATGGGAGGCCGACTGCGCGTGGGCGACTGGATCGAGTGCGACGGTATCCGCGGCAAGGTGACCGCCATCAACTACCAGTGCGTACAGGCTGAGACCGTCGAGGGTACGGAGATGTCGTTCCTCAACTCGTCGCTCTTCGGCAAGAACTTCAACAACCTCACCCGCAACCATTCCTACGAGCTGACCGTCATCACCGTGGGCGTGGCCTATGGCACGGACATCCCGCAGGTGCGCAAGGTGCTGGTGGAGGGCATGCAGAAGATGCGCACCAAGGATCACTATGGCCGCGACATCGTGGATCCCAAGTACGGCTTCAATGTGGTGGTCGGCAACATGAGCGACAGCGCTGTGGACATCAACGTAAAGCAATACGTGCTGGTGGCCGAGCGTATCGGCTACGTGGACCGTGCCAAGGAGGTGATCTACGAGACCCTCACCGCCGCAGGCATCACTATCCCCTACCCCCAGTGCGATGTTCACCTGATCTCCGACAACCCTTATCAATAAATAATCATGTACGATCAGATTCGGGAAGATCCGCTCTATATCATGCTTTATGCAGTCGTGATAGCCATGGCCATGATAGCCGGCTGTTATCTGCTGTTTCGTCGGGGTAATGCCTTTGCTCCCGACATCACGCCTCCCCTCCG
>JAEEHP010000181.1 GCA_016280855.1 Bacteroidaceae bacterium
GATCCCACCTTTCCCATCGTGTGGCGCAACCTGGCTCTGGCCCACTTTAACAAATGCAAACAACCGTCAGAACTCCGTATTGAGGAAAACACACCACAAGAGGAGGCTCTGGAGTACATGGAGCGGGCTTTCCACCTCGACGAGACCAATGCCCGAATGCTCATGGAACTCGACCAGCTCTACAAGCGTCTGCATCGTCCACACGACGAACGTCTCGCCCTCCTGCAGAAATACCCTCAACTCATCCAGCACCGTGATGACCTCGTGCTTGAGGAGATTACGCTACTCAATCAGGTAGGGCGTTATGAGGAAGCCATGCAGAAACTCGATGCCCACGTCTTTCATCCGTGGGAGGGTGGCGAAGGCAAGGTACCGACACAATATCAGATATGCCGTGTCGAACTGGCAAAGAAAGCTATCTGCGATAAGGACTACGAGCAGGCCATCATGCTGCTGAACGAGTGCCTTGAGTATCCACACCACCTTGGCGAAGGCAAGCTCTACGGTGCTCAAGAGAACGACTTCTACTATCTGCTCGGTATCGCCTATGATGCCCTCGGACAACAAGACAAAGCTATTGCTTGCTGGGAAGAAGCTACGAAGGGGCCGCAGGAGCCTGCCGCTGCCATGTATTACAACGATGCCAAACCCGACAAGATTTTCTACCAAGGCATGGCTCTCTACAAACTCAGTCGCGACGGTGAGGCTCACGGGCGATTCTTCAAACTCATCAACTACGGCAAACAACACCTCTATGATAAGGTCGTCATGGACTATTTCGCTGTCTCGCTGCCCGACCTGCTCATCTGGGAAGACTCTCTTGATACGAAAAACCTCATCCACTGCAAGTACATGCTCGCCCTCGGCTACTATGGTATGGGCGATAAGGAGCACGCAGAACGCTATCTGGCAGAGGTCGAAGCCCTCGACAACAACCACCAAGGCATTCAGCAGTTCCGCACGCTGATAAATACCAGTTTGTAAGGGTTGAAAAATACTAAGCCATATGAACAGATTACTCCTTATCACTGCATTTGTCGGACTGTCTGTTTCGGTATCTTCCCAGAAAGTCTATGAGATAACGGCACCTGCCAGGCCGAAGGTTATCAAGAGCGACCACCTGCGGATGGGAGGCTCGTCGCCGACGGGTGGCAGCATCAGCGTGAACAACTTCTACATGTCTATCGACGGGCGGCCTGTGATTCCCGTGATGGGTGAGTTCCATTATGCGCGCTACCCTCGGGAGCAATGGGAGGAAGAGATCCTGAAAATGAAGGCCGGCGGTGTCAATGTGTTGCCAACCTACGTGTTCTGGAGTCTCCATGAAGAGGTGGAAGGACAGTTCCGTTGGGACGGCCAGCGCGACTTGCGCTACTTCCTCCAACTCTGTAAGAAGCACGAGATGCCCGTCATTATCCGTATCGGCCCGTTCTGTCACGGTGAGATACGCAGTGGTGGCTTTCCGGACTGGCTCTTCGCCAAGCCGTTGGAGGTGCGTAGCAACGATCCTGAATACCAGAGACTGGTAAAGCGACTCTATACAGAGATTGGCCGACAGACTCTAGGCCTCTACTATAAGGATGGCGGCCCCATCATCGGCTGCCAACTGGAAAATGAGATGCAACACTCAGCAGCCCCTTGGGCCATCTGCTACCCTGGCGAACAGAAAGACTATACAGCAGCATCGTACAACGCTGGCGAGGCCAACATCGGGGTGGAAGTACAGACAAAGAAAGCCACGGGCGCCGAGATGGGCGACAAACACATGCGTATCTTGAAGCGGATGGCTGAGGAGGCTGGCATCGTCACGCCGTTCTATACCGCTACTGGTTGGGGCAACGCTGCCGTGATTGAGGGTGAGGCCATCCCTGTGACTGCAGCCTACACCTATCCCTTCTGGGACAAGGTGCCACAGATGTCTCCTTTCCTCCTATTCAAGGACTTGACGCGGGAGGCTGACTATGCCCCCACGCGCTATAACCCACAGGACTATCCATCGTTCTGTGCAGAGATGGGAGCCGGCATCCAGATGATCTACGCCAGTCGTCCCATCGTAACGGCCAAGGCTGCTGAAGGTCTGATGGTGCGCACACTGGGCAGTGGTTCCAACGGCATCGGCTACTACATGTATCATGGTGGTTCTACGCCGAAGCAGATTGGCGGCGTTGGCTCGTTCCAAGACGAGCCGATGGGCATGCCGAAGGTGTCCTACGACTTCCAGGCCCCGCTTGGCGAGTTCGGCCTGGAGGGCAAGATGTATCGTAACCTGCGTCTGTTGCACTCCTTCCTCGCAGACTTCGGCGACCGTCTGGCTCCGATGGAGACCGTACTGCCCGAGGGTTGGCAGAAGATGACTCGCGACAATCGCGATGACCTGCGCTGGGCTGTCCGCATGAAGGATGACAAGGGTTTCGTCTTCATGGTCAACTTCCAAGACCACGATACCCTGCGCCACGATATGACAGACCTTCAATTGAAACTCAATCTGAAAGACGAAGTATTAAGAATCCCTGCCAGCGGCACTTTCACGCTGCCTAAGGATGAGAGCGTCATCCTGCCCTTCAATCTCGACATGAACGGTGCCCTGCTGAAATATGCCACCGCCCAGTTGCTGATGAGGATTGACGACAATGGTGTGGAGCATTACTTCTTCTTTGCGCCCGAAGGTATGGCTTCGGAGTATCTCTTCGACGAAGCTACTGTCAAAGGGAAGGCATTGTATAAGCCCGTGGCAGGTTTTAAGAGCACCTTTGCCCTAAAGACCGCTACTGACAAGACCGTCAGGGTAACGACACTCACGCGCCAGCAGGCTCTGAACGCCCTCAAGGTGAATGGCCGTTTGCTCATAGCTGATGCCACCGTACTGCCTCGTGAGGATGGAGCCGACCTGCTCTGTCTGGGTCGCAACACAGTCGATTACATCGTCTATCCTAGCAGGCTGGGTTTCAAGCCTCAGACCGCCACCGTCGAAGCCATCACTCCGCAGTTTGATGTCAAGCAGGCAGGCCCCCGCCGTTTTTCTCTCACTGCTCACCTCAACGTTGGAGTGGATTTGCCGTCCCCTACCCAAGTGCAAGAATATTTCCTCCGCATCCACTATGTAGGCGATGTGGCGATGGCCTTCATGAAGGGCCAACTGGCACAGGATGAGTTCTATCACGGCGAGCCGTGGACCATCGGCCTGAAACGTTACTACAATGACCTGAAGACCGATCCGATGACTTTCTATGTCC
>JAEEHP010000182.1 GCA_016280855.1 Bacteroidaceae bacterium
ACTACGAGGCGGGGAACGTTCACCTGACGGGCGAGCAGGATGTGCTCACGGGTCTGAGGCATAGGACCGTCAGTAGCAGCAACTACGATGATAGCACCGTCCATCTGAGCAGCACCAGTTACCATGTTCTTCACATAGTCGGCGTGACCCGGGCAGTCCACGTGAGCGTAGTGACGCTTTTCGGTCTCGTACTCGACGTGAGCGGTGTTGATAGTGATACCACGCTCCTTCTCTTCGGGAGCATTGTCGATAGCGTCGAAGCTCTTTACTTTGTCGGCGTTACCGGCGATGCGTTTGGAGAGCACGAGGGTGATTGCTGCGGTGAGCGTTGTCTTACCATGGTCAACGTGGCCGATAGTACCGATGTTGACATGGGGTTTTGTTCTTTCGAATTTTTCTTTAGCCATAGCTATTCTTCGTTATTTATAAAGTGATAGAAAATTGATTACTTAAGCAAGTGAGCTGTTGACGAGGATTGAACTCGTGACCTCTTCCTTACCAAGGAAGTGCTCTACCACTGAGCTACAACAGCAAGTTTCGTTTCGAGTGAGAGCGGAAGACGGGGCTCAAACCCGCGACCCCCAGCTTGGAAGGCTAGTGCTCTATCGACTGAGCTACTTCCGCATGTCATTCGCCTGTGGGCGGAGATGGATTCGAACCACCGAAGGCGTGCGCCAGCAGATTTACAGTCTGCCCCATTTGGCCACTCTGGTATCCGCCCTTTAGGGGGCTTTGCAGCCGCTTTTCACAGCAAACTGTCTCGAAAGCGGCTGCAAAGGTACTTATAATTTTTGAACCACAAAAACTTTTTGGCGTTTTTTTATCGATTCGCCTGTTTTTCTTTGTTTTTTTGCAACTGACGGAGCAGTGCATCCATGCATTGATCGATTGCTTCTTCAAAAGTGTCGCATACTTTCTGGGCAAAAAGCTCGGCGCCTGCGTTCACGCGAATCGACGCTTCCTTGTTCATTGCCGTTTCAGGTTTGACGACTTTCAGTGACACCTCTACCTTTCTTATTTCGTCGCTGAACTTTTCGAGCTTCCCCACTTTCTTGTGAATGAAGTCTTGCAGTTTTTCTGTTGGCTCAAATCGGATTGCCTGAAGATTGATTTCCATGTAAACCTCCTTTTTTAATGGTGAGTATTCTGTTATGCCCTTGGATGGGCCGTACGGTAAACTCGTTTGAGTTCTTCGAAAGTCGTGTGGGTGTAGATCTCTGTCGTCGACAGTTTCTCATGTCCCAGCAACTCCTTCACCGACTGCAGGTCGGCCTGGTGATTAAGCATCGAGGTGGCAAAGGTATGCCTGAGCACGTGCGGGCTACGTTTCCGTTGGAGGGTTACGAGCCCCAGCTGTTTCTGTACCATCACCCTCACCTTGGCTGGCTTCAGGCGTTTTCCTTCTCGCGAAACGAAGAAAGGCTCGCCCGGTTCGATGGTCAGCGATGCCCGTTCCCCTATATATATATTAATAAGGTGTAACAGACCGTCGCCGAAAGGCACTATCCTTTGCTTATTACCCTTGCCTATGACACGCAGTAGCTGTGATGTCAGATCCACGCTGTCCATGTTCAACCCGATGAGTTCGCTCAGTCGCAAGCCTGTTTCGTAAAACATGGCGATGATGAGGTGGTCGCGGCGTCCTTCAAAAGAATCGTCGAACATACCTTCACGATCGAGCAGACGGGACATCTCTTCCTCACGGATGAACGTTGGCAACGTGCGTTCTTTCTTGGGCGCCACCAATCCCTGAACAGGGTTGTGCTCCACATGCCCCCTTTTCAAGAGGAAGCGGTAGAACGACCTCAGGGCTGACAACCGCCGCTGCACGGAACTGGCTTTTTGCCCAAGCTCCATCATGCGGACGACCCATTCACGCGCCACATCAATGTCGATAGTCTTCCAAGTAAGGTCGCCGTCAAGGCCTGTGAAAAACGACTCAAACGCCATCAAGTCGCTCCGATAGCTCTCAATAGTATTCTCTGAGGCTCCGCGTTCATAACGCAGGTAATCGAAGAAAGCCTTAAGCAGCATAAATCCTCCTTTTTCTTGAATCAACGATGCGAAAATAGAGGTTTTTCTTCAAACTGCCAAATAATTCAGCTAAATTTAATTTTCTTTTTGTTTTTAGTCCTCTACGCGGCGTAATTGCTGCACATAGATGGCACGTTCTTTAGCCAGGCGCTTCAGCACGGAGGGCTTGTCGAACTGCTGGCGACGACGGAGTTCTTTCACGACACCGGTCTTCTCGAACTTACGCTTGAACTTCTTCAACGCGCGCTCGATGTTCTCGCCTTCTTTAACAGGTACTACAATCATGTTGATTTTGTTTTGATTAAGTGATTAAAATGGTTGTTTTTGCTTCGACGGAGTCGAAAAGCGGGTGCAAAATTACAACTATTTTTCCGACTGACAAAGAAATCTGTCTAATTTTTCACCATAATTATTGAAAAACGGCCTTATACACACTAAAAGCATCCGCCATCGAGCGACGGCGGATGCTTTCAATTTCACGTTGTTAGAGCTTCTTAGAGGTTGGGATTGTCCTTGCCCCATTCCTCAACGGCTGGAATGATGCCGAGTCCGATGATCTCGTCGCGCATCTTCTGCAGGTGCTCGTAGGAAGCCTGGAGGGCTGCCATCTCCTCTGCCGTTCCTTCGGGAGCGGTGAAGTGTACGCCATCCTTGTCGATCACGCTGGGCATAGCCATCATAACGTTCTTGAAGCCGAAGGCGTTGACATAGCAACCGGCAGGCCAGGTGAAGGGCTCGCCACCCATGGCACCCTCGATCATCTTCACGGCCTGATAGGCAGGGCTCTGGAACGAGGAACGGCCGCGCAGCTTGATAATGTTGCTACCGCCCTGGGTCGTCATGTGCTTGATCTCGGCCCAACGCTCTGCTGACAGCGGGAGCTCGCAGAGGGGCTTGCCGTCGATGAGCGCCTTGCTGGCGAAGACAGCCATCTGCTCGCCATGACCGCCATAAGTGTAGGCATTGGTCACCTTGTCCTGCTGTACGCCGAACTCCTGTGCCAACTGCTGCTGCAGGCGTGTGCTGTCCAACGCTGCCAGCGAAGTGAGCTGGTTGGGCTTCAGGCCGGAGTGGATCAGCGCCGTCAGCGCCGTGACATCAGCGGGATTGAAGATGACGACGACGTGCTTCACATCGGGGCAGTACTTCTTGATGTTCTCGCCGAAGTCGGCAGCAATCTGGCAGTTGCCTTTCAGCAGATCCTCACGGGTCATACCTTCCTTACGGGGAGCACCGCCGGAGCTGATGATGTACTTCGCACCAGTGAAAGCCTCAGCCGGATCAACGGTATAGGAGAGATTCGCGCCAGGGATAGCGCAGTGGCACATCTCATCATAGACACCATGAACACCCGGTTCATAGATATCATACAGGCAGATGTTGGGCGTCAGACCCAGCATCAGCACACTCTGTACCATGTTAGAACCAATCATACCGCCGGCACCGACGATCACGAGCTTTTCGTTTGTTAAGAATTTCATTGCTGATTTTTAGTTTAAAGGGTTATAAATGATGAAATATTCTGGTATATTCCACCGCAAAAGTAGTGATAAATTCACAATTCACCATTCATATTCCGTAAATATTTTCATCTTGGCACGTTTTTTCTTCCTTTTTGCCTTCTGCGAAAGCAAATAATGTGTAACTTTGCAGCCAAACGAGCAAAACTTCATCTCATGAACGACATCATAACTTCACGCGTTGAGTCGCTGCGCCATTGGATGCGCAAGAATGGCCTTGCTGCCTACATCTTCCCCTCCACCGACCCTCATTCCGGCGAATATGTGCCCGACCACTGGAAGGCCCGCGAATGGATCTCTGGTTTCAACGGTTCGGCAGGCATCGCCGCCGTCACCCTCACCCGTGCCGCCCTATGGACCGACAGCCGCTACTGGCTGGCTGCCGAGGAGCAGACCGCAGGCACGCCTTTCGAGGTCATACGCTGCAGCCGCAACACGGCAACGCCTGAGGAACTGCTCGCTTGGATCGACAAACCTGGCGTCGTCGGACTGGACGCATGGACGAACACCGTACAGCGCGTGGAAGCCTTCCAACAGGTGGCAGCAGCTAAGGGCATGACCATCCGCACCGACATCGAACCGACAGCCGAGCTGTGGGACGAACGTCCTCCCCTACCCGAGTCACCCATCGAGATTCAGCCGCTGGAATATGCTGGCGAAACAGCCACGAGCAAGATAGGGCGCATTCTCGAGGCCGTGAAGGCACAGGGCGCCGATGCCGCCATCATCACGCAACTCGATGACATCGCCTGGACGCTGAACCTGCGCGGCACGGACGTCCATTGCACGCCTGTCTTCGTAGCCTACCTCATCATTCAGCCCACGGCCGCCACGCTGTATGTCAATCCGGCCAAACTGACGACCGAGGTGCAGCAGTATCTCAGCGAGTGCCATGTGCAGCCGTCTCCGTACCAAGCCATCACCCACGACCTCCACGAAAATGGCCATCTCCGTTACCTCATCGACCCCGAAACAACGAACTTCGCTATCATCAACGCCATAGCAGAGACGTCCACGATCATTGAAGCCGAATGTCCTGTGGCGCAGATGAAAACGATGAAGAACGCCGCCGAGATAGCCGGACTGCGTCATGCCATGCTCAAGGACGGCGTGGCGATGGTCAAGTTCTTGAGGTGGTTGGAGGAGGAGATAATGGATGAAAGATTAAAGATAAGAGATGAAAGATCCCTCACCGAAATATCCATCGACCGCAAGCTCACCTCCCTGCGAGCCGAACAGCCCGGCTTCCGCGACATCTCGTTCGACACCATCGCAGGCTATGGTCCACACGCCGCCATTGTCCACTACGAGGCTACGCCTGAGACTGATGTCCCCCTTGAGCCGCACGGCCTGCTGCTGCTCGACAGCGGAGCACAATACACCGACGGCACCACGGACATCACCCGCACCATAGCCCTCGGCCCCCTCACCGACGATGAGCGCTGCGACTACACCCTCGTGCTCAAAGGACATATCCGCCTGGCCATGGCCGTCTTCCCCGACGGCAGTAGCGGCACGCAGCTCGACGTGCTCGCCCGCTATGCCATGTGGCAAGAGCACAAAAACTACGGTCACGGCACAGGACACGGCGTCGGCAGCTACCTCAGCGTGCACGAAGGACCTCATCAGTTCCGAATGAACTGGATGCCTGCACCCTTGCGTGCCGGCATGACCATAACCATCGAACCTGGCATCTACATCGCCGGCAGCCACGGCTGTCGCACCGAGAACACGATGCTTATCGTCGAGGACGCGCCCAATTGGCTTCGTCTCGAACCCCTTACCCTCTGCCCCATCGACACCACACCCATCATCCGCGAGATGATGGCAGCCGATGAACTCGACTATATAAATATGTATCACGCGCGCGTGCGTGAAGCCCTCCTTCCTTTGCTCGACGACGAAGCCGACCGGGCTTGGCTCATTGCCCATACCGTTGCCCTCTAATGCCAGTCGCTCACTCCTCATCTGGTAGCGAAAAGCAAGAAAGCGGCACGAAAATTTGGTGGACAGGCAAGAATGCCTTATCTTTGCAGCGCCTAACATGAAGGCACGCTACGTTTAAACTAACTTACCTCATAACATGATGAAACGACTGACTATTCTTTTTTCATTACTCGCAACGACCTGTCTGATGCTCCGCGCTCAGACACTTCCCACATTCTCAACCGACGAAGCTGAGACTTGGTACATTATCCAGTTCCGCAATGGTGAAGCAGCCTTGCAGGACATGGGTGAGAATGCCAATCTGCAGACAGCCGCCATCGACAAGAACAAAGAGGCTCAACTGTGGAAAATCACGGGAGCGCAGAACAAATGCGAGATCATCAGCAAAGCCGGACGGCACATCTTCTACAACGGCGAGCGCTTCGCCGCAGCCTCCGACAAGACCGGCAGCCTGAAGCTGGTCAAGACGACCAATGCGACCTACAAACCTGCCTGGGAGATTCAAGCCACGTCCAACAGCGGCAAGAGCATGAACCAATGGGGTGGTGCCGGCGCAGGCCGTGAGCTGGGCGCTTGGAATGCAAACGACCCCAACAACCCGCTGCTCTTCATCGACCCCGCTTCCTTGCCCGACCCGGATCCGCAGCCCGAGAAACTCACGGAATGGGCCACGACAGCTTTCAGTGCCTACCGTCCCGAGGAACCGCTGACGTTGTGGTACACAGCACCCGTGACCAAAGCTTCCGTCGCTGACCCTTGGATGGAATATGCCCTGCCCATCGGCAACGGGCAGCTCGGTGCCATGATCTACGGCGGCATTCGCCAGGATCTCGTGCAGTTCAACGAGAAGACGCTGTGGACAGGTTCCTCCACCAACTACAACCGCGACGGCGGCTACCAGAACTTCGGACATCTCTACATCGAGGACACCGCCGAGCGTTTCAGTACCGCTTCTTCCCAAGGCACTAAAGAGTACGTTCGCACGCTCGACCTGACCAAAGCCGTAGCAACGGCAGAGTGGAAAAGTACCGATAAAACCGTCACTTTCCGACGCGAATACCTCGTTTCTGCACCCGACCAGGTCATCGCCGTTCACCTCACGGCCAGCGAACCTGGTCAGCTCAGCCAGCGCATCTATCTATGGAACGCGCATAACATCCGAGGCAGCTATGCCGACGGTGAAGGGACCTTTGCCGGCGCCCTGCAGACAGTCAGCTACAATGCCCGCATGAAAGTCGTTGCCACGGGCGGCACGACAACCACCGATGCCGATGGCGTTCACGTCGAGGGTGCCGATGAGATCCTCATCGTGGTCTCGGCCGTGACGGACTACGACCCCGTTGCCAGCGGCTTCGTCAGCGGCACCGATGATCTGGCCTCCCGCACCCAGAGTGCCGTAACTGCTGCGGCTTCCAAGGGATGGTCATCGATTCTCGCCGATCACATCGCCGACTACACACCGTTCTTCGACCGCTGCCGCCTCGACCTCGACGGTGCCGTGAACACGAAAACCACGGAAAAACTCATCACGAACTACGCTACACTCACCTCGAAGGCGGCGCTCACCCGTTCCAAGGATGCCCGCATGCTCGAGGCGTTGTATTTTGCCTACGGACGCTACTTGCTCATCACCAGCTCACGCGGCATTGACCTGCCCAACAACCTCCAGGGTATTTGGAACCACAAAAACAACCCGCCATGGTGCTCGGACATCCACGCCAACATCAACATCCAGATGAACTACTGGCCTGCCGAGATAACCGGCTTGCCAGAGATGCACGAGAAATACCTCAATTACCTTTATAATATGGCCGTCGTGCAGCCCGTGTGGAAGAACTACGCTACGGGCAGCGGTTCCGACGGACGCTTCCTCCACCACTCGAAGGGTTGGGCGTGCTACACCGAGAACAACATCTTCGGCTGCTGCACCGACTGGATGGCTGCCAACTATCCCGAAGCCGGAGCCTGGAGCTGCGATCACCTTTGGCAGCACTACCGCTTTACCCTCGACCGCGACTTCCTCAAGAACACGGCATTACCCGTCATGCTCTCGGCCACGGAGATGTGGATGCAACGTCTGAAGAAGGCGAACGACGGCACGTGGGAATGTCCCAACGAGTTCTCTCCCGAGCACGGACCCGTTGAGAACGCCACGGCCCACAGCCAACAGATCGTGTGGAACCTCTTCGACGAGACCATCAAGGCCATTGAGGTGCTCGGCACCGATGAAGCCGGCGTCAGCGAGAGTTTCCTCAGCTCACTGAAGGAGAAATTCGAGAACCTCGACACTGGCCTGCACACCGAAGTGTACAACGGCCAGACCATTCTCCGCGAGTGGAAGTACACTGACTTTGCTGCCGGCAATGGCGGTGAGATGGGCCACCGTCACCTCTCGCACATGATGGCGCTCTATCCCTTCGCCAATCTGCCGGCGTCAAACCCCTACTACGAACCCGCCGTACGCAGCCTCGTCCTCCGCGGCCTTGCCTCTACGGGATGGTCAATGGGTTGGAAGATGAATCTGTTTGCCCGTGCGCTGATGCCCGACCAGTGCGTCGAGCTCTTCCGTCTGGAATTCAAGCACAGCACCAGCTACGGCACCGACCAGTCTAAGGGCGGTGTCTATTATAACCTCTTCGACAGTCATGCACCGTTCCAGATCGACGGAAACTTCGGCGTCGCCGCCGGCATGGCAGAGATGCTCCTGCAGAGCCATACCGACACTCTGCAGCTGCTGCCAGCCCTTCCCTACATCTGGACCAAGGGCAGCATACATGGCCTTCGCGCCGTCGGCGGCTTCGAGGTTGACGAGGAATGGGACGAGGGCAAGCTCACCGCAGCTACCATCCGCAGCCTCTCAGGTCAGCCTTTAGCCATCGCCTACGAAGGCATCGAGGGGTACAAGATCTTGGCTGACGGACAACCCGTGGAAAGTGCAGTTGTCACACCCGACCGCATCGTCATACCGTCCACGAACGTCGGAACAGCCTACACGCTTGAACCTAAGACTGAAGAGGACCGCATCCAGCCACTCAGCGCCAAGCTCTCCACCACCAACGACACCATCTACGACCTCGGGGGACGTCGCGCCGACGACACCCGTCAACAGGGCATTTACGTCAAAAACGGCCGCAAAGTAGCCGTGCGCTAACAACCTTTCCCTTAGTTTTCCACACTATCATTCTTCTGTTTAAACAACAATAGACTCATCTGCAGCCCTTTAAACAATAAACGCTGAATAGCATTTTTCCACACCTTTCTTTTGGTAGGTTGAGCAAAAGGCATTACCTTTGCCCCCAGAAAACCAAAAGAAAGGTGTTATGTTTGCCCACAACCGTTTCACATCGCTTCTTCTCATCGTGCTGACGCTATCGTGCACGATATTCTGCACGATGGGTTGCACGAGCCGCACAACGGACGATCCCGCCGCGGCACTACGGGCAGCTGAAGACTTGCACACCTCTGCACCTGACAGCGTGAAGGCTTACGAGGATCTGCTGCGCAAGGCAATACACTTAGCCGAGCATCAACAGGAATGGGGCACCTGTGCAAGGGCTTACCTGCTGCTGTCGGCACAACTGCAATGGACCAACGAACAGGAAGCCTTTGCCTTAGCCGAGCAGGCGCTGCAAGCGGTCGCGAAATCGCACGCCGACATGGATGAGCTACGGATTCTGAAACAGGAAATTTTGCTGGCTAAGGCCGGTCTGTACGAACAGACAGAAGATACTGCGCGCGCTCGTTCCTTATATTATCAATGTCTCTCGGACAGCGCGACGCGCAACGTGGCGTTGGGACACCTCGCCAATCTAAGTCTTGCCGAGGGCAACGCCGCCGAGGCTTTACGTTTGGCGCGTCAGATGACCTTCGAAGGTTATGACTCGCTGAGCCTCGAGCCGTACTTCATCCTGGCCAATTGCTACCTGCAATGCGACTCTCTGACACAGGCCCGTCAGATCTACACCCACCTGCTCTCGTATCCTAACAGCAAGACGCGCTACGCCGCTCAACGCCACCTGACCGAGATTGCCATCCAGCAGCAGTCGCTCAGCGCGCTGCCGTCACTCGTGGATTCCGCATTCTCCAGCGCCGAGGCGGTGTTCTTCGAAGCGCTACAACAGAAGGAGGAGTACTTCCGCGCCACGCTGGAGCAGGAGCATCGCGCCGAACGCCTCGTCTATCACCAGCGGTTGGCGGCATGGGTGTTGGCCGGCGTCGTGATGCTCGCCCTGCTGACGGTCGCCTTCCTCATCACCCTGTCGCGCCATCGCCGTCAGATGCAAGCCCAACGCTTGCGCGCCGAACAGCGTGAGCGCGAGCTGGCCGAGGAACGGCTTGCTCAGCAGGCACAGAAGATACAGCTTCTGCAGCGGTTTATCCTCGATAAAAGCGAGGTATTGCAGCGTCTGCGCCAGGAAGGCGACCACAAGAAACAGATCAGCCAAAAGGAATGGCTCGACGTCGAGCAGATGCTCGACAGCACCACCGACGGCTTCGTCAACAGACTGCGCACACGCCATCCGGAATTCCGCGAAGAGGACATACAACTATGCATGCTCACCCGCATGAACCTCTCCAATCAAGTCATCTCAAACATCTATCTCATCACCGTGTCGGCGGTCAAGCACCGCAAGCTCAAGCTGAAGAAAGAAGGCTTTGGCGAATGCGACCCCGATCGGCCGTTGGATGATGTTCTCTTAAGCATATAGACTCGCATGAACATACTGGGAATCATCATGATGCAAGTGATTACGATGTTTCAGCCCGAAGCCATCTTCGAAACAGGGTCGGGCGGAAGCCTCGACGCTGTGGAAACGTGTTGCGGCGAGACGAGCATCCGCGTGCGTTTCCCATCAGAAGCAGCCCTCCTGTGGGATGTGCCGCCGACGGCCTATCTCTCCGACGAGACCGACGTTCATCACCCCCTGCTGCGCAGCGAAGCTTCCGGCAACGACTGGCTGCTCGTCTTCGAAGCACTGCCGCCGACGACACGCGTGTTCGACCTGGTCGCTGACAATGCCCATCGATGGATAGGCATACACAGCGGCATCCGCTCCATACACTTCCCCACCGTGCGCCCGCAGTTCGATGAAAACGCAAAAATCGATGATTCCATCGATAGAATTATCCACAACTACTGCTTCGAGGAAGTGCTTAGCAACGATAGCCTCTACGCCATCGCCAAGGCACGATTACCACAGCTACGCGACTATGTCGTGTGGAAATGGAAGCTGAGCGCCCATGAAGCCTTTGTGCTCCGTCGCAATCAGGAGCGCTACCAGCCGACATCACCATCACATGCAGCCAATACGCTGTCGCATCACGAGCTGTCGGCCACGCCACGCTACGTTCCCGCCGCGCCTCCCAAGCGCAAGAACTTCTTCCAACGCCTCTTCGGCTCATCCAAGAAAAAGAAGGAGAAGGAACAGGAAGCTGCCCCGACGAACAAGCCGCGGCCGCTGTCGCGCTTCGAACAGAAGATGTTACAAGAAAACAGAACGCAACCGATTAAAAAATAAGCAAGATGAAATACACCGCCTTCCAGGCCTCTGTGCGCCAAGCTGCACGCCGCCTAATGACTTTTGCTGCCCTTGTGCTGTCTGTCAGCGCCCTTCATGCGCAGACGACCTTCACCGCTCGCATCGTGGATGCCGAGACGGGCGAGGCGTTGCCACTCGTCGGCGTGTACGTCAACGAGGAGAACAACACGCTGACCAACTTCGACGGCGAGTTCAGCATCACCGCCGACTCCGCCGATCTGGTACGCCTGACGTGTATCGGCCGCGAGACCATGATGCTGCGTGCCGGAACGCTGACCCCGACCATTAAGATGAGAATGCTGACCGCGACATTGTCCGAGGTGACGGTGACCGCTATCGAGGGAATACTGACGCAGGTGGCCAAGAAGACGGAGAAGGCTTTCAACCGCAAGAAATCGAAGACGGCACAGTATTTCTACCGTCAGACATCGGTGTTCACGCAGCGCCAGGACATCGTGGAGGCTTTCGTCTACGCACATTCGGCCGTGAACCTGCGCGACCTTACGTTCCTCACCGGGCGCCACGGCCTGCTCACACAGGCCGCTTGGGAGCGCTCGAACATCAGCGATATGAACCTGCACCACATCCTGGAGCTGGGGCCGATGACCTTCGATGCTAACTTCTGGAAACAGCTGACAACGCCGCTGCCCAAAAAGACCACCATCACCAACCGCATCAACAAGCTGACCTACATCGACTATTTCCAGAAGTACTATGACATCACGTTCGAGGAGGCAGCTGACGGCGATCAGCAGCTCTTCATCGTTCATTTCCAACGACGTGAGGACGTGGAGATCAAGCAACCCGTCATGACGGGCACGCTCTACGTGGACCGCGCCACGCTCAACCCCCTGGCCTTCGACGGTCAGGTGGAAAACATGAAACTCAGCTTCGGAAAGGGAGGTCTGCGCAGTGCCACAGTGGTGCCGGTAACACTCGACTACCACCTCGACTACCGCTACGACCACAAATACCCCGAGGTGGCCGACCTGTCGATGCAGGCTAAGTGGGGCGACTTCCAGACGCGCACAATGCTCTTCAATGTCGAAGGTCAGACGCGCCTGACGCGACGTCAGCTTAGGAAGAAGTCCAAACGTGTGCGTGAGAATATGCTCTCCTCCATCGCCGAGGCAGGCTACGACAGCACCTTCTGGGCCAACAACGAGGTCATCAAACGCACCGCCGAGGAGATGGCCATCGCCCAGGGCTCGGTGGATCTCGCACAGGCTCGCCTGGACAGCCTCGCCGCCTACCAGGCCTCGCTGTCGCCCCTCGCCCGCTTCTCCGACCGCATCGAACGCTTCGGCCAGGCCATTCCGCAGGAGAAAGTCTATGTCCACATGGACAACACCGGCTACTTCCTCGGCGACACCATCTGGTTCGCGGCCTACACCCGTCGCACCAACGACGACCAGCCGAGCCGCATCTCCAAGGTGCTGTATGCCGAGCTGTGGAACCACGACGGCTACCTCGTCGAGCGCAAACTGGTGGAGATGAAGGACGGCCGTGGCAGCGGCTTCTTCGAGCTGCCCGACACGCTCTACTCCGGTTACTTTGAACTGCGAGCCTACACGCGCTGGCAGCTCAACTGGGGCCAGACGGAGCACTACCACGCATGGCACACCGAATACATGTTCTACAACAAGGCGATGGCCAAGGACTTCTTCCGCGACTACGAGAAACTCTACTCGCGCGTGTTCCCTGTTTATGACAAGCCTAAGCAAGAGGGCGATTTCTACAAGGACATGACCTTCCGCCCTCTGCGCCGATATTTCAAGAGCGCACCGAAGGAGCCCGAGCTGCGCCTTTCGCTGTTCCCCGAAGGTGGCAACCTCGTCGCCGGAGTGCCTTGCCGCATAGCCTTCGAAGCAGCCACTTCGGAGGGCGAAGTCAAGGAAGGCACGCTTACCTTGATCGTGAAAAAGGAAAAGGCGGTGAGCGAAAAGACGAAAAAAGGAAAAGGCAGAACGACCGAAACCATAAAAGACAAGGAATTACTCAGCGTGCGCACCGAGAACCGCGGCCGAGGCACCTTCACCTTCACGCCACAGGTAGGTGGGAAATACGAGGCCGTGTTCACACCCGACGAGCAGCCCAAGAACGCCAAGAAGCCGCTCACCGTCAGTCAGGACATCAAGGACATCAAGGCCGAGGGCGTAGCCCTGCAAGTGTATCGCGACACCACCACCGGCGACTGGAACTTTGACATCGCCGCAGCAGGACAGGCTGCCCAGACGCCGCTCGGCATCACCGTGATGAACGAAGGTAAGCTCGTACACTTTGAAGAGATAAGAGATGAGAGATTAGAGATAAGAGATGAGAGATTAGAGATTAAAGATGAGCCATCTCTCACCACACATCTCACATCCCACATCTCCACCCCCGGTGTTCATCAAGTCACCGTCTTCGACTCCATCGGCCACATCTACGCCGACCGCCTCTTCTTCGTCACCACGCCCGAGCTGACACAGCCCACACTGCAGTTCACAGGTCAGAAGGAGCAGTACGAGCCTTTCGAGGCCATCGACTTCGACGTCACTTCAGCCCACCTGATGCCCGAGCAGACAGTGTCGCTTACCGTACGCGACGCCGTTCATGCCGACAACACCTTCGACAGCGGCAACATCATGACCGAGATGCTCTTAGCCTCCGAGATCAAAGGCTTCGTGCCACAGCCCGACTACTTCTTCGAACGCGATGACGAAGAACACCGCAGAGCCCTCGACCTATTGATGATGACGCAAGGCTGGCGACGCTTCAACTGGCAGGAGATAGCCATACGCGGAGCATGGGAAATCACACACCCCGCCGAACACACGCAGATCGTCACCGGCACCGTCAACCGCTATTGGGTCGCAGAAGACTTCTTTAACCAAGTTGATGTCGATCATGAGCGCTTCATGACCGAACAGGCCCCATCGTTGACTGAGCAACAGAATATACCGCTCTTCAATGCAGATGGACGACCTACGGCTTTCAAAGATAATATGCTCTCGGGCTTTGGACGACCTAATATGGCATGGAATCTCAGCCCCATCTACGAACAGCGCAGTAATATCGGCGCCATCAGCGACACGTGGCACGGCATCTTCTCCAACCAAGGCCACAGTTGGGACAACACCGACTACAACCAACTGAGCTTCAAAACTAATGCCGCCTATCGTAAAGGCCTAAAACAGCAACAGCAGCTCGCCGCACGGCGATACATCGAGACCGGCACGGTGAAGAAGGAAGTGCGTGTGCACGCTGAATTTGTCAATCTCTACGACGAGCGGAACACACTTGTCGGCGAAACCGAGACCACGAAAGGCGCGTTCCAGATCGACCTGCCGCGATTCGACGGACAATGCGTCTTCTTCCTGGGCGCAGCGGACACAACCCTATGGAAGAAGAAATGGGAAGGCTTCCACCGGCGCAAACCTTATACATGGATACAGATGGACACCTACAACGAGTACGACCTCATGGCCCAACGTTTACCCGACTACCCTGAATACTACGTGCGTCTGAACTTCCCCTATCCACGTTGGATCAAGCCATATACCTACTATCAGGTACACAATGCGCCGCTACGCGACACCACCTACCTCTCGCCACGGTTACTGACTGACGGCACTCACTTGCTCGACCAGATCACTGTTCGTGCCCGTCACGGCGGACTCCGACACATCGACTTCTCCAAACCAGCCTACGTCATCGATGCCTACGAAGCACTGAACTTAGGGTTGGATGCGGGAGTCATCACCCCCTCTTCTAATCCTTACTGCGCTGCCATAGGCGCCGCCAGAGCACTCGTCTCAGATATGGCCCAGCATCGCCATTGGGAAGTCAAGACCTACAACGAAAACATGGGAGAGGGCTATTGGTGGGGACCATTGGAACGATTGCGTTTCTACCTACTGACCAACATCGATAAGATATATATCTATACAGACTACTCGCCACGCCGCGAGGGTGACGAACGCTTTGATCAAGACAACCAACCAATCGTGGCCATTGACCTACGACGTTATCCCGACAAGAGCCAGCGCGTCGTCTATCGCGACCGTCGCTATATCCTCGACGGATTCGCCTTCCAGGAGGATTTCTACCACCCCGACTACCGACGCAACCCGCCCAAGGAGGGACAAAAGGACTACCGACGCACGCTCTACTGGAATCCCGACCTCAAGCTCGATGCCAACGGACGTGCCCACGTCCATCTCTTCAACAACTCACAGCGCACCACCATCGCCATCGATGCCGCAGGACAAACTGCGGAAGGAGGACTGCTGTATAGCGGAGACAAGAATTAACTCTCCATTTCTCCAGATTCTCTGCGTTTCAGCGCATCCGCGTTGAAATAAAAACGGTCATGAAGGGTTAAGCGTCCCTTCGAGCCGAGGGTATTGTTTGAAAAGAAAAAACATCTGATGTTGGATTAAACGTCAACGGCAGGGATCGTCGTATTGGATCTGCAGCAGTTCGAGGCGACGGTGGAGTTGGCGTTGGAGGGCTTCGTAGCCGGGCTGGCCATAAAGGTTGTGGAGTTCGTGGGGATCGGTCTTGAGGTCGAAGAGCTCCCAGGCGTTGACATCGTGACCGTAGAAATGGATGAGCTTATAGCGGTCGGTACGGATGCCATAATGGCGACGCACGTCGTGCTCGGCGGGATATTCGTAGTAATGGTAGTAGATGGCGTCGCGCCAATGGCGGATCTTCTGCTTGTCGGCCTTAGTGGCAGCTTTGCCGCGAAGTAGAGGCAGGAGCGATACGCCCTGAATGTCGGCAGGTATGGGGACACCGGCGAGGTCGAGGAAGGTGGGGGCGTAGTCGATATTTTGCACCATTTCATCGATGATTCCGCGGCGTTCATAGCCCTTGGGCAGGCGCATGACAAGGGGCGTGGAGAGGCTCTCTTCGTACATGAAGCGTTTGTCGAACCACCCATGTTCTCCCATGTAGAACCCTTGGTCAGAGGTATAGACGACGAGGGTGTTGTCGAGGAGTCCCTTAGCCTCGAGGTAGTCGAGCACGCGCCCCACCTCAACATCGAGCGCATGGACCACCTTAGCATAATCGCGCATATAGCGCTGGTATTTCCACTCGAGGAGTTCTGCATCACGTGAGCCTTCGACGCTGCTCTGAGCCTGGCGGGGCAGGAAGTTGTAGTCGGTGCCCCATTTCTGGTAGAAGCGCTCGGAGAGAGGAACGTAGAAGGCATCGTAGCGCTGGCGCTCGGTTGGCGAGAGGCGTCCGATCATGCGTTCGTAAGAACCGGAGAGGCGAGTGGAAGGGGTGGCATCATGGCTGACGAACATCTTGGTGTCATAGACGATGTCCATGTCCTTGCCGATCTCCATCTCGGTGCGTGCAGCAGCCTGACGGGTGGCGTAGTCGTCATGGAACTCGGGCGGGAGGGTGAAGGTGGTGTCCTCGTAGCGCTCGATGTCATCGAGGGCGGGCAGCCAGGCGCGGTGGCAGGCTTTATGATGGATGAAGAGGGCAAAGGGCTTTATTGATTGATGATTGAGGATTGGGGATTGGGGATTGTTGATTGACAACTGTTGATTGACAACTGTTGAATGTTGATCCAGCCACGCGAGGGCTTTGTCGGTAATGAGGCTTGTGACGTAGCCGCTATCGACGACTTGGCGGCCGTCCATGTGGATGAAGGCGGGATTATAGTAGTCGCCCTGTGCCGGCAGTATCTCCCAGTGGTCGAAGCCTGTAGGCGTGCTAACGAGGTGCCATTTGCCAATGAGGCAGGTCTCGTAGCCGGCAGCACGAAGGAGCTTGGGCATGGTCTGTTGCGAGCCGTCGAAGATGCCGTGCTCGTTGTTGGTGAAACCGTTCTTGTGACTGTGCTTGCCCGTCAGCATACAGGCACGGCTTGGACCGGACAGGGAGTTGGCCACGAAGCTATGGGTGAAACGCACGCCGTCAGCGGCGATACGGTCGAGGTTGGGTGTCGATACGAAACGGGTGTCATAGCACGACATCATCTGCGCCGTGTGGTCGTCGGTCATGATATAGACGATGTTGGGACGCACGCTTTGAGCCAGCAGCGAGGCGGGTGCGGCAGCGAGGAAAAGGGCGAGGGAGGAACGGGACATGGGGGAGTTGAAAGTTGGAAATTGAAAGTTGAAAGTTCTTCGCAAGCGAAGCGTCGCAAGCGCCGAGCGGATAGTTAAGAGTTGAGAGAGTATCAATTATACATTATCAATTATTCATTAAATATTTTGTTTCGGGTACAAAGATAATGAAAAGTGGGTAATAAAATGCTGTGAAGGAGTGAAAAAGGATGTAAAAAGCATAAAAAAGAGGGGAAAATGAAAAAAAGTTCATCAATCATCCCTCGTAAATCATAAATAATGCTTACCTTTGCGCCCGCTTTCCGCGTGGGTCGCTGGTAGGATGCAGAGTTCCCTATTATGCCCATGCCGGACCGACAACAACAATTTAACCCATTTACAACAATGGCAGATTTAATCAAAATTGCTGAAGAAGCATTTGCTACGGGCAAGACTTATCCCAAGTTCAAGGCCGGTGACACGGTGACCGTGGCTTACAAAATTGTCGAGGGTAACAAGGAGCGTATCCAGCTGTATCGCGGTGTTTGCATCAAGATCAGCGGTCATGGCGACCAGAAGCGCTTCACGGTTCGCAAGATGAGCGGCACCGTCGGTGTCGAGCGCATCTTCCCCATCACGAGCCCCAACATCGACAGCATCACGATCAACAAGGTCGGTAAGGTGCGTCGTGCCAAGCTCTACTACCTGCGTGGCCTCACTGGCAAGAAAGCTCGCATCGCCGAGAAGAAGGTCAACAAGGTCGAGGAATAAACCGCAGGTAATACCTCAAAGACAACGAGAAAGGGTTGTGTCGAACGAACGACACAACCCCTTTTTTTGATGGAACATGGCACATTCTTCTTTTATACAACGAATTTTTTCTTGCCCTATAACAGTATCTTTGCCACGAGGCAGGCGTTAATTCGTTTAATTCGTTGTCTTTAAAAAACGAATTCTGCGCCAGCTGATATATCATTGTATATTTTGTCAGCACAGTCGCAGGCCGTCTGGCTCGATGGTAATGAGGTGCCGTTTGTAGAGGTCGCCGACAGCTTTCTTGAACACCTTCTTGCTGACGCCAAATACGGCGTAGATCTCTTCGGCAGGACTCTTGTCGCCGAGGGGTGTACGGCCGCCGTTGGTTTGGAGATGTTGCAGGAGGATGTCGCTGAAATCGACGACAGCGCGCTGCCCTTTCTTCTGGAGGCTGAGGTCGATCTTGCCGTCGGGTCGCACCTGTTTGACGTAGGCAGTGACGCGGTCGCCGCTGCGTAGCGGACGGAAGATTTCGTCGTCGAAGAGCAGGCCGGCATACATATTGTCCACGATAGCCTTGAAGCCGAGGTCGGTCTTCTGCCAGATGAGCAGTTCGACCTCGTCGCCGCCGTGGTAGGGTGGATAGTCGGTGCTAAGGTATCGTTCGACCTTGGCGGAAGCCATGATTCGGTAGGTCTCTGGGTCGAGGTGTACGTGAACGAGGTAGCTGCGGTCCTTCTGCATCTTCATCTTCTGCTCGCGGAAAGGCACAAAAAGGTCTTTGAGAAGTCCCCAATCGAGGAAGGCACCGAAGTTGTTGACCCACGCCACTTGAAGCCAGGCGAAGTCGCCGACCTGTGCCAAAGGTGTTTCGGTGGTAGCCACGAGGCGTTCCTCGCTGTCGAGATACACAAAAACGTCGATTTCATCGCCTATTTTCAGACCTTTGGGAACCAGCTTCGCAGGAAGCAGGATGTCTTCGGGACCACCTGAGAGGTAGGCTCCGTGCTCGGCAAAGCGCACGACAGTGAGGCGGTTCGTGCGGCCCAGGGCGAGTTTGGGTAAATTATGCTCCATCACAAACAACATTTATTGATTACTGTTTTCTTCGGATGGTTGCTCCACGCCAATCAGTCCGTCCTTCATTTGGATGGTGCGGTCGGTGGTGGCAGCGAGCTGCTCGTCGTGGGTGACGATGACAAAGGTTTGTCCCAGCTCATCGCGGAGGCGGAAGAAGAGGGAATGGAGCTCGGCTTTGTTAGCGCTGTCGAGACTACCGCTGGGTTCGTCGGCGAGGACGACGGCAGGCTTGTTGACGAGAGCCCGTGCCACGGCTACGCGCTGTTTCTCACCTCCCGAGAGTTCGGCGGGTTTGTGTGTAGCGCGGTCGCTGAGTCCCATGAAGGCAAGCAGTTCCTCTGCCCGCTTGTGGGCTTCCTTGCGGCTGCGACCAGCGATGAGAGCCGGTATCATGACGTTCTCAAGTGCCGTGAACTCAGGCAGGAGCTGATGGAACTGAAAGACGAAGCCTATCTCCTGGTTGCGGAAACGTGCGAGAGCCTTCTGCGACAGACGGCTGACGTCAGTATTGTTGATGACGACCGAACCGCTGTCGGCACGGTCGAGCGTTCCCATGATTTGCAACAAGGTTGTTTTGCCGGCACCGCTGGGACCGACGATGCTGACGATTTCGCCTCGTTCGATGTCGAGGTCGATGCCTTTGAGCACTTGCAATGAGCCGAAGCTCTTGGTGATTCCTCTTAGTTGTATCATCTATTTATTGGACAATTGGACAATTTACAATTTGACAATTTATTATTCATCACTCGTCATTCGTCATTCATCATTCGTTCCTATTTTCTCAGTTTTTGCAGCCATTCCTCGAAAAGGAGTTGGCGCTGGGTAACGCTTTGGCCGTTGGGAGCAAAGATGGATAGGGATTCCTGCGGATCGCCATACTGGTCGGGATAGAGCAGGATGACGCTGGTCTGCGCGAAATGGCGGGCCATGAAAGCGGGTATCGTGCCTTGAGCCGGCGTGTGGGAGATAAAACCGGCTCGCGAGGAGATGATGACAATCAGATGGTCGGGCTCGGTCTCAGCCGGCAGACGGGTGAGCAGGTTGCCGAAGCCGGGCTCCACGCGCACCTCCATGATGACCGACGGATGATGCTCCGTCAGGTACTCCTTGATGTAATAGCCGGTATCGCCCTTGGTGTGGAAGCGCATGGGCTGGCCCGTCAGTTCGCCAATGCGACAGAGGTGTTCGAGCCATTTGTAGAACCCCACTTCATATTCCGCCATCGGGGGCACGGCAACGACGATGCGCCTGATGGTTCCGGGTGGCATCGTCATGCGAACGAGGAGCACTTCGCGGTGGGTTGTAGCGAGCACGCTTTGCGCAATGACGCCCAGCTTGCCTGCCAGCTGCCGCTCCTCATTCTCGTGCATGCCGAGGATAATTTCGCCAGCATCGATTTCCTTCATGGTATGTGTGATGGCGCTGGCCACGTTGGAGCTGATGCGGCTCATGGTGGACATGGTGACGTTGGCGGCCGCAGCTATCTCGCGTGCCCTCTCCAGGTTCTGCTGTCCCTGTGCACGGAGCACGTCATCGGGGTCGTCGTCCATGGACACGGCAAGCCCCATGATGCTGTCGGGGATGCGCGGGTTGCGAATCAAGATGGACAGCTGCGTCAGGGCGTCTACGGTTTGCGGATAGGCGTAGGCGGTGAGGCACTTGCCGTGGTAGCTACCGCGGTTGCGCTCCATCTCGTTGGTGCGCAAAGCCAGCTGGCGAGCGCCCTTGCCTGTAGCCAGGGAACTGATGATGCAGGAGAACAGGATGAGAAGGACGGTGGCATTGAGCACTTCGGCATTCATCAGCTCGACGCCCGGTTGAGTGCCGATCATCACGATGGCCAGGGCGCCTGCGGCATGTGAGTTGGTGAGGCCGAACATCATCAGGCGGTCGGCACGCGGCAGGCGCTGCAGGCGCTGCATCACAAAGGCTGCCAGCCACTTGCCAGCGGTAGCAGCGGCGATGATGACGGCACAGAGCTTAAGGAAGCGGGCATCGCTGACGAGAATGCCTACGTCGATGATCATGCCAACACCGATGAGGAACCACGGCACGAAGAGCGCATTGCCCACGAACTCAATCCTCGACATGAGCGGCCCACCGTGCGGGATGATACGATTGAGAACGAGGCCTGCCAAGAACGCTCCGAGCAGACCTTCGAGACCGACAGCAGAGGCCAGGAAGGCACTGATGAAGACCAGGGCGAGGACGAAGATGTACTGCGTCACAGCATCCTCGTTGCGGCGGAGGAAGAAACGTCCGATTTTGGGGAAGAAATAGGATACACCTAATATATATATAACTATGCCGACAGCGAAGAGCAGCCAATACCCAACGCCGCCACCACCACGCTCGTTCTGCACCACAATGGCCAACAACAGCAAGGCTCCGAAGGAGGCCATGGCCGTGCCGATGATGGAATAGACGACACTCGGATGCTTGCCCAAGCCGTAGCGACCGACGATGGGATAGGTGACAAGGGTGTGGGAAGCCAGAATGCAGCTCAGCATCAGTGAGGTCTGCAAGCTGAAATGCAGGACGTACAGCGCAACGACGAGACCCAATACGGCCGGAATGAGAAACGTGAGCAAGCCGAAGCCCACACCTTTGCGACCGTGACGGCGGAAGCTGCCCATGTCCATCTCCAAACCGGCCAAGAACATGATATAGTAGATGCCCACCTGTCCGAAGAGCTCAAAGGAGGCATCGTGGGCCAGAACATTGAAACCATGCTCGCCCAGCAACACACCGGCCAGGATGAGGCCGATGATGTGCGGCACGTGCAGACGCCGGAAAATAATGGGCGCCAGCAGCAATACGAGGAGCATGACGAGGAAAATCCACGTCGGATTTGTTATCAATGGTTCCATTTCGGGGACAAAGGTAATAAAAAGTTGAAAGTTGAAAGTTGAAAGTTGAAAGTTTTTAATAAAAAGTTGAAAGTTCTTCGCAAACGGAGCTTTGCAAGCGTCGGAAGGAGCGTTCTTGAAGGGTCAAGCGACCAAGGTCGAGCGAAAAGTTGAAAGTTTTTGGAAAATGAAGAGTTTTTCGTCATCGGATTGGGCAAAAAGATGTATCTTTGCCCTCGAATAACGCAAAAGCCTACATGATGAAACGTTTTTTCCTCATCCTCGCGCTGAATATGTCTGCGCTCATCGTCGCTCAGGCACAAGCGCCTAAGAGCATCGTCCCGCTGGCCGACCCTTATATCCTGTTGGACGGCGACACCTATTATGCCTACGGCACCCGTTCTGCCGACGGCATCGAGTACTGGACATCGAAAGACCTGCAGGTGTGGAAGCGCGGAGGTCTGGCCTTGAACAAGAACAACACAACGGAGAAGCAATGGTTCTGGGCGCCGGAAGTCTATAAGCTGGACGACCGGTACGTGATGTACTACTCGGCCAACGAGCATCTGTTCGTCGCCACGGCCGACTCGCCCAAAGGCCCGTTCAAGCAGGTCGGAGGCTACATGATGCAGGAGGTCATCGGCGAGGAGAAATGTATCGACTCGAGCATGTTCACGGATGACGACGGCACACACTACCTGTTCTTCGTGCGCTTCACCGACGGCAACTGCATCTGGATGTGCCAGTTGGAGGACGACGCCATGACCCCCATCAAGAGCACGCTGCGCCATTGCCTGAGCGTCTCCTCGTCGTGGGAGTCGAAGATGGGACGGGTATGCGAAGGACCGTTTGTCACGAAGCACGACGGCCTGTACTACCTCACCTATTCGGCCAACGACTACCAGAGTCAGGACTACGGCGTCGGTTTCGCCATGGCACGGACGTTGAAAGCCTCGTGGAGCAAATCAGCGACAAATCCCATCCTCCGTCGTCGCGACGACCTCTTCGGCACAGGCCACCACTCGTTATTCACCGACAAGGACGGCCAACAGCGTATCGTGTTCCACGCCCACGACAGCCAGACTGCCATTCATCCGCGCAGGATGTATATCGGAAACGTCGGTTTCATCGGGCGAAACCTCTATGTTACCGATGATCCCATCATCCGTCCGAGCAACGAAGCCCTTGACGTCATAGACAATAACGTTGCACCCACAACGGATGTAGGGTGGTACAATCTATTGGGGCAGCGATTGGAAAGAAATGCGCGGGGTATCATCGTCAGCGCGCAAGGGAAAAAACGCGTTCGCTGACGCAGAACAAGGCGGCGCCTTGAAGCTTTAATCAAAATAATTCATAATCTCGTCGGGTGTGAACCCTCGTCCTGCGGCGTAGCGCATGAGTTTGCCACGTCTTATGTATTCGTCCTCATCGGATAGCGTGCGTGCTTTCTGCTGCAGCACGCCTTCCAGCACACGCCTGTATTCTTCTTCGGACAGTTCAGCGAGCGCCTCGCTGATGTCCTTTGCCGGGAGTCCTTTCATACGCAGAGCCTGCTGGATCTTGAGTCTTCCCCAATGTGCGAAGCGTAACTGATCGGAGGCATAGGCACGACAATAACGAGCACAATCGAGATAGCCCTCATCGTATAGGCGGTCGATGAGGCGGTCGATGTCTTCAACAGGCAAGGCGACTCGCTGCAGCTTCTGGCGAATCTCGCTCTCGCAATGTTCGCTCATGCTGCAGAGAGCCGCCATGCGACTCAGCGCGGAATCGTAATCCATTTACTCTTCAGCGGTAAAGTCTTCCTTGCCCACGCCGCAGATGGGGCACACCCAATCCTCGGGGAGGTCTTCGAAAGCGGTGCCGGGAGCTATGCCGTTGTCGGGATCGCCGAGTTCGGGGTCATAGACGTAGCCACAAGGGTCGCAAACATACTTTTTCATAGTCTTAATCTTGTTTTGAGGTGAATAATGGCGGCAGTTGGCCGCAGGTTTAATCGGTTTCGGCGGCAAAGGTAATACTTTTCTTGAAAGCAAAACGTTTTTACCGTAAAATATTTTTGTTCGTTAGCAGTTTTTAGTGTTTTGTCAGCATTTTCAGCTTGGCCGGCTTGAGACCTTCGGCTGTGGCGGTGAGGGTTACGGCATTGGGTTGCAGTCCGGCACGGAGGATGGCGAGGCAGCGACCCTCGTAGAGGCGGCGGTGGTCTGTCTGCGTGAGTTCGTCGCTGTAGTGGTCGCCGGAGGAGACGGCAGCGAGGGTGGCGCCGCTGACGGTGAAGTGAACGTCGGCAGCAGCATTAGGCACGACGCGGCCTTTCTTGTCGATGGCTTCGACGCGGACATGCTGAAGGTCGAGGCCGTCGGCACGCCAATCGGCATTGTCGGGAACGAGCCTTAGTGCTACGGCTTGGCCGGCTGTTTCTACACGATGGCGGGCGACGACTTTACCATTAGTGCGTCCGAGGGCTTCGATATAGCCGGGCTGGTAGGTCAGCTTATCCCAACGTATCTGGTTGCGCACCTTCGGGTTGGCGCGGTCGTTCTGCTTCGTGCCGAGGCTCTTGCCGTTGACGATGATCTCCACCTCGTCGCAGTTGGTGTAAACGGTGAGGTTCAGCTCCTCGCCTGCCGTTCGCGTCCAATGGTCGGTGAGGCTACGGATGCGTTGCTGCACGCCGTTCCACTCGATGGGGCGGCTCTGCTCCTGGAAGCAGAGGTGTACGGTGGGCTCGTCCGTGAAGATGCTTTTGGCCAAATAGGCATTGGGTTTCGTCGTCAGGTCGATATAGAACACGCCTTGCGCCCATCCCTTGGCGGGCCATCCCTGGCTCTCGCCAAGGTAGTCGATAGCACCCCAGTAGGCGAGGCCTATGACACGGTCGAGGTTCATCTCGTAGTAGTTGGGTCCCATGGCTGCTGTGGTGGCTTCGCTCTGATAGAACATCATCCAAGGGAACTTTTGTCCGTCGCCCGGGAAATACATATAACGATAGTTGTAAGCAGCGATGTCGGTTTCCATGACCAAGGGTGCTGGCAGCGAGTCGGTTTCCTGCGAACGGCCGCGGGGGTGCATTGCCACGGTGATGAGGCGCGAGTCGTCGTAGCGCTTCAGCAGCGGTTTCATCATGCGATAGGGCGTGACGCCCCAGTCGGCGTAAGGGATATTCCAGTAGGTCTGCAGCTCGTTGCCGAGGCTCCAGAAGACGATGCTTGGATGGTTGCGGTCGCGACGGATCCATTCGGGCAGGTCGATCTGCCATTGCTTCGTCCAATCCACGCGGCCTCCAATGTACTGCGTGAGCCATTTGTCGTAGAGCTCATCCACGACGAGAATACCCAACGAGTCGCAGAGGTCAAGGAGGCTCTCGGAATAGGGATTATGACTGGTTCGTATGTGATTGAATCCGAACTCCTTCAGCAGCCGCAGCCGCTTCTCGATGGCACGGGGGTATGCGGCGGCACCGAGGGCGCCGAGGGTGTGGTGGTTGGCGATGCCTTTAAGGATGACCTTGCGGCCGTTGAGCTTCATCCCGAAGTCGGGGGAGAAGTCCAACTGGCGGATGCCGAACCGCGAGCGGACGCAGTCGGCCACGGAGCCGTCGGCGCGTAGGATGCTGACTTCGGCGGTATAGAGGTAGGGGTCGTCGAGGTCCCAGAGATGGGCAGCTTCGAGGTGAATGGCGGGCAGGGCATACTCGCGGGTTCGTTGGTTGCCGCGGAAGGGCAGGCTGCTGGTCTGCTCGGCGACGAGGCGGCCATCGCGGTCGAAGATGCGGGTCAAGAGGGTGAGGGCCTTGGCATTGCGCTCGTTACAGGTCAGCTCGGCGAAGAGGGTGATCTCGGCGGGAAAACCGCCGAGCACACTACCCGAAGAGGAGGAACCAGAAGAAACAGAAGGAGAAGAAACGGAAAAGGAGGAAGCGGGAGAGGAGGAAGAGGGGGAGGAGGGAAGGGAGAGGGGCTTTGATAGGATGCGGAGGGGGTGGCGGGTGAAGAAGAGGGAGGGATCGGTGATGACGAGGTGAACGTCGCGATAGAGGCCGGCGCCAGTGTACCAGCGGCTATTGCTGGGCGTGCGTGTGTCGGCCTTGACAGCCAGCACGTTAGGCTCGTCCCAGCGCAGCAGCTTGGAGATGTCGGCCTCAAAGCCTAAGTAGCCATAGTCCGTCTTGCCTATGAATTGTCCGTTGAGATAGGCGTCGCCGACGTAGAGGATGCCTTCGAAATCCACGAGCACACGTCGTCCTCGCCAAGTTTCGTCGGGCGTGAACGTCTTACGGTACCAACCGATGCCCATTTCCTTGAAACCTCTGGATGACAGGCGGCTCCGTACATTGGCACCCGGGTCGCTCGCATCGGGTCGCTCATCCGCGCCAGGCACTACCCATGGTTGTTCGATCTGGAAGTCGTGGGGGAGGTTGACGTCGCGCCAGGCGGCATCGTCGTAGTTCAAGGCTTCGGCGCCCTCGACATCACCGGCATGGAACTTCCAGCCGAAGTTGAAGAGTATGTGTTGGCGTGATGCGGTCGGCGTGGCTTCGGGAGCGGCTGTGGCGATGCTGAGCGATGTCAAGCATAAGGTCAACAGGCAAAAGATTCTTTTCATAATGGCGTTATTTTTAGCTTGTTATTTCATTTCTGCGCACAAAGATAGACATTATTTGCTAACTTCGAGTCTTTTTGAGCGACTTTTTTGGCCTTTTTCGTCACTTTTTGTCACCTCGTCACACTCCGTCACGCCATCCGTCACAATCTATTTTCCTTATTTGCAGCTCTCTACAGGCACCTGTGACGATGTGACGACTTTTTAGTGTTTCTCGCGCGAGAGAATATAAGCGTTCCAATATGCAATAATAAGCGTTCCAAAACACGAACATTAGCGTTCCCTAACACGAACATTAGCGTTCCCTAACACGAACATTCGCATTCCCTAACACGAACATTCGCATTCCCTAACACGAACATTCGCATCACGAAAAACGAATGGACGATACGAGCCACACGTTAAGACGCATCAACTGTTTGATAGGGTGCAAACAGTCTGCATCATTAGCCTTTCAGCACAAAGAAATAGCGAAGAATAGGCTAAATAAATGGTCGAGAAGTATATTTTTACTGATTTTTCATCTTTATATGGAATAAAAAGCGTATCTTTGCGCCCGCATATTATGTAATATGATTATGACAACACAAAAAATAGACTTTGAGCAGATAGTCGAAACGCTTTTTCACGGCGCTCCGCTGACTCTTGATCCTAAGGGTTTGGCAGAGGTGGAGCGCTGCTATCATTTTCTGGAAGACTTCTCGAAGGAGAAGGTCATCTATGGTATCAACACGGGCTTTGGTCCCATGGCGCAATGGCGTGTTGATGACCAATATCTGAAAGATTTACAATACAACATTATCCGCAGCCATTCGACGGGCGCCGGCGACCCTTTGCCCGATCTTTATGTTAAGGCAGCGATGATTGCCCGCCTGGGTTCGCTCATGCAGGGCCGCAGCGGCATTCACCGTGAAGTGGTGGAACTGCTGGCCGAATTCATCAACCGCGGTATTTATCCCTTAATCCCGGAACACGGCAGCGTGGGTGCCAGTGGCGACCTGGTGCAGCTGGCGCACATCGCGTTGACGCTGATTGGCGAAGGCGAAGTACACTACCAAGGTCAGTGGCGCGCCACGGGCGACGTGATGAAGGAGTGCGGTTTGAAGCCCCTTGGCATACACATCCGCGAAGGGCTCTCGATCACCAATGGCACCAGCGTCATGACAGGCATCGGGCTCGTCAACCAGGTGCTGGCCGAGCGCCTGTTGGACTGGAGCATCGTGGCTGCCGTTTGGATGAACGAGATTGCAGAGAGCTACGATGACATGATGGCGGTGCCCCTCAACGAGTGCCGCCGCCACGAAGGACAGCAGTATGTCGCCCGTCGCATGAGGGAGATTGCCCAGGGAGGCAGCCTCATGAAGAAACGCGAACATGAGCTCTACGACCCGACGAAGAACACCGAACGCGTGTTCAAACATAAGGTGCAGGCTTACTACTCGTTGCGCTGCACGCCTCAGATTCTCGGCCCCATCTACGACACGCTGATGGCCTCGCGCCAAGTGCTGGAGGAGGAGGTCAACTCTGCCTCGGACAACCCCATCGTGGATCCCGACACGCAGAACGTGTACCACGGCGGCAACTTCCACGGCGACTACATCTCGCTCGAGCAGGACAAGGTGAAGATTGCCATCGTGCGCTTGGCTATGACCAGCGAGCGCCAGCTGAACTACCTGTTCCACAATCGCATCAACGACGACATTCTGCCTCCGTTCCTTAACTTGGGTACGCTGGGTTTGAACTATGGCATGCAGGCTTGCCAGTTCACGGCAACCTCGACGACCGCCGAGTGCCAGACGCTGGCCATGCCGAACTACGTCCACAGCATCCCCAACAACAACGACAACCAGGACATCGTCTCGATGGGCACGAATACGGCCCTGCTGACCAAGAAGGTCATCGAGAATGCCTACCAGGTAATGGCCGTTCAGATGATCGCTCTCACTCAGGCCACCGACTGCCGCAAGGTCGCCGACCGCCTCTGCCCCACCACGCTAAAGGTCTATGAGCACGTGCGTCAGCTCGTGCCGCTCTTCATCGAGGACACACCTTTCTACAAGGAGATTGCCGCTGTGGAGGCATGGATGAAGGAATTTAATCTTTGGGAAACCCCGAAAGCATAATAACTTAACATTGGACACATGATGAAATACGCATTAGTCACTGGCGGTTCTCGCGGCTTAGGACGCGCCGTCTGCCTGAAACTGGCCGAGATGGGGATTCCCGTCATCGTGAACTACCAATCCAACGCATCGGCCGCCGAGGAAGTGAAGGCAGCCGTCGAGGCGCTGGGCGGTCAGGCTGAGTTGATGCCCTTCAACGTCGGCGACGAAGCACAGGTAGAGGCCGCTCTTGCCGCATGGCAGGACGCTCACCCCGACGACTACATCGCCTATCTGGTCAACAACGCCGGCATCCGTCGCGATAACCTCATGTTCATGATGCCTTCCGAGGACTGGCACGCTGTGCTGCAGACGTCGCTCGACGGCTTCTACTATGTCACCAAGCGCTGCCTGCCCCGAATGATGATGCGTAAGCATGGCGGCCGGATCGTGAACATGGCCTCGCTCAGCGGCATCAAAGGTATGCCCGGACAGGCTAACTACAGCGCCGCCAAGGCCGCCCTCATCGGTGCTACCAAGGCGCTGGCTCAGGAGTGTGCGGCTCGCGGCGTGACCGTGAATGCCGTAGCCCCCGGCTTCATCGAGACGGACATGACCAAGGACCTACCCGTCGATGAACTGAAGAAGCTCGTGCCGATGAACCGCTTCGGCCGTCCCGAGGAAGTGGCCGACCTCGTCGCCTTCCTCGTCTCGGACAAGGCTGCTTACATCACCGGCGAAGTCATCAGCATCAACGGAGGACTGTACACTTAACAAGTGAAAAGTGAAAAGTGATAGAGTGAAAAGTGAAAAATAAAAGTAGCTTGGAGCTTGAGAATTAAATAATTTTCGACGATAATTCGTAAAACCACACATCAAATCATGTCAACAGCATACAACAACGATATTACCGGAAAGGTCTTAGGAGGACGCCGCGTCGTCGTCACAGGCATCGGCATCTGGTCGTGCCTCGGCCAGAATCAGGAAGAGGTGACGGAATCATTGCGCCTCGGACGCTCGGGCATCGGCACCGAACCCGAACGCCTGGGCTATGGTTACCAAAGTTCGCTGACCGGCATTGTACCGCGTCCCGACCTGAAGAAACTATTGCACCGCCGACTGCGTGCCGGGCTGCCGGAAGAAGGCGAATACGCCTTCATGGCCACCCGCGAGGCCTTCGAGAATGCCGGCATCGACGAGGAATACCTCCTGACCAACGAAGTAGGTGTCATCTTCGGTAACGACTCGTCGGCACAGCCTGTCATCGAGAGCGCCAATATCATGGCCGAAAAGCATGACTCGCAACTGCTCGGCTCGGGTCTCATCTTCCAGTCGATGAACTCGACGGTGAACATGAACCTCTCAACCATCTTCCACCTGCGCGGCGTCAACTTCACCGTCAGCGCAGCCTGTGCCAGCGGCAGCCACAGCATTGGTTTGGCATATATGATGATCAAGCAGGGTCTTCAGGACATGGTCCTGGCCGGTGGCGCTCAGGAGACGAACTACTATTCGATGGCGTCCTTCGATGCCCTCGGCACTTTTTCGAAGCGCATGGACGAGCCGACCAAGGCCAGCCGTCCCTTCGATGCCGATCGCGACGGCCTTATTCCGAGCGGCGGCGCTGCAGCCCTCGTCCTCGAGGACTACGACCACGCTGTGGCTCGCGGAGCGACAATCCTCGCCGAAGTCTGCGGCTATGGTTTCTCGTCGAATGGCGGCGGCATCTCGCAGCCATCGGACGAGGGCAGTATGGTAGCGATGCAGCGTGCCATGAACGATGCCGGCGTGACGGCCGACGATATCGACTACGTCAACGCTCATGCTACCTCGACGCCTCAAGGCGATACGTACGAGGCCATCGCCCTGACACGCCTCTTCGAAGGACGCAAGGCTTGGATCAGCTCCACGAAGTCGATGACGGGCCACGAGTGCTGGATGGCCGGTGCCAGCGAAGCCGTCTATAGCATCCTGATGATGCGGAACCGCTTCGTAGCGCCCAACATCAACCTCGAAAAACCTGACGAACATGCCGCCACACTCCGTTTGGCCCGCACTACCGTCGAGGACATTGACCTCCGCGTCGTTCTCTCCAACAGCTTCGGCTTCGGAGGAACGAACTCAGCATTAGTACTCAAAAACTATAAATGAGATTAGTAACCCTTATTATTAACCCCAAAAACCAACACAACAATGAAACGTACACTATTGACCGCTATCATGGCTATAGTAGCCATCGTAGCTTTCGGCAAGGCCGATGAAAAGCAGCTGCAACTGACCAAGGCTGACGGCGTAGCCAACATCTTCGATTCTTCGAATAAAGCCAACGTGAAATTCATCTATGCCGATGATTGCGTAGCTTCCTATCAGGGCGTTTCCAAGATGCCGTATAAGGAATATGTCAAGATCAACGGCGAATGGGAAGAAGAGCACACCTACGGCGAGAGCGGTTTCGTCGAGGACTGGAACAAGCGAAACAAAAAAGGCATGAAGATCGTCGAGGACGATGCTGACTTCCAAATCGTCGTCACCATCCACGAGATCAAGGAGATGGCCGCTATGCGCGCATGGTGGGAGATCGTCAAGGCCGACGTGAAGATCCTCGACAGCAGCAAAGCCTCTGTCGTAGAGTACAAGGTTAACGAGTACTACGAAGTAGCCGGTGGCTTCGCTGCCATGAAACTGCGCAACCGTATCAAGGAGACCTTTGCCGGTCTGTCGGAGTCCATGCTGTACTTCGCCAAGAAAGCTAATAAGTAATCGTAAAAGAGTAAACGTTACCAAAGCATGAAACTATTCCCTGCCTTGGAAAAGGCTTATACGAAAGAACATCTGTCGGCCCGCGAAGCACAAGCGAAGGCCGAATTCATCGCGTGGGGACCGGTTGTCTTTCAGGCCTCGCGTCTGATGATCAAGTTCGGAATCCTCGACCTGTTGCGCGATGCCGACCAAGGGCTGACGCGTCAGGAGCTGTGCGAGCGTACAGGACTCTCGGACTATGCCGTGAAATGTCTTACGGAAGCGGGTCTGTGCATCGGCACAATCCTCGTCGATACCACAACGGACCGCTTCACCCTTTCCAAGACGGGATGGTTCTTGCTCAATGATCCCGCCACTCGTGTTAACATCGATTTCAACCACGATGTTAACTACGAGGGGTGGTTCCATCTCGAAGAAGCGCTCAAAGAAGGTAGACCGGCAGGACTGGAGCATTTCGGTTCATGGCCTACCGTCTATGAGGCATTGAGCGAACTGCCACCACAGGTGCAGAAGAGCTGGTTCGGCTTCGACCATTTCTACAGCGACACTTCCTTCCCCGAAGCCTTGGAAATCGTCTTCGGCAAGTACAAGACCCGTTCGCTATACGACGTTGGTGGCAACACCGGCAAATGGGCCCTGCAGTGTGTGAGCCATGACTCAGAGGTCGAAGTCACCATCCTCGACCTGCCGCAGCAGATCAAGATGATGCAGGACAACACGACGGACAAGCCCGGTGCCGAGCGCATCAAGGGCTATGGTATCAACCTGCTCGATCCCTCCGCCCTGTTCCCGCAGCGCGAAGGTGGCTTGGACGCCATCTGGATGAGCCAGTTCCTCGACTGCTTCAGCGGCGAGGAGATCGTGAGCATCCTTACCCGTGCCAAGAACGCCATGACGAAGGACACCCGCATCTTCATCATGGAAACGTTGTGGGATCGTCAGCGCTTCGAACCCGCTGCCTTCTGCCTCACGATGACCAGCCTCTATTTTACAGCTATTGCCAACGGCAACTCCAAGATGTACAACACCGAGGACATGACCCGCTACGTCGAAGAGGCCGGCTTAACAGTAGAGACCATTTTCGACGGCCTCGGTCAAGGGCATAGCATCATGGTGTGCAAGCTTGAGAGTGAATAGAATCGTAAATCCAATAATCATTAAATTATAAAATCAAACTATGTCAAGACAAGAAATTGAAGAAAAGGTGAGAGACTTTCTCATCGAAGACCTCGAGATTGAAGAGGACAAGATCGCACCCGAAGCCCGCCTCAAGGAGGACATGGGCATTGACAGCCTGGATTTCGTGGACATCGTCGTCATCGTTGAAAAGAACTTCGGCTTCAAGATCAAGGCTGAGGAGATGGCCGGCATCACCACGCTGACGCAGTTCTGCGACTACATCGAAAGCAAAGTAGCATAAGCCACCGTGCCCTTAGCGTCAGCTAAGGTTAGAAACGCGTATGGAACAGCCGCAGCACCAACAATGGAAAGGCACGACGGGCGGCACGCCTTGGATGCAACGCACCCTCGTCCGCTGTCTCGGATGGATGAACCTGCCGTTCGTCTATTCGGGCATGGCGTTGGTCGTTCCTTTCTATATGCTGTTCAACCATCAGGGCTACCTGAGCCAGTACCACTACTTCCGCCGTCGCTTCGGCCATAACCCTATCCGGTCATTCTTTGATGTCTATGCCAACCACTTCCGCTTCGGTCAGATCATTCTGGACCGCTTTGCCTTCTACGGCGGGGCACGCTTCAAGTTGATCGTCGAAGGCAACGAACGCTTCATGGCGCTTTGCAATGAGCCCGGCGGTTTCATGCAGATTGGCACTCACGTCGGCAATTTCGAGTTGGCGGGCTATATGCTTTCGCAGGACAAGAAGACAATCAATGCCCTCGTGTTCGGCGGCGAGACAGGCACGGTAATGGAGAACCGCAACCGCGTGTTCGAGCACCAGAACCTGCGGCTCATCCTCGCCAACGGCGGAGTGGATCACGTGTTCGAGATGAACAATGCCCTTGCAGAGGGCCAGATCGTTTCGATGCACGGCGACCGCATCTTCGGTTCGCAGAAGACCGTTCGTTGCAAGGTACTGGGCACTGAGGCAGACCTGCCGATGGGACCCTACATCCTGGCCGCCACACGTGATGTGCCTGCCCTTTGCACCTTCGTCATGAAGGAGAACGTCCACACCTACCATATCTATGTGTACGAACTTAGCCTCCCTGACGAGGTGAAAGGAAAAAGCGCAAAAGTCAGGGCCTCCGCGTTGGCTCAGGCCTACGCCGACCGCCTTACTGAAATACTGAACCGCTATCCTCACCAGTGGCTCAACTACTATGAGTTCTGGGGCGAGGAGAATTGAAAGTAGAAAAACTGAATTACAGTAATATTGAAAAGCTGAAACATTGAAAGTAGAAGATATACCCATACTGGAACTGATTCCCCAGCGTCCGCCTTTCGTCATGGTGGACCGCGTGGTGGCTTTCGACCGCGTCATCACGACGACGGCCTTCGCCGTGCAGCCTGACTGCATCTTCGTGGAGGACGGTCATTTGGTGCCTGACGGTCTGGTGGAAAACGTGGCACAGACCTGTGCTGCCCGTATGGGCTGTGTCAACTACATCAATCGGGAGAGCGTGAAGCTTGGCTTCATCGGAGCCGTCCGCGACATGATCTTCCACCGCCTGCCCCAAGTGGGCGAGACGCTGATGACCAGCATCAAGGTTCGTGAAGAAGTGTTCCGCATGACGTTGGTCGATGCAGAGGTGCGCATAGGCGACGAAGTCGTGGCCACGGCTGAGATGAAGATTGCACTCAGCGAAGTGGACGCACAATGAGAACCGAAGCAGGACAAGTACACCTATATATATATAATAAGGTATAATGAAAGAACTACGCGCAAGCAAACTATTGGACATCCGCTTCAGCGAGGTTGACTCGATGGGCGTGGTATGGCATGGCTCCTATCCGCTCTATTTCGAAGATGCCCGCGAGGAGTGGGGACGACAGTACGGCTTCGGCTATCTTGATATGTTCGAGCATGAGTTCTATGCTCCGCTCGTTGACTTGCAGTTCCAATACAAGCGCCCGATTATTTACGGCATGCGTCCTCGCATCGATATCATTTATCGTCCTACGGATGCTGCCAAGATTATCTATGACTACGAAATACATGACACCCGCGACGAGAGCCTGCTCACGACAGGTCACAGCGTACAGGTGTTCATGAACAAACAATATCAGCTCTTGTGGGAGAACCCTCCCTTCTATGAGCAATGGAAACTACGATGGGAGAAAGAGTAGCTCGTGTCATCGCACATCACGCCTATACTCCCCTGGCCGACGGTAGTCATGAGAACTACCTGCGCGTCAAGGCGGGGCAGTCGGCAGTCAGCCTCCACAAAGCTGAAGAGTGGGGGCTGGCTGAGGACTTCATGGCTGGCTTGATCACGGAGCCGATGGCTGCGCCCAGAGCCACGAACATGGCTTTGCATTCTATCCGTCGCGCCCTGGAACAACTGGCAGAACCACTGCCTATAGACGACACGCTGCTGATCGTCAGCACCACGAAAGGCAATATCGACCAGATCGGGCATGAGGACACTGCCGACGTACACCTTGGTGCCATGGCCGAAGCGATAGCCCATGCACTGAGCCTCGCCAAGAAGCCCATAGTGGTGAGCAATGCCTGCACGAGCGGCGTGTGTGCCCAGGTCGTGGCCCAGCGTGCGCTGCTCAGCGGTCTCTGCCGCTATGCCATCGTCTGTGGTGTTGAGGCTCAGAGCCGTTTCATCGTGAGCGGCTTCCAAAGCTTCCACGCCCTCTCTCCCGAGCATTGTCGTCCCTTCAGCCAGAACCGCATCGGATTAAATGTCGGCGAGGCTGCAGCGACCATTATATATAAGGTGTCATCGGCTGCAGACATCCAACCTGAGGACTGGACGCTGCAAGCCGGTGCCATCCGCAACGATGCCAACCATATCAGCGGTCCATCGCGAACCGGCGAAGGCAGCTACCGTGCCCTGCGGGCCGTGATGAACAACGCTGCTGCCGAGGATTTGGCCTTCGTCAGCGTCCACGGCACGGCAACACCCTACAACGACGAGATGGAGAGCATAGCCATCGACCGTGCAGGGCTGATTGAAGTTCCGATAGGTAGTCTGAAAGGTTACTATGGTCATACGATGGGTGCTGCCGGCGTCCTCGAGACCATCATCTCCATGGAGGCTGTCGATGATCACACCGTACTGGCAACTCTTGGTTACGACGACCAACTCGGCGTCAGCCATCCCGTGCTGGTGGCCTCAACGAACAGGGCCACAGCAAAGCGTCAGTTCGTCAAGCTCATCAGCGGCTTTGGCGGCTGTAATGCTGCCATTCGAATGCAGAAAGGAGGTGCGCAATGAAAGAGCTCAGCATGATTGTTGTCACACCCCATAGCGTGGTGCTGAACGGCAATATCCTGCCGACGAGTAAGACCGGCGATGCACTACTCACCGAGTGCTACCGCTTCAGCAAGGCCGACTATCCCAAATACTTCAAGATGGATCCGTTGTGCCGCTTGGGCTTCGTCGCCGCAGAACTATTGTTGCAAGGGCAAGAGGAAGAACGCTTCGTGCCGCGTGAAGACCGTGCCGTCGTGCTCGCCTCCTGCCGTGGTTGCCTCAGCACCGACCAGCGCTACGAGGAGACAATCCAGCCTGGCGAGAACTATTTCCCCAGCCCTGCCGTCTTCGTTTACACGCTGCCCAATATCGTCACCGGCGAAATAGCCATTCGCAACAAGTACCTCGGCGAGACATCGATGTATCTCTTCGAGGAAACGACCGACGAGGACGAACGCCTTCGCCTTCTGGAGAACATGACTTTCCAGGATCCCGTTACCACCTCTGCCCTCATCGGATGGGTGGATTACAAGGATGGCGAACATTATACTGCAAAACTCTATTTAATCACAAAAGAATAACATTAAAAACATATCATTTAACTATGGAAGAATTGATTCTGCAACTGAAAGAACAGATTATCGAAGTATTGAACCTCGAAGACGTCACGCCCGCCGACATCGACAACGATGCACCTCTCTTCGGCGAAGGTCTGGGTCTCGACAGCATTGATGCTTTGGAACTGATTGTCATGATGGAGAAAGAATATGGCATCAAACTGAAGAATCCCGCCGAAGGCAAGGAAATCTTCAAGAGCATCAACGTGATGGCTCAGTATGTCAACGAACATCGCACGAAATAACCCCAATCGTAAACCGTAAATCGTAAAAATAGTCATTAAGCATGGGTGAACCAATCCTGATTACAGGAATGGGCATTGTGTCGGCTATAGGCCTGAACACAGCCGAAACCTTAGCTTCACTACGTGCCTGCCGCACGGGTATCGGTCCGCTTCGTTATTTGAAGACGGACCACCACGAGTTTCCCGTTGGCGAGGTGCAGCTTTCTACCGACGAGATGGCCGACCGCTTGGGCATCCCTGCAGGACAGCCTCGGACGCGGACGGCGCTGATGGGTATGATGGCGCTCGACCAAGCGCTCAATCAAGCCCGGCTTACGGCCGACGACATCTCCCGTGCCGCTTTCGTCTCGGGAACGACGGTCGGTGGCATGGATATGAGCGAACAGTTCTACACGGACTTTCTCACCAACAACCTGCACAACGACTACATCTCGCAGCACGACTGCGGTGCCTGCACCGAGAGCATAGCCGACCACGCCGGTCCTTTTGCTTCGGTCTCTACGCTGTCCACTGCCTGCTCGTCAGCCGCTAATGCCATCATCAACGGTGCCAACGACTTACGCTGTGGTCGGCATGAGATAGCAGTCGTCGGTGGCAGCGAGTGCATTACCAAGTTCCATCTCAACGGCTTCAACTCGCTGATGATTCTTGACCACGAGACGTGCCGTCCCTTCGACGAGTCACGTGCAGGTCTGAACCTCGGCGAAGGTGCGGCATTCCTAGTCATTGAAACAGTCGCCTCGGCACGCCGCCGTGGTGTCAAGCCCCTTGCCGTGCTCGAAGGTTATGGCAATGCCTGCGATGCCTTCCACCAAACAGCCTCATCGCCCGATGGCGAGGGCTCGTTCCTTGCCATGAAGGAAGCCTTGGCCGATGCCGGCCTCAGCCCCTCGGACATCGATTACGTCAATGCCCACGGCACAGGCACGCCCAACAACGACTCCAGCGAGAGCCAGGCGATGATGCGCCTGTTCGGCGACGCCATTCCTCCTGTGAGCAGTACAAAGTCCTTCACCGGGCATACCACCAGCGCATCGGGAAGCATCGAGACCGTCATCTGCCTGCTGGCCCTTCAGGAGCAGTTCCTGCCCGTGAATCTGGGATGGCAACATCAGATGCCCGACGGCATCACACCCGTCACCGATCCGACACCTCAGCGTCCTTTGCGCCATGTGCTCTGCAACAGTTTCGGCTTCGGAGGCAATGACAGTTCGTTGGTATTGGCTTTACCCAATGCTTCGACTCGCACCGCCGATAGTGCGCCGAAGGCATTCTCACCTATTTATCTCACCTCCGCTACACAGATCTCTATTCAGGAAGGTCTCAGCGAAGCCTGGTTGGATACACCTATTATATATAGTGAGCCTTACGTGCGTTCCCTGGACATCGATTTCAAGCAATGGATTTCTCCTGCCGAGTCTCGTCGTATGGGCAAACTGCTGAAGCGTGCGCTGTCCTCTTCGCTGTCTGCCATGCAGCAGAGTGGAGTGGAACATCCCGATGCCATCATCACCGGCACGGGGCTCGGTTGCATCGAGAACACCGAGATCTTGCTGACACATCTCTGCGAGGAGGGTGAGGAGAACTGCAAGCCGACGCCGTTTATGCAATCGACGCACAACACCATCAGTTCGCTCGTCAGCATCAACACCCATAGCCATGGCTACAATGCCACCTATGCCCACAAGGAAGCCTCGTTCGACTGCGCCCTCGAGGACGCTTGGCTGCAGATACAGCTCGGTCGCATCCGTACGGCCCTTGTCGGTGGACAGGACGAGATGACCCCAAAGTACTTCGGTCTGCTCTGCAAGACCGGTTACTTAGGCAATTCCGAACAGGTGGCGGGCGAGGCGGCCGTCAGCGTCATGCTAAATGCCGAACCTGTGCCTGATGCGTTGTGCCGAATGACCTACTTCAAGCGCTGCTACCGTCCTGCAGCCGCGACGCTCGAGGCTATAGCTGCTGAAATAGGGCGCGTTGATGCTGTCATGACCAGCATCTCCGGAAAGAACCCAGCCGCCGAAGCCCACCTCCGTGAGGCTGCCCGTCTCTTCCCCTCAACACCCCTGCTACAGTTCAAGAACATCTTTGGCGAGAGCTACACCGCTTATGGTTTAGGCATTTATGCCACAGCCCATCTGCTGCATCGTCAGCACTTGCCCGAAGCAATGTTAATTCCAGACTACGGGAATCCGGCATCGCTCCAGCGCATATTAGTCCTTAACCAAATCGGAGGCAAAGACTACACCTTCACCGTATTAGAACGATAATCACTATGTGGCAACTACTCCTTTTGGCTATCTTGCAAAGCCTCTTACTCTGTTCCGGTCAAGTCTTCCTGAAGTTTGCCCTCAACGCGATGGGCAAACCCGAGTGGAGCTGGAGCTTTGTGGTGGCACAGTTAACCAACTGGTGGTTCCTTGCCACAGGTGTCTCCCTCATCTCCTGCTCCATTCTCTGGATGTATATCCTCAAAAAATACCCTTTCAGCATGGCCTATCCCTTAGCCAGCATGAGCTATGTCTTCGGTATGTTGGCCGCCATCTTCATCTTCCATGAGGAGGTGCCGCTGACGCGTTGGCTGGGTGTTGTGCTGATTATGGGCGGTTGTTATTTTATTGCCAAATGAACAAGTATATATATATAAGGTATATCGTCTGCCTCCTCTGGCTCGGCTTAGGCTTCAGCACCGTTGCGGCCCAGCGTCCTGTCACGAAAGCCGAGCATGAACGCATCGTCAGCGAGATCAACACCTCGGCCAGTGCCATCAGCACGCTCCAGTGTTCTTTCGTCCAGACGAAGGAGTTAAGCATCATGAACGATAAGATGGTGTCGAAAGGCACCATGGCCTTTGCACGCCCCAACAAGTTGTCGTGGCACTACACGTCGCCTTACGATTACACGTTCATCATCGCTGATGACAAGGTCTTGATTAGCAAGGGCAAGAACAAGAATAGCATTGACCTCAAGAGCAGTCAGGCCTTTCAAGGCATTGCGAAGATGATTGCCGGCAGCGTGACGGGCAAAAGCCTCACGCAGACCGACGACTTCGACGTTAAGATCCTGGCCGATGAGCAGGTCTATGTTGCTCAGCTCACGCCCAAGACGAAACGGCTGAAGAAGATGTTTGCATCCATTCGCCTTACCTTCAATCGTTCGTCGAGTGTCATGCAGCAGGTGGAGATGACCGAGGCTAACGGCGACGCGACCACCATTGTTTTCCAAAACGTCAAACAGAACCAACCGCTCAGTGACAAGACATTTACTTTGGATTAGTCTGCTGCTGTGCCTCTGCCGCGTGTCGGTCCAAGCCCAGTCCTATCCTCTCCTGCTCAACGGCGAGGAGCGTGCCTCGTGGAATTTCACCTTAGAGCGTGGCACGATGACCGTCACGGGCATTTGCCTGACTCGTCAGACGGAGCAAGGACTGGTAGGGTCTGTTGTCAACGAATTCGGCATTCACTTCTTCGACTTCACTTGTCGGAACAATCGCGTGAAGGTCAGCAATGTCTTTCCGGCGATGAACAAATGGTACATCCGTCGTGTGCTGCGCAACGATTTGAAGCTTCTTACAGCCAACACGCCGCAGTCCATAGGGCGCCGTCGGCAGCTGACGGTCAACCAACCCGATTCAATAACGTTAATCAATCATAAACGCCACCTAACCTATCGTTTCGAACGCTTGCAACAATGATTCTTCTCAACGATTTCTTTCATATCCTCTCCTCTGTTTGCGATGAGACGACCGGAACTTACGATGTCGCCTTGAATCCCGAGCACTTCATCTTCAAGGCGCATTTCCCCGGCAATCCCATTACGCCTGGCGTGTGCCAATTGGGAATGGTAGAGGAACTCCTTTCCGCTCAGGTTGGACAGCCGCTTCGCCTGTCCTCTATCAACAACATCAAGTACATGAACATCATCTCGCCGTTGGAGAATCCCCAGCTGCAAGTCCGCCTCTCTCGTATTCAGCCTACCGATGACGGCTTCAGCGTCCAGGCTGTGCTGGCCACCGAGACGGCTTCGTTCACCAAGATGTCCCTGCGCCTGACTCCCAAATCCTAATCTTTTTGCACATTATACATTAAGCCATGCGTACCACCATCCTCATCCCTACCTACAACAACGCAAAGACCGTGTGCGATGTCATACGGCGCTCTGCTCAGGTGTGCCCGGATGTCATGGTGGTCAATGACGGCAGCACCGACGATACGCTGGTGCGTCTGCAAACCTTGCAGAAGGAATTGCCCATTGAGCTTGTCAGCTATGAGGACAACCGCGGCAAGGGCGGGGCCTTGAAGGCCGGTTTTAGACGTGCTAAAGCGTTGGGATTCACCCACGTCCTCACGTTGGATGCCGACGGGCAGCACTTCCCTGAAGATGCCCCTTTGCTCCTCGAAGCTGGCGAACGCAACCCCGAAGCCATCATCGTGGGCAGCCGTTCGTTCGGCGACGAAAATATGCCGGGCGGCAATGTTTTTGCCAACAAGTTCAGCAACTTCTGGTTCACCGTGCAGACCCTGCAACGTATCCCTGACACCCAAACCGGTTTCCGCCTCTACCCGTTAGATCATATCGGGGGGCTGCGGGTGCTCACGGCTCGCTACGAAGCTGAGCTGGAGCTGTTGGTGTTTAGTGCGTGGCGTGGCACGAAGCTCATTCCCGTGCCTATCCGCGTTTACTATCCCCCTATTGAGGAACGTGTCAGCCACTTCCGGCCTACGATGGATTTCGTGCGCATCACCATCCTCAACACCATCCTCTGCCTGCTTGCCATCGTTTACGGCGGACCGCGGATGCTCTATAACTACCTCAAGAAGCGCCTCATGGGCAATAATCAATAACTTTCAACTCTCAACTCTCAACTTTCAACTATGAATCCCTTCCTCTGGACATACGATCGTCTTTCCCGCCGACGCTGGCTGGCCATGACGCTGTGGCTTGTCGTTGTCGTTGTGTCGGTTGCGTTGTCCACACGGATTCGATTGAAAGAAGATATTGGCGACTTCCTCTCCACCGATTCCACCAGCACCCGCTACATGTCCGTCTTTCAGCAGATCGGCGGGCAGAACCGCATCGTCATCGTCACCACCTCCGACGAGAGTGACGCTGCTGCCCGCGTGGATTCCATCAAAGCGTCAATGGATGATTTCGCAGAGGTCCTTCACTCGATAGACACAGCTAGCATCGTTCAAGACCTATCTATGCAGGTGGATGAAGAGGTGGTCATGGAGATGCTGGATTTCGTTGCCGATAATGCTCCTTTGTTGATGAGTGAGGATGACATCCGTCTGGCTGACAGCCTCTTGGATAATCCTGATTATGTTCGTGAGGCACTGGAGCAGAACCGTCAGATGCTGTTGTTGCCGGCGAGTGCCATGACTGACATCACCGTCCGCAAGGACCCGCTTCACCTCTTTGCCCCCGTCATGGCACGTCTTCAGACACTTCGTGGCAACGACAGCTACACCGTCGATGAAGGCTATATCCTCACCGCCGACCGTCAGGCAGGCATCGGATTCCTCACCAGCCCCTACGGTTCCAGCGAGAGTGGCAAGAACCGCGAACTGAATGCCTTGCTCGAAGATGTCAGCCGCCAGCTCTCGACGATCCATCCTTCGGTCAAGGTTACCGCCATCGGCGCACCGCTCATCGCCGTCACCAATGCCGACCGCATCAAGACTGACGGTCTCATTGCTGGCATACTCAGCATCATACTCATCGCCCTTGTCCTGTGGTATGTCTTCCGTCGCGTGAGCGACATCCTATGGATGATTGTGTCCATTGCTACAGGCTATGCCATTGCGATGGGTGTGATGAGCCTTTACCACCACGAGCTTTCCGTGATCGTCCTCGGCACGGCAGCCGTGTTGATAGGCATCGCTGCCAACTATCCACTTCACTTCCTCGACCATCGTCGTCATGAGCCCGACGAGCGCAAAGCGCTTGCTGACATCGTGACGCCCCTGCTTACAGGAAACATAACCACCGTCAGTGCCTTTGCCTGTCTGGCGTGGATGGACTCTGAGGCCATGCGCGACCTGGGCATCCTGGGTGCATTAGTGCTCATCGGCACGATTCTCTTCGTGCTCACGGTACTGCCTGTGCTGGCAGCAAGAAGAGCGAGACACGAAGCGTTAAGCGTGAAGGAGGAGGAGATCAGGCAGCCCATAAGCAAAAAAAGTTTTTTTTCTTCATCGAACTACAGACTACATTTCGTCTTCATCATTCTCACCTGCATCCTCGGCTACTTCAGTCTTCAGACGACTTTCGACACCAACCTGCAGCACATCAACTACATGACCGCCGAGCAGCGCCAGCATCTCTCGCTGCTCAATGTCGGTTTGGAGACGACAGGCAGCGAAGTGCTCGCTGTGGCTGAGGCACCGAGCATCGATGAAGCGCTCCAACGAGCCGAGCAGATGAACGACAGCTTGACTGCCGAAGGACTGCACGTCCGTGGCATCTATGGTCTCATTCCTTCGCAACAGAAACAGGCAGAAGCCATACAGCGTTGGACGGCTTTCGTGGAGCGACATCGAGATGTGCTAACGAATCAACTGCAGGCCGAGGGGCAGTCGTTAGGTTTCTCGCAAGCCGCCTTCATGCCATTCGCCGACTTGCTCGCCACCGACTGGGAGCCTCAGCCATCGGAATATTTCAATCCGTTGAGCACCATTGTCGGAGCACCATTCATTCTCCGCGACGAACAAACAGCTGCCACGCGCATCATCAACTACATCCAGGCTGCCGAACCGATGCCCGATGCCGACAAGCAACGATGGCGTGAGCGCTTCTCGAGTCATGGCTTCGTCTTCGACAACCGCGATGTCCAGTCGTCCCTCTCCACCACGCTCTCGGACGACTTCAACTACATCGGCTTCGTCTGCGGTTTTGTCGTCTTCTTCTTCCTGTGGCTGTCGATGGCCAGCCTCGAGTTGAGCCTGATGTCCTTCCTCCCCTTGGCTGTAGGCTGGATATGGATTCTTGGCATCATGCATCTGCTGGGCATCCAATTCAACATCGTCAACATCATCCTCGCCACCTTCATCTTCGGTCAAGGAGACGACTACACCATATTTATTACCGAAGGCCTCGTGTATGAACACACCTACGGTCGTCCCATCTTGAAGAGCTACAAGAACAGCGTAGCGCTTTCAGCCCTGCTGATGTTCATCGGCATCGGTTCGCTCATCATCGCCCGCCACCCAGCCATGCGTTCGTTGGGCGAGGTCGTCATTGTGGGCATGTTCACGGTAGTGCTGATGGCTTTCTACCTGCCGCCGCTGATCTTCCGTTGGATAACGACCGAAGGCGGCAAGCTACGCGAGGTGCCGCTGACGCTGGAGCGTATTACCTTCACGGTTTTTGCCTCTGTCTTCTATCTCGTTGTGGCCAGTGTCTATCAGATCTTTGCATTCCTTTGGAGCCACATTGGGCGTTATACCGAATCGAAGAAACTGTTCTTCCATCGCACACTCTGTCGCATCTCACGCTTCTGCATCGAACATGTACCCGGTACATCGTGGAGCGTTTCCAATCCCTACAACGAGAAGCTCGACCGGCCTGCCATCATCGTGGCCAATCACCAGTCGCAACTCGACCTCATTGCCGTGCTGAGCATAGCCCCGAAGGTGGTCATCGTGACGAAGAAATGGGTGTGGAACAATCCGTTGTACAGCCTCATCCTTCGTGCTGCCGAGTTTTATCCCATCAGCGACGGCATGGAGGAAAGCCGTGAACACCTCGAGAGTCTCATCACGCGGGGCTATAGCATTGTCGTGTTCCCCGAAGGCACACGTTCGAAGGATCGTCAGATACACCGCTTCCATCAAGGCGCATTCCATCTGGCAAAGGAATACCATTTAGACATCCTTCCCCTGTTCCTCGTCGGCTTGGGGCATGTTCTGCCGAAGGACGAACTGGCGTTCCGTCGTGGACAGATGCACATGGAAATCGGCAAGCGCATGACACCCGATGAGTTTGCTGCAACAGAAACTCGACAGCTGACCAAGGATGTCCACCGCTACTTCATCCAGCATTATGCCGAACTCAGACGTCAGCACGAGAAGACGGCCGCCGTCGTACCCTACGTCCGCTATCAATATCTCTACAAAGAGATCGGCGTGAAGCGTGAAGCCTTGCGCAACCTGAAAGCGATTCTCACACAAGCCCACGAAATCGACAATTGGAGTGGTGGAAGCGAGATCATCATGCCCAACTGCGGGCAGGGCGAGCGGGCCTTCGTCTTTGCCCTTGTCCATCCCGACGTCAATATCATTGCCACCGATCCTGATGCCGACAAGATAGCCGTTGCACAAAACGTCAACATCCATCTGCCCAACCTGCAATTCCAAATTGCATCAACACCATAACCCAACTCTCAACTCTCAACTTTCAACTCTCAACTTTCAACTCTCAACTCAATGAAGCGTTGCGTCATCATAGGCAGTGGTCTCGGAGGCCTTTCGACGGGTGTCATCTTGGCACGCGAAGGCTACGACGTGACCATTCTCGAACAGGAATCGCAGATTGGCGGTTGCCTGCAATGCTTCACTCGTCGCGGCGTCAAGTTTGAGACAGGCATGCATTTCATCGGCAGCGCCAAGCCAGGACAGACCCTCAACCGTCTGCTGCGTTTCCTTGGCATCGATGACATCGCGCTCGACGAACTCGACACCAACGCTTACGACATCGTACGTTTAGGCTCAGATGAATTCCGTTTCCCCACAGGTGAAGTGGCCTTCGTCGAGCAGATGTGTAACTATTTTCCACAGGAGCGACAGGCCATCGAAGCCTATATGGAATGCGTACAGCGCGTGGCTAACGCTTCCAGCCTCCATACGCTCAGCCTTGAGAATGCCGACAACGCCATCAGCACCGAATACCAGCTTCGCAGTATCAATGAGGTCATTGAGAGCCTCGTCAAAGATCCTGTACTGCGCGATGTTCTCGTCGGCAACCTGCCCTTGTATGCAGCCCAACGCGACAAGACACCTTTCTCGACGCACGCCTTCATCGTCGATTTCTACAACCAAAGCAGCTTCCGTGTCGTAGACGGTAGCGATGCCATCGGCTTGGCCCTGCAGCGCAAGTTGGAGCAATATGGCGGACGCGTGGTGACCAACGCCAAGGTGACAAAGATCCTTTCCGACGAACATGGCGTCACGGGAGTCTCCACCGCCGATGAACGCTTCTTCCCCGCTGACACCGTCGTGAGTGCCATCCATCCTGTGCCGACGTTGGCCATGACCGACAGCCCGCTCATCCGCCCTGCTTTCCGTCGTCGCATGACCAGCCTGCCCAACACCATCGGCATCTTCTCGGTCTATCTCGACTTCAAAGAAGGCACGATGCCCTACCTCAACAGCAATTACTATGCCTACCGTGCCGGCGTCTCGCCATGGGACTGCGAAGCCTACACGCTCGATGACTGGCCACGCGGCTACCTATATATGCATTTCTGCCACGACGCCCATCCGCGCTTTGCCCGTGCCGGTGTCATCCTCAGCTATATGCGTTTCGAGGAGATGGCACCTTGGCTGGGAACTACGGTCGGCCATCGTGGCGACGACTACGAACGATTCAAGCAGCAGCGAGCCGAACGATTGATCGATGCCGTCGAACACTCGTTCCCCGGACTGCGCAACGCCATTCAACATTACTATACTTCAACCCCGCTCACCTACCTCGACTACACGGGAACACCTGAGGGTAGCGCCTACGGCATTGCCAAAGACATCTCGTTGGGCGTGTCGTGCCACGTGCCTCAGCGCACCAAGCTCCCTGGCCTCTACCTGACAGGGCAGAACATCAATTCGCATGGCATCCTCGGCGTGTTGGTGGGCACAGTGGTCACCTGCTCCGATTTGCTCGGGACTGCGTATCTGTATCAGCAGATCATCACTGCCAATCAATCATCAATCATCAGTCATCAATGAAAAGTGCTTTAATCATAGGAGGCGGCTTCGGAGGCCTGATCACAGGTGCCTTGCTGGCACATGAAGGGCTGCGTGTGCGTGTCTTAGAGAAGAACCATAACATCGGCGGCGGCCTCCAAAGCTTCACTCGTCAAGGTGTTTACTACGAGACCGGCATGCACATCCTCGGCGGTTTCTCCGAGGGTGGCTCCGTGCGACGCATCTTCGAATATCTGGGTATCATGGATCAGCTGCGCATCGAGCGCTGCGACATGGATTGCATGGACGAAGTCACCTACCTCAGCACGGGCGACAACTACCGTTTGCCGCAGGGCCGCGAGGCCTTCACCGAGGCGCTTTGCCGTTATTTCCCCGACGAAAGCGAAGGCATCACGCGCTATCTGCAGGCTTGTTACGATCTCACCGAGGAGGTGGGCATCTTCTACCTTCGTCCGTCAGAAACGGTCTTCGCCATTCATAGCGATCGCTTCATGCAGCCTGCCGACGAGTTCATTGCCGACTTCATTACCGATCCACGTCTGCGCGACCTTCTGGCCTATATGAATCCTATGTACGGTGGTGTGCCCGGTCACACACCAGCGTATATTCACTCGTTGATCAATGTGCTCTATATCAGCGGACAATATCATTTCCGTGGACGCAGTCAGCACATGGCAGAGCTGCTTTCCAGCGTCATCTATGAGCACGGCGGCGAGGTCTTGACCAACCAGGCTGTCAGCGCCATTAATATTGTCGATAAACAGGTTGAGAGTGTGCAGACCGTCTCCGGCTCCACCTTCCGTGCCGACTACTATGTCTCCACGATTCACCTGAAAGCGCTCTTCCCCCTGCTCCCTGCAGGGGCACTGCCACGAGCTTATATCAACCGCCTCACCGAGGCTCCCGTCACCTATTCCGCTTTCATCCTCTACCTGGCGTTCAAGCCAGAATCCTTCCCGTATATCAACCATACCGGTTACATCCAGGACGATTACGGTCAGATCTGGAACCATAATGAGTACGACGCTGCCACTTGGCCACGGGGACTCATGTACCTCACGCCGCCGACGGAGAACCAAGGACCGTATGCCGTGCGCATGACCATCAACTGCATCATGAGCTACGATCAGGTCAAGCGATGGGAGAAGACCAGCATAGGTCACCGTGGCGCAGATTACGAAGCATGGAAGCGTGAACAGGCAGAACGTATCATCGACAAACTGGAGCGCGTCTTTCCAGATATTCGCCAGTGCATCAAGAACTACACTACCGCCTCGCCGCTCACGATTCGCGACTACTATGCCTCGCCACAGGGCGCACTCTACGGCTACAGCAAGGATGGTCTTGACCCGGCGCGAACGCTCATATCTCCAGTCACTCGAATCCGCAACTTGCTCCTTTCGGGACAATGTGTCAATCTTCATGGCATCTGCGGCGTGCCGCTCACGGCTATCAACACCGCAGAATGTATCTTCGGCCTCAACACCATCGTCAATAAGATAAACGATTATTGCAATAAATAAAACCTAAGCAGATAGTATATGGAGACAATCAAAATGAAACTCATCTACCCGAAGTGGCAGAAGCTGCGCGGGCAGACAACCTTTAACCTTCCCCCTCACGGCCCAGTGGCTTTCGCTGCTACCCTGCCGGATTATGTCGATGTCTCGTTCACCGACGAGAACGTCGAGGAAATCAACTTCGACGAGCCTTGCGACATCGTGGCGCTCTCGATGATGCTTTCGACGCAGGTCAAGCGCGGATGGGAGATTGCTGATGAATACCACAAACGCGGCAAGCTCGTCATGGCGGGCGGCATCTCGTCGATGCTTCATGCCGAGGACATGGTGAAGCACGTCGATAGCCTCTTCCTCGGCGAGAGCGAGGGGCGCATGGAACAGGTCATGCAAGACTTCCTGCGCGGCGAATTGAAGAAGGTCTATAACTATATGGGGCAAATGCCGCCCATTGAGGACGTAGGGCCTTGCCGCCGCGACCTCTACAAGCGCGACCTCTACAACCACAAGGGAGTGCCGATGGTCGATCTCTTCCATGCCAGTCGTGGCTGTCGTTTCAGCTGCTACCCCTGCGCGGTTTCGTACCTCGGCGGTCGCAAGTTCCGTCCGCGCCCCATCGACAAAGTCGTCGAGGACATGGCAAGCATCGACAACAACCGCCTCTTCATCGTCGATAACTCCTTGGCGCAGAACAAGGATTGGGAGCGCGAGCTCTTCAAGGCCATTGCACCGCTGAAGAAGAAATGGATCAGCCACACCATCGAGGACGACCCCGAGATCCTCGACCTCGCAGGCAAGGCCGGCGCATGGTATGTCTATCAGGCCGTTTACGACACCAGCGATTATATTAAGGAACGCGTGAAGCGTTACCACGACAATGGCATCGGCGTCGAAGGCACCATCCTGCTCGGGCTTGACAACCAGACCGAGGACGACATCAAGCGCCTCATCGACTTCCTCGGCGAGATAGACCTCGACTTGGCAGAGTTCACCGTCATGACACCCTTCCCCCACACCAAGGGCTACGACGACCTGTTGCGCCAGGGACGCATCTTCGACTTCGACTGGAACCACTACAACGCCGGTCAGGTCGTATTCCAACCCAAGCACATGTCGCCCGAGCGTCTTCAAGAACTCTACGACTACGCCTGGGCGAGCTTCTACAAGGACGAGAGCCAGGAGGCGAAGATGTTCAACCTCTTCTGCCAGGTCGCTCTGCGCGAGATGAACGAAGGCACTTACCGTCCTCGCGACCGCCGACTCATGAACCGCAGCTTCGGTAAGGTCGTTGACCGCTCCAAGCGCAACGTGAATACCTAATATATCTATCACCTTTCTATCAAGGTAACTTTTATTTTTCACTTTTCACTCTTTCACTTTTCACTCTCTCCATGAAGGTTCCCAAAGAATACTACGACGAGATCTTCGAGTTCCGCGGCCAGTGGGATATGCCCTCGGCCTGCGGCCTCAAGATCCGCACCATAGACGACAAGACCTATGTCATCGTCACCGAGATGTACCAGGAGAACCCCGGCACCAGCGTCACCTATGCCGGTCGCAGCCTCGCTGAGCAGATCTGCGAAGCCAAAGGCCTCACGCTCAATGACATCATCTACATCGAGTGCACCCCCGACACCAACTCCAAGCTCTCGTTCTACGACGAGGAGTACTTCCGTGTCGATTTCTCCGGCGAACGCCCGGCCTACACCCAGCTCTCCGTTGACGAAGTGCACCGTGTGCTCAAATAACCCGATTCCCTTGAAAGCCCTCTCCTCGATAATAGCCTCTATCGTTTCTATAGTTTCTATAGCATCTATGGTTTCTATAGTCCCCGTAGCGGCTGCTTCGTTGACTCCTATCCGCCTTTGGGAAGGTACTGGCGTGAAGGCCAAAAGTGTTACGCTCGAACCTTTTCTTCCCGCTTCCCAGGCACCTTCGCCAGCCATCATCGTCTGCCCTGGCGGCAGCTACTGCTGGCACGACTACGAGGCCGAGGGCTTACGTGTTGCTGAGTGGCTTCAACGCGAGGGCATTGCTGCCTTCGTCCTGAAGTACCGCGTACAGGGCATAGGGCCCTACGTCTTCCATACGCGTCTCGTCAGCCGCGGTCACCGTCATCCCGATGCCCTCTGCGACGTCCAGCGTGCGATTCAGTATGTTCGTGAGCACGCCTCCGACTTCGGCATCAATCCCCAATGCCTCGGTGTCATGGGCTTCTCAGCCGGCGGCCATCTCAGCATGAGCGCTGCCTCCTATGCCGCTACGGACTTCCTGGCGCCCCTCGGCATCGAGCATACCGTCAGCCTGCGGCCCGACTTCGTCGCTCCCATCTATCCCGTCGTGACGATGCACAAGCCCTACGTCCACAAACGCAGCCGCCGAGCCTTGCTCGGAGAGTATGGCAAGCGCCGAAAGGTCATGCGCGACTCCATGTCCCTCGAGCTGCACGTCCCTGCCGACTGCCCGCCCGTCTTCCTGCTCAACTGCGAGGACGACCCCATCGTGCAGTGGCAGAACAGCGTCCTGCTCGACAGTGCCCTCACAGCGGCTAACATACCTCACCTCTACACGCGCTATCCCACTGGCGGCCACGGCTTTGGCGGCGACACCACGCGATTCAACACTTACACCCAACAGTGGCAAAATACTTTCATCCAATGGTTCAAGAATATATTCCCATGACCGACATCGAATACAGCTCACCGGCTGAGATCAAAGCCTTCCAGGAAGGTCTGCTGCGCAAGGCACTCGATTACCTTGCCGCACATTCGCCTTATTATCAGCGCATCTTCGCTGAAAAGGGTATCGACGTATCTACGATTCACACGCTCGAAGACCTCACACGCCTGCCTTTCACCGAGAAGAAGGACCTGCAGCTTTACAACGACGACTTCCTCTGCTGCCCCAAGGAGAAGATCGTCGATTACATCACCACCAGCGGCACGCTGGGCGAGCCCGTCACCTTCGGCTGCACCGACGCCGACCTCAACCGCCTGGCTTACAACGAGGAAAAGTCCTTTGCCTGTGCGGGACTCAAACCGGGCAACATCCTTCAGCTCATGACCACCATCGACAAGCGTTTCATGGCCGGCCTCGCCTATTTCCTCGGCATTCGTAAGTTGGGCGCCAGCATCATACGCGTCGGAAACGGCATCCCCGAACTGCAGTGGGACACGATCCAGCGTCTGCACCCCGACACCATCATGTGTGTACCCTCGTTCATCCTGCGACTCATCGAGTATGCCGAGGAACACGGTATCGACTATCGCAACAGCAGCGTTCGACGCATTATTGGTATCGGCGAGGGACTGCGCGACCAGGACTTCAACCTCAATCTCCTCGGACGTCGCATCAAGGACAAATGGGATGTTGACCTCTTCGCCACCTACTCCAGCACCGAGATGGGCGCCACGTTCTCCGAATGCCAATACGGGCAGGGTGGACACGTACACCCCGAACTCATCATCGTCGAAATCATCGGCGACGACGACCAGCCCGTGCCCGACGGACAGCCCGGCGAAGTCGTTGTCACCACGCTCGGCGTTGAGGCCATGCCCCTGCTGCGCTTCCGCACGGGTGACATCGCCGCCAAGCGTACTGAGCAATGCCAATGCGGCCGCTGGTCCTATCGTCTGACGCCGCTCGTGGGACGCAAGAACAATATGATCAAGCTCAAGGGCACGACGCTCTATCCTCCTGCCATCAACGACGTGCTCGACAACACGGACTACGTGCAGAACTACATCGTTTACGTTCGCTCGTCCTCTGCCGGCACCGATCAGGTCGATGTCTGCGTAGGTCTCAAGAACGAGCCGCCCTTCGATGCCGTCAAAGACCTCAAGGACCGCTTCCGTTCGCGCATCCGTGTGGCACCCAACATCGAAATCCTCGACGTGGACGAAATAGCCCGCCGCAACTTTCCCGCCAAGAGCCGCAAGCCCATCAAGTTCGTGGACTTAAGATAAACATAACAAGACCCACCCCCTACCCCTCCCTGTGAGGGAGGGGAGTAGATACCATCCAGGGTCTATATGGTTCATAAGAGTAAATCAAATACAATATATATATATGGAAAGCAAAAATCAATCTGCTGCTCAACAGGGGAGTGTCTCTTCTTTCGACGACATCCGACCTTTCTACGACTCCGAGATACCGGCAGCCATGCAGCGCATCGCCGACAGTCCCCATTTTCCACTCCTCGCCCAGTACGTCTATCCCGGTCAGGACATCGAGAACGTGCGTGCGCTCATGCGCCAGTTCACCAATGTCTATGACTTCCAGCACGAAGTCATGCGTTGCGTCAACGAGCAAGTCATCGCCCGCAGCACCACCAGCTTCACCTTCGACGGCATTGATGCCCTCGACCCCGAGAAACGTTACCTCTTCGTGAGCAACCATCGCGACATCATGCTCGATGCCTGCTTGCTGCAATATGCTTTGTGGCAATGCGGCCACGAGACCACGGAGATCACCTTCGGCGCCAACCTCATGAGCTCGCCGCTCGTCATCGACATTGGCAAATCCAACAAGATGTTCCGCGTCGAACGTGGCGGCACGCCGCGCGAGTTCTATCGTTCGTCGCTGCACCTCTCGGAGTACATCCGCTATTGCATCACCGAGAAGCACCAAAGCGTGTGGATAGCCCAGCGCAACGGACGCACGAAGGACGGCATCGACCAAACCGACCAGGGCATCATCAAGATGTTCGGCATGAGCCGCCCCAAGCAGCCCGTGGAAGCTTTGGCCGAGCTGAACATCGTACCCGTCAGCATCAGCTACGAATGGGAGAGCTGCGACCTCTTGAAGGCCCGCGAGCTGTACCTCAGCCGCGACACGAAGTACGTCAAGCAACCCGGCGAAGACCTGAACAGCATTCTAACGGGCGTCATGCAGCCCAAGGGTGCTGTGCATATCACCTGCTGCCCCGTCATCACCGCCGCCGACCTGCAGCCCCTTGCGGAACAGCGCGATGTGGAGAGCGATTTCAACCGCGCCGTGGCCCGTCTCATTGACCAACGCATCATCAGCGCTTACCACCTAACACCCAACAACTACATCGCTTACGACCTGTTGCATCTGACTTCCACCTACGCTGACCGCTACACGCCAGCCCAGCGCGATGCCTTCCTCACTCACACCGAGCGGCTGCGCGAGCTGCACATCGACGACCTCACCACGCTCAATGCCTTGCGCGATATTCTCTGGAGTATCTATGCCAATCCCGTCGAGCAGAAGCTTGCCATCATCTGACGAGAAGGCCCTGCCGCTATACCCTCAAGGGTTTTGACGAAAAGCCTTAAGGGTTTTGCCGGAAAACCTTAGGACTGTTTCCGGAAACCCTTTGGACTTGTTTTCACACCTTCATCCTGCGGGATGATGAACGGTTCGGAAAAATAAATTTTTATCGAAATAGACTACAGACTACAGGACGTCGAAGTGCGTGAAGAAAAGGCGGCTGTAGTCTGTAGTCTGTTTCGAAGAAAAAATTTTTTTGAAGATTTTTGAGGTTTTCCATTGTCATGTCGCAGAAAAGCATTACCTTTGCGCCGTCTTAACCAAGAATGCGCTTGTGGTGGAATTGGTAGACACGCCAGACTTAGGATCTGGTGCCGCGAGGCGTGTAGGTTCGAGTCCTATCAGGCGTACAAGTCCAAGGCGTTCGAGGTAAGACAATTACAGGTCGGCATAGCTCAGCTGGTTAGAGTATCACCTTGACATGGTGGGGGTCCTTGGTTCGAGTCCAAGTGTCGACACAACAAAGATGGTTGTCCTTCAGGGGGCAACCATTTTTTTGTTGAATAACGTGACTTCGGGTTCAGGGTTTGTTGATGATGGCGCGTGCAGCTTCAATGAGCGTGTCGAAGCCGGCGGCTTTGTCGGTTTCGCTGAGGCTGACGACGCTGTCGGGGTCGATGCCGAATTCAATCTGGTTCATCTGAGCATCAAACATAGGACATGCCGAGAAGCGTACAGCCCATCCGTTGGGCAGCTCGCTGGAGAAGGGCAGGCCGCTGCCGCCGCCTGTTTTGTCGCCGATGACGGTAGCGAGCGGACAGCATTTGATGTCGCGGACGAAGGTGTTCGTAGCGCTGTAGCAACGGCGGTTGGTCAGCACGACGACGCGTTTCTGCCAACGCACGCCATCCGACGGCTCGAGGTATTGGGCTACCGGCGTGGAGAAATCACTATGCCCGCGTCCCGTCTTATGGCTTATGTAGCCCACCAGGCGGCGCTCGTTCGTGAATCGTTGTGCCAGGCGCTCGGCATAGGTGAGGTCGCCGCCGCTGTTGTCGCGGATGTCCAGGATCAGTCCGTTGCAGGTGCGCAGCGCATGAAACACCTCGTCGAGGTTGCCTTCGCCGAAGCCCGACGAGAAGCTGGGACAGACCACGTAACCCGTGTTGTCGTCGAAGAGGCGGTAGCGCAGGTTGCCAGCAATCTTGTAGTCGGTGCCGAGGTAACGGTCCTGCAGCTCCTGGGAGAAGTTCGAGGGATAGTCCTCGTACCACGACCAGTTGCGTGCCAGGTCGTGCGCAGCATAGAGATTGACGTGTCCGTCGCGCAATTCCGAAAGCATCTCGGCGAGCACTTCGAAGAGCTGTGCGGAGCTGATGTCCTTGCTCAGACGCTGACGATATTTGCTGTGGACGCCTGTCCAGTCGAGCCCGATAGCCTGATGTTTATAGTCGAGAAAGCAATAATGCTCGTCGATAATGGTCCACAGGGCGTCAAGATTGCCCTGAGGCGTATTGCTGAAATCGTCCTCACGTGTGCAACCGTGTAGCAGCAGGAGCCCTACGGCCAGCAGAAGGATATGATGTAAAGAGGATAATGTGCTGCGCATGTTGGTTATCGGTTATTCACATATCTGAGATGGCGCACCCAGCCGATCATGAAGGCGTGGGTGAAACTGTGGTGGCGAATCCCGTTGACATGGCTTTGACGGAGATCACAGAGGTAGCCGGCACGAAGGGTGAAGCTGTTGCGAAGGGGAAGGTCGATGGTCAAGAGGTGGCGGCTGGAGAAGGCATTGAAGGGATGTGTCGCACAAATGTTATGGTCGGTGTGGCCGAGCGAGAAGATCTCGTAGTAGCTCTGGCCGTAGTTGGGGCTGAACATGAGACCTATGAGGGGAAGGTCGAGCTGATAGCGGGCGGTCAGGGGCTGGCGCCACAGATGGAAATCGTAAGTGGCCGCTGCTGAGGCCGAAAGGCGTAGCGAGGCGAGTGCCTGGGCAGGATTGTTGCCGTTGCGCGTATTGTAGAGGAAGCCTGTCGAGGTGCCGATCTGAGGCCCCAGGTAGATGCGGAAGGGGCGGTTGCCTAAGAGCTGGAAATGCCAGGCGGCGTCGAACGTGATGTCTCCACCGATGGTGCGGGCTCGATCGGGCTTGTTCGTGGTGTAGGCCAAGTCGCCTTGCCAAAGGGTCTGAAAGATGACCGTGCTGTCCATCCAATGTGTGGTGCGCTGCGTCTGATGGATGAATTGAAGCTGAGGGCCGCGGTAGCTGAGGGGGGACAGATAGGTGTCGAGCTGCCGCACACGACCTATGCCGAACAGCGTGGAGTGGCTGACGGGCTGCTCTTGGGCCAACGCCGTCCCCGATAGCAGCCAGACAACAGCTATCAGCAGATGGAGTATCTTGCAAAACGGAGTAATCCTGCGTTTCATTCTTCAAAGAGGTTGAATTGACCGGTTAGGGGGTCGATGCTTCCCGGGCGGGCAGCGTCAGGAGCTGGAGGGAGCGCGTCCTGTGGTTGCGCGACATCATCCTGGGCTTCCTGTACTTCCGGACTGTCGGACGCTTCCGTCTGATCAGTGCTCTCGGGATCCTCCGGCTCATCCTGATTCTCCGGCTCCGGTTCCGGCTCAGGAAATCTTGTCGGTTCGAGCTCCTCGATTTGTGCTACGGCGAGGGTGGTGATACGCTTGCCCTTGGCCTTGAAGCTCTTTTGTCCAATGAACTGTTCGGCGTCGATTTCCATCGGTTCGCGGAAGTCGTCGGGTGCAGCGTAAGTGACCAGGAGGCGTGGGTACACGGTGTCGGTGAGCAGCAGCAGGCGGCTCTCGGCATTCTCGCCCATGAGGTTCTGATGGCGCGCCGTGGCCTCGAGGGTGAAACGCTTGAGGTAGGGGTAGCCCTGGTCAGCATCGAAGAGGGCTGCCGTCCACACTTTCTGGGCATCGTACTTCTCTATGCGCAGAATGTTCTGCTCGTAGTGGTTGTTAAGGTCGAAGTTGGTGACGTAGAACTCACCGTTGTCGAGGATGACGAGGATGGTGTCGTCGCTGTGGAACTCGCCGAGGTACTGCCCGTGCTCGTCGTAGTTGAGGCGTTTCACGTCGTCGTCGAACCACACCTTGCGTCCGCCGAGCGTCGAGCTGCCGTGGCTCTTCAGGCCGATGCGCTCCACGTCGAGACGGGTGAGCAAGTTGCCCATGGAGGCGCGTCCCTTGATGATGATCTCGCTGAAGTCCTTGTCGAAGAAGGCACGCTTGAGCTTCGGATTGGGTTTGAGACTCACCTTGATGACCTCAGCTTCACCGTTGGGGTTGGCGGTGAAGTAGGCCACGCGGCTGCCGGGCTTGCCACGTGTGAGGTCGTATTCGCGGTCGCGGGTGATTGCGGTGACGCTGAAGCGTTTGATGTAGTATGCCCCGTCGCGACCGTCGCGATAGACGGCATTGTAGATCGTGCGCGTGTCGTTCTTCTTGAAGATGGCCACGTGAATGATCTGGCACTTGCGCTTCTCGGCTTTCGAGCGTTCCGTCTCGCCGACGAACACCTTCTCGCCGATGCGGATTACCTTGTAGGTTCCGTCCTTGTAGAAGATGATGACGTCGTCGATGTCCGAGCAGTTGCAGACGAACTCGTCCTTCTTCAGGCTCGTACCGATGAAACCTTCGTCGCGGTTGATGTACAGCTTCTGGTTAGCCTCGACGACCTTCGAGGCTTCGATGCTGTCGAAGTTGCGAATCTCGGTGAGGCGCGGATGGTCTTTCCCGTATTTGTTCTGTACGAATCGGAACCAGTTGGCCGTCACTTCGATCATGTTGGCCAGGTCGCGGTCGATCTCTGCCACCTCTTCCTTCATGCGTGCGATGGCCTCGTCGGCTTTGTCCTTGTTGAACTTGGCGATGCGCTGCATCTTGATCTCGAGCAGTTTGAGGATATCTTCCTTCGTCACTTCGCGCACGAACTGAGGGTAGAACGGCGTCAGCCGCTCGTCGATGTAGATGCATAGTTCGTCGGTCGAGTTGGCATTCTCGAAGGGCTTGCCCTTATAGATGCGCTCTTCGATGAAGATGCGTTCGAGCGAGGCGAAATGCAAGGCTTCCATCAGCTCGCCGCGACGGATGAGCAGCTCCTTGCGCAGCAGCTCCTTCGTGTTGTCAACCGATCGGCGCAGCACCTCGCTGACGGTGAGGAAGCATGGCTTGCGGTCGTCGATAACGCAGCAGTTGGGGGAGATTGACACCTCGCAGTCGGTGCAGGCATACAGCGCGTCGATGGTCTTGTCGGACGAGGCACCGGGCATGAGATGGATGAGGATCTCCACGCCGGCGGCGGTCATATCCTCCACCTTGCGCACCTTGATCTTTCCCTTCTCGGCCGCCTTCAGGATGCTGTCGATGAACTGCGAGGGTTTCTGCGGCGAACCCGTGGTCTTGCCGAAAGGTATTTCCGTGATGGCCAAAGTCTTCTGGTCGCGCTTCTCTATCTTGGCACGCACACGGACGACGCCGCCTCGCTGGCCGTCGTTGTACTTCGACACGTCGATGCTGCCGCCCGTAGGGAAGTCGGGGTAGAGCTGGAAGGGTTCGTCGTGGAGGTAGGCGATGGCCGCTTCGCACAGCTCGTTGAGGTTGTGCGGCAAGATCTTCGATGACAAGCCTACGGCGATGCCCTCCGCGCCCTGCGCCAGCAGCAGCGGGAACTTCACGGGCAGCGTGATGGGCTCCTTGTTGCGGCCGTCGTACGAGAGCTTCCACTCGGTGGTCTTGGGGTTAAACACCACGTCGAGCGCGAACTTCGACAGTCGTGCCTCGATGTATCGTCCCGCGGCAGCATCATCGCCCGTGAGGATATTCCCCCAGTTGCCTTGGCAGTCGATGAGCAGCTCCTTCTGTCCCAGCTGCACCAGCGCATCCTTGATGGAGGCGTCGCCGTGAGGGTGGAACTGCATCGTGTGGCCCACGATGTTTGCGACCTTGTTGAAGCGCCCGTCATCCATCCGCTTCATCGAGTGTAGGATGCGGCGCTGCACAGGTTTGAAACCGTCGCCGATATGCGGCACGGCACGTTCGAGGATTACGTAGGAGGCATAGTCCAGGAACCAGTCCTGGTACATACGGTTAAGATGGTGGGTGATGCCCTCCTGCATCACGTTTTTCTCGTCCATAAGGTTGATTTCGTCCTATTTAGCCGCAAAAATACAAAAAATAATTCAAATAGGGCTTATCGGAGGTGAAAAATCGCAAAAAGTTTTGCCAAAAGGCAAAAAAAGAAAGAAGGTTGAGGTAGCTTTTCACTACACAACCTTCTTCAGTAGCGGGACTCGGGATTGAACCGAGGACCTCATGATTATGAATCATGCGCTCTAACCAGCTGAGCTATCCCGCCGTGATTCTTGAAATCGGCTGCAAAGGTACATCAATTTTTCGTATCTCCCAAAGTTTTTAGGCAAAAAGAGCGAAAAAATGTTGTAATCGCGGCCTCTGGCGGGATGTTGAGGGTCGTTTTTTGTTAAAACGAAGGTTATTTCGGCAGTCCGAACACGTCGCTGAGCTCCTTCATCTGTGCATCCGTCATGCCATCGGGTTCGAAGCCCATGTTCTTGGCGGCGATATAGATGAGGGCGGCTTTGTTGAGGACATCCACCTGGTCGAAGGCACTCATGATGTTGGTGTCCACGGCGAAGACGCCATGCTTCTCCCACATCACCACGTCGTAGTCGTCATCGATGGCGCGAATGGTGGCGTCGGCGAGTTCCACGCTCGACGGCATCATATAGGGTACCATGCCGAGACCACGCGGGCAGAACGCCTTCGTCTCAGGAATCATGGACCACAACATGCGCGTCGCTACATCTTTTTCCATGAAACGCTTGTTGTGGGTCAACGCCACCAGTTCGATGGGATGCGTGTGGAGGCTGGCACGGTAGGGTGAACCCTTGGCAAGCAAGTAGTCGTGCACGGCCAGGTGCGAGGGCAGCTCGCTCGTCGGCTTCACGGGCTTGTCGGCGATGATGACATAGGAGGCACAGTCGGGCAGGATGCGGATCACCGAGCCGTTGTCCATTGGCCAGCGAGCCAGGTCGCGCATTCGCATGTTCGTACCTTTGCAGTAGAAATAACAGCCCTTCAGGTGAGGCAGTGTCGTACCGATCTGATAGACGGGGGAGATGGCAGGCATCAGTCGCATAGCATCGTCCACGTAGTCGGTGATGTTCACGGTGATGTTTCCGCCGTTGCGCTCAGCCCACCCCTTCTGCCAGAGGTATCCGGCCACTTCGGCCACGTCGTTCACCACCTTCTTCAGTTCATTTCTCTTTTCAAGTATACTTTCCATAGTTGATAATATTTAATATGTTAATCTGTTCATTTGTTATCCGTTATACCATTTCGCCGTAGCGTTCCTTCGTAATCTGGGCGAGCGACTTGCCGCGGGTGTTGGGGGCTCCGATGACACCAACGATGAGGGAGATGAGCAGGAGGATGATCATGCACCAGGCGGCGAGGGTGAAGCCTTCGCCGTTCTCACCGTAGATATAGGTGAATATGAGGCCCCATGCGGCCGAGAGGCCGCGGACGATGAAGAACATCAGGCCTTGAGCTCCGGCACGGAACTTGGCGGGGAA